>VAZV01000164.1 GCA_005884765.1 Alphaproteobacteria bacterium
AGCGCGGATCGTCAAAATCCGGCTGGAACACGACGTTGGTGTGCGACTGCAGGAATTCGAGGAAATTGCCGTCGGAGATCCGTCCCTGTTCGTGCAACCGCTTCATGATGCGGTAATGGACGTAGGTCGCGGTGCCCTCGTTCATCACCTTGGTCTGGCTCTGCGGATAGAAATACTGCGCGATGTGCCGCACGATCCGCAGCAGTTCGCGTTGCCAAGGCTGCAGGCGCGGCGCGGTCTTCTCAAGGAAGTACAACAGGTTTTCCTGCGGCAATCCGAGCAATTTGCGGCGACGCTCGACGTTCAGCATCGCGTCGCTCTTTGCCGGCCCGGTCGGAACCGTCCGCCACAAATCGTTGAACGCGGCCTCCTCGTGCAAACGGCGCCTGCCGGCTCGCTTTTCCTCGGCACCAAGGTCGAGCTTCTTCTTGCCGGGGTAACGGTCGATGCCGTGCGACATCAACGCATGCGCGGCATCGAGCGTCTGCTCGACCGCGAGGCGGCCCTGGCGCTCCTCGCACTGCGCCACATAGGTCTTGGCGAATTCGAGATAGTCGAGAATGCCGTTGGCGTCGGTCCATTGCTTGAACAGATAATTGTTCTTGAAGAAATGATTGTGGCCGAACGCCGCATGCGCAATCACCAGCGCCTGCATGGTCGCGGTGTTTTCCTCCATCAGGTAGGAAATGCACGGCGAAGAGTTGATCACGATCTCGTAGGCGAGGCCCATCAGCCCCTTGCGGTAGGACGCCTCGTGAAAGGCGAAGTGCTTGCCGAACGACCAATGCTTGTAGAACAAGGGCATGCCGACGGAAGAGTACGCATCCAGCATCTGCTCGGCGGTAATGACCTCGATCTGGTTGGGATAGACATCAAGCCCCAATTCGGATCGAGCAATTCCCTCGCAGGCATCGTGGATACGCTGCAGCGTCAGGAAATCCCAATCCGCCCCTTGAAACAGTGGTTCTGCAGTCGCGGTCATGGCGCGGTTTTCTCCTGCTTACCACGGCGATGAAACAGATCGTGAAAGACCGGAAAGATCTCGCTGCGTTCGCTGACCTTGCGCATCGACAATGGCGCGCCGCCGGCGCGCAGGCGTTCGTACAGTGTCCAAAGCGCGGAATCCGGCATGTCGAACGTGTATCCGCCGGCCTCGCCGACCTCCAGATAGGCGAAGAACTGACTGACCGGCAGGATCATATCCGTCAGCAGCCTCCCTGCGACCTCTCCATCCGAAATCGAGTTATCGCCGTCGGAGGCCTGGGCCGCATAGATGTTCCAGTCCGCCGGGCGAAACCGCGACCTGACGATATCGTGCATCGCCTGCAGGGCGCTCGACACCAGCGTGCCGCCCGACGCCGGTCCGTGAAAGAACGTCTCCTCGTCGACCTCCTCCGCCCGGTCGGTGTGGCGGATGAAGACGATTTCGACGTGGCGATAGCGCCGCTTCAGAAACACGTAGAGCAGCATGTAGAAGCGCTTGGCCAGGTCCTTCATGTGCTCCGACATCGAGCCGGAAACGTCCATCAGACAGAACATCACGGCCTGCGCCACCGGCTTTGGCACGGTTTCGAAACGGCGATACCGGATATCGATCGGATCGATGTAGGGAATCCGGCGGGCCTTTGCCTTGAGGGCCTCGAGCTCGGCGATCAATTCAGCGCGGCGTGCTTCGTTGCACTCCGCAAGCTCCGATTCCAGCTTCTCAATCGCTGCCAGCCGCGGCCGCCGCAACGCGACGCGACGCGCCAGCGCGCGGCTCGCGGTGCGGCTGATCGAAATATTCGCCGGCGAGCCGGAAGTCGCATAACCGGCCCGCTGGACGCCTTCACTCTCCGCTTCGGCCAATTTCCGCTTGGCGAGGTCCGGCAGCTCCAGGTCGTCGAGGAACAGGTCGACGAATTCGTCCCGGCTCAGCACGAACCGAAACGCATCTTCGCTGTCGCCTTCGCCCGGATCGCGCGGCTTGCCGCCGCTTTTTTCGCCGGAACGCGGCAGGATGTCACCTTCGACGAACTTCTTGTTTCCAGGAAGCACCATGTCGCGCGTGCCGCCCTCGCGGCGAAAGCGCGGCTCATTCATGCCGTCGAGCGGAATGCTGACTTCTCCGCCCTCCAGCACATCCTTGATGTCCCGGTCCTGCGACGATTTCTTGACCGCACCTCGAACAAGCGCTTTGGCACGACGCAAGAACCGCTGACGATTCTCAAGACTCTTGCTGCCCGGATTGAGCCGCCTGTCAATGATGTGCATGATCACCGTTGCATACGCCTCCTCAGCCGGCTTGCTTCACGCGCATGTACCATTCGACCAGCCTGCGAACCTGACGCTCGGTATAGCCGCGGCCGACCATGCGCGCGACGAAATCGTCGTGCTTCTTCTCGGTCTCGCCGTCCTTCTTCGTGCCGAACGAGATCACCGGAAGCAGGTCTTCGACCTGCGAGAATATCCGCTTTTCGATGACTTCGCGGATTTTCTCGTAAGAGGTCCAGCTCGGGTTCCTTCCGCCGTTCTGGGCCCGCGACCTCAAGGAGAACTTGACCACTTCGTTGCGGAAGTCCTTTGGATTTGCGATCCCGGCGGGCTTTTCGATCTTGGTGAGCTCCTGGTTGAGGAGTTCGCGATCGAGCATCTGGCCGGTGTCGGGATCCTTGAAGTCCTGGTCCTCGATCCAGGCATCGGCATAATCGACGTAGCGATCGAACAGGTTCTGACCGTAATCGGAATAGGATTCGAGATAGGCTTTCTGAATCTCGTGGCCGATGAATTCCGCATAGCGCGGCACCAGCTCGGCTTTGATGAATTCAAGGTAGCGCTTTTCGACTTCGTCGGAGAGCTGCTCGCGGCGGATTGACTGTTCAAGCACATACATCAGATGGACGGGATCCGCACCCAGCTCAGCGGTGTCATGGTTGAACGTTGCCGCCAGGACCTTGAAGGCAAAACGGGTCGAGGCACCATCCATGCCTTCGTCGACGCCGGCGGCATCCTTGTATTCCTGAACGCTGCGGGCCTTGGGATCGGATTCCTTCAGGCTTTCACCATCATAGACCCGCATCTTCGCAAACACCGTCGAGTTCTCGTGCCTGCGCAAGCGCGACATCACCGAGAAGCGCGCCAATGTCTCCAGCGTCGCCGGTGCGCAAGGCGCGGTTGCAAGTTCGGATCCGGAAATGAGCTTCTCGTAGATCTTCTGCTCCTCGGTGACCCGCAGGCAGTAGGGCACCTTGATGACGCAGATGCGATCGATGAAGGCTTCATTGTTTTTGTTGGCCTTGAAGCTTTGCCATTCGGATTCGTTCGAATGCGCGAGGACGACGCCGGTGAAGGGGATTGCGCCGATATTCTCAGTGCCGATGTAGTTGCTCTCCTGCGTCGCCGTTAGCAGCGGATGCAGCATCTTGATCGGCGCCTTGAACATCTCGACGAATTCGAGGATGCCCTGGTTGGCGCGGTTCAAGCCGCCGGAATAGGTGTAGGCATCGGGGTCGTTCTGGGCGAACGTTTCCAGCTTGCGAATGTCGACCTTGCCGACCAGCGAGGAGATGTCCTGATTGTTCTCGTCGCCGGGCTCGGTTTTCGCAACCGCGATCTGCCGCAGCCGCGAGGGTTGAATCTTGGCGACGCGGAATCGCGAAATATCGCCTCCGAAAGCTTCGAGCCGCTTGTAGCACCACGGACTCATCAGCCCACTCAGGCGCCGGCGCGGGATGCCGTACTTCTCTTCGAGCATCGGGCCGAGCTGCTCCGGATCGAACAGGCTGAGCGGGGACTCGAACACTGGACTGAGCTCGTCGCCGGCCTTCAGCACATAGATGGGATGGACCTCCATCAGCGATTTGAGGCGCTCGGCCAATGACGACTTTCCGCCGCCCACCGGGCCAAGCAGATAGAGGATCTGTTTGCGCTCCTCCAGCCCTTGCGCCGCATGGCGGAAGAAGCCGACGATGCGCTCGATCGTTTCCTCCATGCCATAGAAGCCCGCGAACGCCGGATAGGTGCGCATCGTCCGGTTCAAAAAGATACGGCCAAGGCGTGGGTCCTTGGCCGTGTCGATCATCTGAGGCTCACCGATGGCAGCTAGTAGTCGTTCGGCCGCGTTGGCATATCGCATCGGATCGCTTCGACACGATTCCAGATATTCCGCCATCGACATGTCGCTCTGGCTTCGGGCTTCGAAGGACCGAGCGAACGCATTGAATAGAGAATCGTTGTACATGATCCCTCTCCGCATTTGGTCCGGCCGCATTACTGAAACGAGCCGAACCGCCGAAGCGTTCCTCGAATCAGCATCAGCACGATGGATCGATTGGACACTCTGCTATGTCTCTGACGCAATGCACAACGCAGGCACCAGCTGGGTTACGAACAGGCAGTTTGCCCAATTCTTGAGCTAAAAGGTGGTACGAGTTGTGATTTTTCCGTGATGTAGCCAAGCCGCAACATTTCACAAGACGTGGAACCAGGCCGCAAAAGACCGTGATCGAACTGCTTCGTCGCCCTCAAGCACTGCGCGCCATGCGACAACGCGCCGCCAGAACTGCCGCGCGGCGCCGGCGTTATCTTCGATGCTACAAATTTTAGCCGGCAACACTCGCGGACGAACACGTCGGCAACCCAATCCCCACGGATGAATTCATCGGCGACGTGTAGACCGCGCACTTGATCTCGCACTTGATAGCGGCCGAGGACGCCGTAGCCGACCCGGTCAAGGCTGGCATCCACCAACTCGAACACCCGATCTCGACATCGTCGGCCAATTCAGGATTCATGGTTCGGGACCACCGCGCCTCCTCGTCACCCAACCGTCGCCGTTGATTCTACGTGATTCGCGCCCGGTTGGGTGCCACTGACTTGCTGTCAATTGGTCGTATTTCCGAGCAAGCCGGGCGGCTATACTGACCCCCAGGCACACGATCCGGTCGGGCCCATCCGTCCATAAGCCTCGGCCCTCTCCGGATCGACATGTCGTGAATGGCGTTACCCTTGGGAGGCGTCTATTTCCATCGCCAGGGCCCCTGCGACCGACGCGTTGACATTCTCGAGTATCCCGCCGGATGCTGGAACCTTCGATTGGACAGGCTCAAACAGAAAACAGGCATCATGAACCCCGTCAAAGCACTTGAAAACCACGGTCAGGCGGTCTGGCTGGATTTCCTGGCCCGCGGCTTCGTCGCCAAAGGTGAGCTGAAAAAGCTGATCGATACCGATGGCGTCAAAGGGGTCACGTCAAATCCGTCGATCTTCGAAAAGGCGATCGGCAGTTCCGATGAATATGACAGCGCGGTCGGACAGGCCCTGAAACGCGGCGATCGCCCGGTCGCCGAGCTGTTCGAGCAGCTCGCCGTTGAAGACATCCAGCACGCGGCCGACGTATTGCGGCCGGTCTACGACGATCTCCAAGGCGAGGATGGCTTCGTCAGCCTGGAGGTGTCGCCTTATCTGGCGATGGACACCAAGCGTTCGATCGCCGAAGCTGAGCGGCTCTGGAAGGACGTCAAGCGCAAGAATCTCATGGTCAAGGTGCCGGCAACGCCGGAGGGCTTGCCGGCAATCCAGCATCTGATTGGCGAAGGCATCAACATCAACATCACGCTGTTGTTCTCTCAAGATGTCTATCTGCAGGTTGCTGAAGCCTATCTTTCGGGCCTGGAAAAATACCTCGCCAAGGGCGGCGATCCGTCTCACGTCGCAAGCGTTGCAAGCTTCTTCGTCAGCCGCATCGATACGATGGCCGACAAGGAGCTCGACGACAGAATTGCGAAAGCCAACGACCCGACCGAGAAGGAACGCCTGGCTTCCCTGAAAGGCAAAGTCGCGGTTGCCAACGCCAAGCTCGCCTACCAGGAGTACAAGCGTCTGTTTTCGGGGACGCGTTGGGAGAAGCTGGCCGCCAAAGGTGCCAAGCCGCAACGGCTGTTGTGGGCCTCGACCGGCACCAAGAACAAAGACTATAGCGACGTGCTCTATGTCGAGGAGCTGATCGGTCCCAACACCGTCAATACCATGCCGCCCGCAACGCTGGAGGCATTCCGCGATCATGGCAAGCTGCGCGACAGCCTCGAGGAGAATATCGAGGATGCGCGCGGCGTGCTCGAAGAACTCGCGCGGTCCGGCATCTCGCTCGACGCCATCACGGCCGAACTGGTCAAGGACGGCGTCAAGCTATTTGCCGACGCGGCCGACAAGCTCTATGGCGCGGTCGCCCATAAGCGCGCAACCGTGCTCGGCGGCAGTATCGACCAGCAGAATCTCGCCCTTGGCGCCAAGCTCGGAAAAGCCGTCGACAAGGGCGTCGAGGAATGGCGCGCATCGGCGAAAGTCCGAAGGCTGTGGCGCAAGGACAAATCGGTCTGGACCGGCGAGGATGAGGACAAATGGCTGGGCTGGCTGGACAGCGCAGGCAACGCCGATATCGCCGATTACGAGGACTTTGCGCGGCGCGTGAAGGGGCAGTCCTTCACCGACGCCGTCGTGCTCGGCATGGGCGGATCGAGCCTGGGCCCCGAGGTGCTGGCGGAAACTTTTGCGAAGAAACCCGGCTTCCCGAAATTGCACGTGCTGGATTCGACCGATCCCGTACAGGTCCGCGCGATGGAAAAAGCCGTCGATATCGCCAAAACTCTGTTCATCGTCTCCAGCAAATCCGGCGGCACCACCGAGCCCAACGCGATGAAGGACTATTTCTTCGATCGCGTCGCCAAGACGATCGGCGCCGGCAAGGCCGGACATCGCTTCATCGCGGTGACCGACCCCGGCTCGTCGCTGGAGAAGGTGGCGACCAAACAAGGCTTCGCGCGGATCTTCCACGGCGAACCCTCCATCGGCGGACGCTACTCCGTGCTGTCGCCGTTCGGACTGGTACCGGCCGCGGCCGCCGGCATCAACGTCGGCACGCTGATCAAGCATACGCTCGCCATGGTTCGCTCCTGCGGGGCGGACGTGCCGCCGCATGAAAATCCGGGGGTCCGGCTTGGCCTTGCGATGGGGCTTGCCGGCCTCGAAGGTCGCGACAAGGTGACGATCTCGTCATCGAAGAAGATTGCCGATTTCGGCGCCTGGGCCGAGCAGTTGATCGCGGAATCCACCGGCAAAGAGGGCAAGGGCCTGATCCCGATCGATGGCGAGCCGCTGGGTGATCCCGAAACTTACGGCAACGATCGCTTCTTCATCGATATCCGCACCCAAGACGAAAGCGACGCTGCGCATGAGGAGAAGCTCGAGGCTCTTGAAGCTGCCGGCCACCCTGTCGTGCGCATCGTCATGCACTCGATCGATCACATCGGCCAGGAATTCTTCCGGTTCGAGATGGCGACCGCGGTCGCGGGCTCGATCCTCGGCATCAACCCGTTCAATCAGCCTGACGTCGAGGACGCCAAGATCAAGACCCGCGAACTGACTGCGGCGTTCGAAAGAACCGGCGCGCTGCCGGCCGAAAAGCCTGTGATGGCCTCTACGGAGGCAGATCTCTACACGGATGACCACAACGCCGCCGACTTGCGCAGGGCAGGAGCCGACGGCAACCTCGGCTCCTGGATCAAAGCGCATCTCAGCCGTTCCGGTGCGGACGACTATGTGGCGCTGCTCGCCTATATCGCGCGCGATCACGCGCATATCGATGCGCTGCAAGACATGCGGCTCAAGGTGCGCGACAGGCGCCGTGTCGCGACCTGCGCCGAATTCGGACCGCGCTTCCTGCATTCCACCGGCCAGGCCTATAAGGGCGGTCCCGACAGCGGCGTATTTCTGCAAATCACCGCCGATGACACCAAAGACCTGCCGGTCCCCGGCCAGAAGGCGAGTTTCGGGGTGATCAAGGCGGCGCAAGCGCGCGGCGATTTCGACGTGCTGACCGAGCGCGGCCGGCGCGCATTGCGCGTGCATCTGAAAGGCGATCTCAGATCGGGACTGAAGATGCTCGATGAAGCGATCACCGAGGCGTTGAATTAGAGCATGATCCCGAAAAGTGGACACCGGTTTTCGGATCAGATCATGCTCACAAAAAGGATTTCAAAATGCAGCTCGGCATGATCGGCTTGGGGCGGATGGGCGGCAATATCGTCCGCCGGCTGATGCGATCGGGACATCAGGCGGTCGTCTACGACAAGGACCCGAAGGCTGTCGCGGGCCTTGCCGCCGACGGCGCCATCGCCAGCAACGCGCTGGAGGATTTCGTCACCAGGCTCGCAAAGCCGCGCACGGCCTGGGTGATGCTGCCGGCGGGCAAGATCACGGAAGCGACGATCGAGACGCTCGCCAAATTGATGCAGACCGGCGACGTCATCATCGATGGCGGCAACACCTTTTGGCAGGACGACGTCCGCCGCGGCAAGACGCTGAGAGATCGCGGCATCCATTATGTCGACGTCGGCACCTCGGGCGGCGTTTGGGGTATCGAGCGGGGCTATTGCATGATGATCGGCGGCGACAAGGCGGTGGTCGACCGGCTCGATCCGATCTTCGCCGCGCTCGCGCCGGGCATCGGCGATATCCCGCGCACCCCCGGGCGCGAGGGACGCGATGCCAGGATCGAGCAAGGCTATATTCACGCCGGCCCCGTCGGCGCCGGGCATTTTGTCAAGATGATCCATAACGGCATCGAATACGGCCTGATGCAGGCCTATGCCGAAGGGTTTGACATCCTCAAGAACGCCAATAGCGAGGCGCTGCCGTCGGAACATCGTTTCGATCTAGACATCGCCGACATTGCGGAAGCGTGGCGGCGCGGCAGCGTCATCCCGTCATGGCTGCTCGATCTCACGGCGTCTGCGCTCGCGGAAAATCGGTCGCTGGATAATTATTCAGGATTTGTGGAAGATTCCGGCGAGGGCCGCTGGACAGTGAACGCCGCGATCGACGAAGCCGTTCCGGCGGAAGTGCTGACCGCGGCCCTGTTCGCGCGCTTTCGCTCGCGCAAGGAACATACGTTCGCGGAAAAAATTCTCTCTGCGATGCGTGCTGGGTTCGGCGGCCACCGCGAACCGCCGCTCAACAAGAAGGCCTGACAGCCGATGGCGAACGGTCAAAAGCCCGATCCCTGCTCCTTCATCATTTTCGGCGTTACAGGCGATCTCGCGCATCGGCTGGTGATTCCCGCCCTTTATAATCTCGCAGCGACTAACCTTTTGCCGGAGAAATTCTGCATCGTTGGGGTTGCCCGCAAAGGGATGTCGAGCACCGAGCTGACCGACAGTCTGATGAAGGGCTTGCGCCAATTCGCGACCCGCAAGGTCGACGAAGCGCTCGCCAAGCGCTTGTTGGAATGCGTCACCTGCATTGAGGCCGACCCGAAGGATCCGTCCTCGTTTGATCATCTTAAAGCCCAACTTGAGAGACTGGAGGTCGCGCGCACGACCGGCGGTAACCGGCTGTTTTATCTGGCGACGCCGCCCGGCGCCTTCGCGCCGATCGCCCGCGAGCTCGGCCGCGTTGGCTTATTGAAGGAGCAGGACGGTGCATGGCGGCGGCTGGTGGTCGAAAAGCCGTTCGGAACCGATCTCGCGTCAGCAAAAGCGCTGAACAGCGAGCTGCAAAAACTCATGGATGAACATCAGATCTATCGGATCGATCATTACCTCGGCAAAGAGACCGTCCAGAATATCCTGGTGCTGCGCTTCGCCAACGGCATGTTCGAGCCGATCTGGAATCGCAATCACATCGACCACATACAAATCACGGTCGACGAGAAGCTCGGCGTCGGTCACCGCGGCAGCTTCTACGATTCGACCGGTGCGCTGCGCGACATGGTGCCGAACCACCTGTTTCAACTGTTGTCGCTGGTCGCCATGGAGCCGCCGATCCGGTTCGATGCGCACTCGGTGCGTTCGGAGAAAGCCGATGTGTTGGCGGCGATCCAAACCCAGAGCGAACAGGAGGCGCTGCATAATTCCGTGCGCGGGCAATATCGCGGCGGCAGGATCGGCGACACCGAAATCGAGGATTATCGCAAGACCGAAGACGTCAAGGCCGGCAGCACCACGGAAACCTACGCCGCGCTGAAACTCACAATCGACAATTGGCGCTGGGCCGGCGTGCCGTTTTACCTGCGCACCGGCAAGGCGCTCGGCATCAAGCGCACCGAAATCGCGATCAAGTTCAAGCAGGCGCCCTTCGCGATGTTCCGCGACACCCCAATCGACCGGCTGTCGCAGAATTATCTCGTCATCTCTACCGAGCCGACCGAAGGCATCGAACTGCAGTTCAATACCAAAGTACCAGGCCCTTCGATCAACATCGACGGCGTCGAGATGAAGTTCCGCTACAAGGACTACTTCAAGGCCGAGCCGGCTACCGGCTACGAGACGCTGATCTATGATTGCATGATCGGCGACAACATCTTGTTTCAGCGCGCCGACAGCGTCGAGGCTGGCTGGCAGGCGGTGCAGCCGTTCCTCAATGCCTGGCACAACGCTGGTGCCAAGGGACTCAAGATTTACGACGCCGGCACCGAAGGCCCCGAAGAAGCCGACGAATTGCTGGCCCACGATGGCCGAAGCTGGCGCAAGCTGACCTGACAATGATCGTGCAGGACCAGCGAAAAATCGTAACCGTCGCCGATCCGGCGGAGCTCGCAAAGACCGCTGCGGACCGTCTCATGGCGAGGATCGCGGCGAACGACGGCCGCGTCGCGATCTGCCTCACCGGCGGGTCGAGCCCGAAACAGCTCTACGCATTATTGGCAACCGATGCCTACAACAAACGGATTCCTTTCGACCGCGTGCATTGGTTCATCGGGGATGAGCGCTTCGTCCCGCCGGGCGACTCCCGCAACAACATGGCGATGGCACGCGGCATCTTTCTCGATCGCTTCGCGCCCGCTTGCAATATCCATCCTATTCCGACCGGTGCCGCCAACCCCGACGAAAGCGCCGAGCATTACGCGCGCGAGCTGAACGCCTTCTATGGTTTGGAGCGGCTCGATCCTGCACGGCCGCTGTTCGATGTGGTGCTGATGGGGGTCGGGCCCGACGGCCATACCGCGTCGATCTTTCCCGATTACCCGGCGCTGGCGGAAACTGAACGCTGGGTGGTCGGCGTGCCGCACGCCCATGTCGCCCCCCTGGTGCCGCGGGTGACGCTGACCCTGCCCGCGCTCGCCTCCTGCCGCGAAATGCTGTTCGAGGTCGCAGGATCAGACAAGCGCGCGATCTTGACGCGCGTGCTTGATGGCGAGAACCTGCCGGCTGCCCGCGCAACCTCGATCGGCGAGACCATCTGGCTCGTGGACGCGGCCGCGCTCCCGGAGGCTTTTCGTGGCCGATGAGCTTGAGGAAATACCGTGCGCGCTGGTCGTGATGGGCGTTTCCGGCTCCGGCAAAAGCACGATTGCGCAGAAACTGGCGGAGCGGCTCGGCTGGCGCTACGAGGACGGCGACAAGTTTCACTCCGCAAGCAACGTCGCCAAGATGCGCGCCGGACACCCGCTGACCGACGAGGATCGCCGGCCCTGGCTGCAGGCGATTGCCGGGGAGATCGACCGGGTCTGCAAGGCCGGCGAGCGCGCGGTGATCGCCTGCTCCGCGCTCAAGCATGCCTATCGCGACATCCTGGTGCATGGACGCAGTGACGTCCGCATTATTTTCCTCAAGGGCGCGCAAGCCTTGATCGCGCACCGCCTCACCATGCGCAAAGGCCACTTCATGCCGGCCGGGCTTTTAGACAGCCAGTTCAAGACGCTGGAGCCGCCGGACCAAAGCGAGCGCCCCGTGACGGTGTCGATCGATGCTTCGGTCGAGACCATCATCGATGACATCGTGCGCCAACTGAAGCTCGATCACGTCGATCGCGGCGCGACACGCAGGAAGCTTTCATGACCCGCATCGCGCTGGTGGTATCCGACGTCGACGGCACGCTACTGACCAAAGACAAGACCCTGACCGACGGCGCCAAGGCCGCGGCGCGGCGGTTGCATGGGGCCGGCATCGGCTTCACCATCGTCTCCAGCCGGCCGAGCATCGGCATGGGATTTTTGATCGAGCCGCTGGCGATCACCCTGCCCATCGGCGCCTTCAACGGCAGTTCGATCGTCGACGCCGGGCTAAGGCCGATCGAACAGCATTTGATTCCAGCTGCCGTGGTGCAACGCAGCCTCGATTTGCTCGACGAATTCGGCGTCGACATCTGGCTGTTCACCAACGAGAAGTGGCTGACGCGCACCCCCGACGGCGAATATGTCGCCCACGAGAAGCGCGCGATCAAGCACGATCCCACGATCGTTGCGGATTTCGCGCCTTACCTCGCGAGCGGCTGCAAGATCGTCGGCTCGAGTTCAGACCCGGCGTTGCTGCAACGCTGCGAAGCCGCGATGCAGCAAGCCGTCGGCACGCAGGCAACCGCGGTCCGCTCCCAGACCTATTACCTCGACATCACCCCGCCCGGTCACGACAAGGGCACGTTCGTGGACGCGATGGCCAAACGGCTCGGAATTTCGACCGAAGCGGTCGCGACCATTGGCGACATGCAGAACGATCTCGCCATGTTCAAAAAGAGCGGCATCTCAATCGCAATGGGCAACGCCACCGACGACGTCAGGAAGCAGGCGACGGATGCGACGGCGTCGAATGAAGACGAAGGTTTTGCCAAGGCGATCGACATGATTTTGAGGAATAATGCGGCGAGCTAACCAATCTTTGCGGCTCGCCTTGGAATGCCGAAGCGGCCTATTTTGGCCGCCTCGGTTCGGCGCGTCGTTCAGCTCTTTCGGTCGCCTTGCGGCTCGCCGACGAACACGACCGGCGTTCCCTTTTTGATGCTGCCGGCCAACAGCCCCGCGTCCCAGTTCGTCAGCCGAACGCACCCGTGAGATTCGGCCTTGCTGACTTTGGAGGGATCTGCCGTGCCGTGGATGCCGTATCCCTTCGCTGACAGCCCAATCCAGTACAGTCCCACCGGGTTGTTCGGACCCGGTTTGATGGTGAAAGGTCTTTTCGATTTGACGCCTTTGAATTTGTAGTCCGGATTGTAGCGATAGGTCGGGTTGCGATCGACCGAGACGACCTTGAAACTGCCAATCGGCGAAGGCTTCTCCTCGCTGCCGACGGTTGCCGGAAAGAAGGCGACCAGCGCGCCCGACCGATCGAACGCCTCCACGGTCTGACGCGACGCATCGATTTCGATCCGATTGACCGTCAATTTGGTTGGCTTGTTGAGCACGCCGGCCACAAAAAGGGTTTCGCCGGCAGAATCGAATTTCTTTCCGGGATTGAGCGCCGACAGCAGCGCTTCGCTCATATGAAATTTCTCGGCGATGGCTTCACGCGGGCTGGTGTAATCGAGCGCCTTGAGAGTTTTCATATCCTCCATTTTCTTGGGAAGCTTTCTCAGGAAAGGTCCCTTCACGTCGTTTTCAGAGATCGTGTACTCGGTAATCGCAGGATCGTTGCTTGTGCTCATTAGTGCCGTCCAGATTTCCGGCGTGAGCGCCTTGTCGGCCGCCAAGCCCTTCGCCTCGGCAAAGGCGCGCAGCGCTTTTTGGGCATTTTCACCGAGCTTGCCGTCGATTTCCCCTGGCGAGAATTGCGCCCGATCCAGCAAAATCTGGGCCTTTACGACCGCCGCATCGATCTTGTCCTCGGGCGCAGGCCTGGTCGGAAACCCAGCGTTGTTAACTGCCGTCGCATCGAGCCTGGCTGCCGCCGCCGGAAATACCAGCCAGCCCAAAATGATGGCCGCAACGGACGAGCGGATCATCCGGCAACCCTCCAGCAAAGACCTACAACAACAATAAAGTCCCGCCTGGCAAGTTCCTTGCGTGGGAATCGAGGCCGGACGCCACGGGCGCGCCGCCGCCCGGTCCTCCCAGGGCGAACGCCGCGACCGGGCCTTTCGGGCAATTGGTTGGGATCCAATTATGCCGAGCGCTGCATCGCCGGCTTTTCGACCGGCTTTTTGGCGTCGCTCAGATTGTGCGCGGTATTGACCAGCGCAATATGCGTCAGCGCCTGCGGGAAATTGCCGGTCTGGCGTCCCGCGCCGGGATCGAATTCCTCCGCCAACAGTCCGAGATCGTTGGCCACCGCGACGACGCGATCGAACAACACCTGGGCCTTGGCGACCTCGCCTGCGAGCACATAGGCGTCGGCAAGCCACAGGCTGCAGGCAAGAAACGCGCCTTCGATCGGCTGCTCCTCGGGCGAGGCTTCGCGCGGGTCGTGCCGCAGCACAAAGCCGTCTCGCATCATATATTTCTCGATCGCCGCGACGGTGCCGCGAACGCGCGGGTCCGAGGCCGAAAGGAAACCCACCGCCGGCAGCAGCAGGACGCTGGCATCGAGCATCTGCGAACCATAGGATTCAACGAAAGCGTTCTGCCTGGAATCAAAGCCGTTTTCGCAGACATCGCGACAAATCGTATCGCGCAATCTCCGCCAGCGATCGAGCGGTGCGTCAAGTCCGAATCTTTCGGCGCTTTTGATGCCGCGGTCGAACGCCACCCAGGTCATGACTTTGGACGAGACATAGTGCTTGCCCTCGCCGCGGCGCTCCCAGATGCCGTGATCCGGCTGGTCCCATACTTCAGACAGATGTTCGATCACCGCGCGTTCCAGTGCCCAGCTTTCGTCGTCAAGTTTCAGCTCAGCCACGCGGGCCTGGTGAAACGCATCGATCAGTTCGCCGTAGACATCGAGCTGCAGCTGGGCGTGTGCGGCATTGCCGACCCGAACCGGCTGCGCACCTTCGTAACCCGCCAACCAGCCGGCCTCCCATTCCAACAGGCGCGGCTGGCCCATAATGCCGTACATGATCTGCATGTTCGCAGGCCAACCGGCCGCGGCGCGCAGCAGCCAATTGTGCCAGGCGGAAGCTTCCTCGGTATAGCCGGAGTTCATCAGTGCCAGCAGCGTAAAGGTGGCGTCGCGCAGCCAGCAAAAACGATAATCCCAGTTGCGCGTGCCGCCCAACTTCTCCGGCAGCGAGGTCGTGGGCGCTGCAACGATGCCGCCGGTCGGCGCATAGGTCAGCGCCTTCAGCGTGATCAGCGATCGCATCACCAGGTCACGACTGTCGCCTTCGTAGGTGCAGCGGCTACTCCATTCAGTCCAATAATCTTCGGTATCCTCCAAGGCCTGCGCCGGGTTGATCGGCTCCGGAAGCGGCAGATGCGAAGGCCCATAGGTGAGCACAAAGGGTACCGTCTCGCCTTCGCTCACCTCGAAATCGGCAACCGTGGTCAAGTCCTCGCCGCGGGTTTCGACCGGCGTCCGCAGCACGGTCATGTCCTGCCCCGCGATCGCCAGCAGTGCGCCATCTTCGGTTCGCCTGACCCAGGGAATGTCGATGCCGAAATCAAAGCGGATCACGAGCTGCATGTGCAGCTTCACTTTGCCCAAGACGCCCCGCACCAGCCGCACCACGTCGGAGGCCTTGCCGCGCGGGGGCATGAAATCGATCAGTGCGACGACGCCGTTTTCGGTTTCAAACCGCGTCTCCAGGATCAGCGTGTTGTCCCAGTAGCGGCGGGAGGATCTTTTGATCTCGTCGGCGGGCGCGATCAGCCAGCGGCCGTTCCTGTTCGTGCCCAGCAAGGCTGCGAAACAGGCATCGGAATCAAAGGCGGGCCAGCACAGCCAGTCGATCGATCCATCACGGCCGACCAGTGCCGCGGTCTCGCAATCGCCGATCAGCCCATAGTCTTCAATTCTGCAGGACACTCTGCCTCTGCCCGTTGAAAATGCCTGCCCCTCAATTCGTCTTGCGCGTGCGCTCTCCTGTCGCTGCCTTGAGCGCGCCGACATCGATGGCGTCTGCGATTTCGTCAACGGCGAGCGGCAACCGCTGTCGCCAGTTCGCATGCTCGTTGACGGTGCCGGGGATATTGGGCTGCTCGACTACGCCGAGCAGATCCTCCAGCGATATCGCGAGCAGCCGGGATTTGGTCCGCGACAGAAAGCTCACGACCGCGTTGAGATCATGGCGCTCGATGCCGTGGTGCCGCAACACGTCGTTCAGCATGGTCAGTGCATGCCAGCGCGCATCATCGCTTTCGCCGGGATCGATCCCAAGCGACCGCTTCAGCTTCAGATCGGCGAAGGAGCGCCAGCCGGCGTAGCTCGAGAGGTCGTGGGTATTGAAGGTGACGAGCGCATTTGCGGCGTAATGATCGAGGCCGCGGAAGCGGCCATGGTCGTCACGCTCGAACATCATCACCAGATAGGACCAGATGCCCCAATCGGCCATCTGCTCGCGAAAGCCTTGCGGCACGGTACCCAGGTCTTCGCCGATCACGATGCAGCGATGCGCCACGCTTTCCTGCGCGGTCACGGCGAGCAGCGCCTCGAACGGCATCTGCACATAGACGCCGCTATCGGGGGCAAAGCCGTGCGGCACCAGATAAAGCCGCTTCAAGCCCAGCACGTGATCGAGCCGGATCGCGCCGGCGTGGCGCATCGAAGCCTGCAGCATCTGGCGAAACGGCTCAAAGGATCGCATTTCAAGACCGGCCGCATTGAATCCCGCAAGGCCCCAGTTCTGGCCGAGCGTATTCAACGGATCCGGCGGCGCGCCGACGGCGAGATGGCGCGAGATTGCCGCCTGCTCGTTCCAGGCGTCGAATCCATCGCATTGCACCCCCACCGCGACATCGAGATACAGGCCGACCTTCATGCCGAGACGATCAGCAAGCTCCTTGCAGGACCGCAATTGCTGGTCGGCGGTCCATTGCACGAATTCCACGAACTCGACCTCGCGCTTGTCGGGGCCGGCGCGCAATTTGGCGCATTGATCGTCATCCGGGCGCCGCCATTCCTCCGGCCACTCCCACCACGGCTTGTTGAAGCGGCGCCGCAGCACCTCAAAGCAGGCGAAACGCGACAGTAAGGAGGCGCGCTCGCCTCGGAATTTCGCAAAATCCTCCTTGCGGACGGACTTCGCCTCGGCGCAGAACTCCTTGAACGCCGATCGCAGCGCGCGCCATTTCAATTCGGCAACAGCGACATAGTCCACAGCGGGGGTCTGCCGGAGCCTAGGCGTCGTTTCGTCGGCCTCGGAAAAAGCCTCCGTGGAAAATTCAGGGATTTTCGCAACATCGATATAGAGCGCATTCAGGAACAGCCGGCTGTTCGGCGAATAGGGGCTGCAATCGCCGGGCCGGTCATCGAACAGCACATGCAGCGGGTTCAAACCGACTCCATCGGCTCCCAAGGCATTGGCAAGCTCGATCAGCCCTTCCAGGTCGGTAAAATCGCCCATGCCCCAGTTGCGTACCGAACGGACGCCGTAGAGCTGCACGGCCAATAACCAGCCGCGGTCGAAATCGCCATCGAAGGCCCGCCGCGGTGCAACGATCAGGGGGACCTCCTCCGAACCGGAGGAATCCGCCAGATGCAGCCGGTAAGTTCCGACCGGCAAATCCTGCGGCCAGGCGATGAAGGGATCATGACTCTCGCCGTCAGCGATAACCTTAAGATTGGCCACTATTTTCCACCGCAATGGGAACGTGACAGCCTGCGCAAGCTCGGTTCGTGCGGTCTCGCCGCAGCGGATCACCACCGGGCTACCGATCAGGCGGTACGGTGCCAAGGCCGGCAAGGCGTCAACAACGATCTTCAGCGCGGCCTCGCCGGTCACACGATGGTGACCCTGGCCGTCGATAAACTCGGTCTGAATACCTAGATTCTCAGCTTGGGTAAAAAGGTTCATTCGGCACGCGGTTTGCACGCAAGAGGTGGGGAGGCGTCGTGAAATTGTCCAAGTGTAATAAGGAGATAGAAGGTATCCAATGCTCTATCCTCCCCGTCCTTTACCGGGAACCAATGCTCGTGAGCGGCTTTGTATATAAGTCGGGAACGCCGTTCCGCAGCCGGGACGTCATTTCCATGTCAGTGGCGGCATCACCGTGAACAAAACAACTCAAACTGTCGAGAGTGCCGGCGGCACTTTCCATATCGAGGATGTTTATCCGCTGATTGACGGCGGCCGCTTCCCGGTCAAGCGAATCGTCGGCGAGCCCGTCGAGATTTGGGCGGATATCTATCGTGACGGGCACGATATCACCGCCGCAGCCGTGATCTGGCGCCATGAGCGCGAGCGCGAATGGCACCGTAAGGCAATGACCCATCACAGTGACGACCGCTGGCGGGGGTCATTCGTGCCCGAACAGGTGGGCCATTACGTCTATGCGATCGAGGCCTGGACCGATGAATTCGCGACCTGGCGCCGCGGAGTCGAACTAAAGCAGCAGGCCGGCGCCGATGTCTCGCTGGATGCCGTCGAAGGCGCCGCGATGCTGACCAAGGCCAAGGGCGGCGGACACGCCGCGACCGCGGCGATCTCTAGGCAATGCGAAGAATATCTGCAGACCGGCGACACCGAGGCGCTGCTGACGCCGGAATTGCACGACGCCATGGCCGAAAACCAGTTGCCGCACGATTTGACGCGATCGCAGCCGTTTCCTTTCGTTGCCGACCGGCCGAGGGCGCGGAACGGCGCCTGGTATGAAATGATACCACGCAGCCAAGGCACGATTCCCGGCCAGCACGGCACGTTCAAGGATTGCATCGCGCGGCTCGCCGATGTCGGCGCGATGGGTTTCGATGTGATCTATTTCACGCCGATCCACCCGATCGGAAAGACCAATCGCAAGGGCCGCAACAATGCGGTGACGGCGGCGGACGGCGATCCCGGCAGCCCCTACGCGATCGGCGCAGCCGAGGGCGGTCACGACGCGGTGCATCCGGAATTGGGCACGCTGGAGGATTTCCGCGAGTTCGTGGCGGCCTGCCAGTCGCTCGACATGGAAGTCGCGCTCGACTTCGCCGTGCAGTGCTCGCCCGATCATCCCTGGCTGAAGCAACATCCGCAATGGTTCAGGCGCCGGCCGGACGGCTCGATGCGCTATGCGGAAAATCCGCCGAAAAAATACGAAGACATCGTCAATCCCGATTTCTCATCCGAAGATGCCGGCGCGCTGTGGAATGCGCTGCACGACGTCGTGCTGTTCTGGATTGATCAGGGCGTGAAGATCTTCCGGGTCGACAATCCCCACACCAAACCCTTCCGGTTTTGGGAGTGGCTGATCCGCGAAGTGCAGCTTCGGCATCCGGACGTGATCTTCCTTGCGGAAGCCTTCACGCGGCCGAAGTTGATGAAAGGCCTCGCCAAGCTCGGCTTCACCCAGTCCTACACCTACTTCACCTGGCGCACCCAAAAATGGGAGATCGAGCAATATCTCAACGAGCTCGTTCGTTATCCCGAGCGGGACTTCTATCGCCCCAATTTCTTCGTCAATA
The DNA here is from genome assembly GCA_005884765.1 of Alphaproteobacteria bacterium. Taxonomy (GTDB): domain Bacteria; phylum Pseudomonadota; class Alphaproteobacteria; order Rhizobiales; family Xanthobacteraceae; genus Bradyrhizobium. The sequence continues at coordinate 19,227 of VAZV01000164.1, forward strand.
CGCCTGATATCCTGCCCTATCATCTGCAGGGCGGCGAACCCTGGATGTTCAAATCCCGCGTCGCGCTGGCTGCAACGCTTTCGAGCAGTTATGGCATCTATAATGGCTTCGAATTGCTCGAACACGAGCCGATTCCGGGCCGCGAGGAATATCTGGATTCCGAGAAATACCAGATCAAGGTCCGCGATTGGAACAAGCCCGGCAACATCAAGCCGTATATCGGCGACCTCAACCGTATCCGCCGCGCCAACACGGCGTTGCAACAGACCAGCAATTTGCGATTCATCGCGATAGAGGACGGCAATGTCACTGCATTCGTCAAGGAATCCGTCGACCAGACCAACACCGTGGTGGTGGCGATCGCGCTATCGCGCGACGCGCACGAATTCTGGCTGCATCTCGGCGACGTCCAGGTCGGCACGGACGGCGAACGGCGCCCCGTGGCGGCCGTGGAAAACCTGATCACCGGCGAGCGATCGCCGGTGGAATGGGGCGGCATCCGCCTGCGCATCGATCCGATGCACGATCCCGCCTTGCTCTTCCGCTGCCTGGCGTAACAGAGTAGCCCCATGAACGTGATGTCATCGATCGATGCCAAGGAATTGCCGGTCACCCAGATCGGCGATGAGCTGTGGTACAAGGACGCCATCATCTATCAGCTCCACGTCAAGGCCTTTGCCGACAGCAATAATGACGGTATCGGCGATTTCGCCGGGCTCACGGAAAAGCTCGGCTATCTGCAGGACCTCGGCGTCACCGCGCTGTGGCTATTGCCGTTCTATCCCTCGCCCGGCCGTGACGACGGCTACGACATCGCCGATTACGGCGATATCAATCCGGATTTCGGGACACTGAAGGATTTCAAGCGCTTCATCCAGGAAGCCAAGAAGCGCGGCCTGAAGGTCATCACCGAGCTCGTCATCAACCATACGTCCGATCAGCACGACTGGTTCAAGCGCGCCCGCCGCAGCGACCCGAAGTCGAGTGCGCGCAACTGGTACGTCTGGAGCGACACCGACCAGAAATATCTGGGCACCCGGATTATCTTCACCGACACCGAAAAATCGAACTGGACCTGGGATCCGGAAGCCGGCCAGTTCTACTGGCACCGCTTCTTCTCGCACCAGCCGGACCTGAATTTCGACAATCCGCGCGTGGTCAGGGCGCTGGTCCAGGTCATGAAGCGCTGGCTCGATGCGGGCGTCGACGGTTTCCGTCTCGACGCCATCCCCTATCTGTGCGAGCGCGACGGCACCAACAACGAGAACCTCCCCGAGACCCACGCCGTCATCAAGAAGCTGCGCAGCGAGCTCGATGCCTATGCCAAGGGCAAGGTACTGCTGGCTGAAGCCAACCAGTGGCCGGAGGACGTGCAGGAATATTTCGGCCAGGGCGACGAATGCCACATGGCCTACCATTTCCCGCTGATGCCGCGCATCTACATGGCGATCGCGCAGGAAGACCGCTTTCCGATCACCGACATCCTGCGTCAGACGCCCGACATTCCCGCCAATTGCCAGTGGGCGCTGTTCCTGCGCAACCACGACGAACTGACGCTGGAAATGGTCACCGACGTCGAACGCGATTATCTGTGGTCGACCTACGCCAATGACCCACGCGCCCGCATCAATGTCGGCATTCGTCGCCGCCTCGCGCCATTGATGGACAACGACCGGCGCAAGATCGAATTGATGAATTCGCTGCTGCTGTCGTTTCCGGGCACGCCGATCATCTATTACGGCGACGAGATCGGCATGGGCGACAACATCTATCTCGGCGACCGCAACGGCGTGCGCACGCCGATGCAATGGTCGCCGGACCGCAATGGCGGTTTCTCCCGCTCGGATCCGGCACGCCTGTATGCGCCGACGATCATGGACCCTGTCTATGGCTATGAGGCGGTCAATGTCGAGGCGCAGTCGCGCAGCCTCTCGTCGCTGTTAAGCGCGACCAAACGGCTGATCTCGGTGCGCAAATCGACGCTGGCGTTCGGCCGCGGCACCATGTCGTTCATCCGGCCCGCCAATCGGGCGGTGCTTGCCCATGTCAGGCAAACTCAGGACGAGGTCATTCTCTGCGTTGCCAATCTGTCGCGCTCCGCGCAGGCGACCGAACTCGACCTCTCCCCGTTCAAGGGACGGATTCCCCTGGAGATGCTCGGCCGCACGCGCTTTCCCGCCATTGGCGAACTGCCGTACATGATCACGCTCGCGCCCTATGGCTTCTACTGGTTCCAGCTCCGGGAGCCGGACAAGTCGGAGCCGGTCGCGCCGCGCGCCGTGCCGGAGTTCGAGACCCTTGTCGTGCCGCTCAATTCGACCTGGGTGTCGCTCGCCCGCACCCGCGGCGTGTTCGAGCGCGACGTCTTGCCCGGACATCTGGCGCGCACGCGCTGGTACCCGGAGCGCTCGCCGACCAATATCCATCCGACGCTGACCTCGGCGATACCGTTCTGCGATATCGGCGACAACCGCCCCTGGCTCGCCTTTTTCGAAGCGACGCAGCGCGGCGTCACCCAGCGTTACGTGTTGCCGATGCAGATCGAGTGGGTGCGCTTCGACCGCGAGCGCTATAACCCGCGCGCGTTCGCCGCCGTGCGTCAGGGCGCGCGCGAAGGAACGCTGCTGGACGTCGCAACCGATCACATCTTCATCGCGCTTTTATTGCGCAATCTGCGCGAGGTCCTGACCGTCGAGGAAAACGGCTTGCGCCTGGAATTCAGGCCTACCAGCAAATTTTCCGACCGGCCGATCCGGCAGCCCGAGCGTATCCGTGCGGTCGAAACCGAACAGTCCAACAGCACGGCGCTGGTGGATAACGACTATGTGGTCAAGATTTACCGCAAGCTTGAAAGTGGTACCAATCCCGAGATCGAAATGGGCTGGTTCCTCACCGAAGTTGCAGGGTTTGCCAATACGCCGGCGCTACTCGGCAGCGTCGAGTTCGTCGAGGGTAACCAACGCAGCGCGATCGGGATCGTGCACGCCTTTGTCGAGAACCAGGGCGACGGCTGGACGGTGACCGCGGCCTATCTGGATCGCTTTTCCGACGAGCAGCGGTTGTTGCCGGCGTCCGAGTATCCCGGCAAGAGCGAAGAACTGAACCCTTATTTGCGTTACATGTCGCAAACCGGACGGCGGGTCGGCGAGATGCATGCCGCACTCGCCTCAAACTCCGCACTGCCCGACTTTGCGCCCGAACTGAACCGGCCCGAAGACGTCCAGCGGTGGATCGCCGAGGTTATGGTCCGGGCGGAGCGGGTTTTCGAGGCGCTGAAGCAACGCCGCGACGGCATCAGGGAAGCCGATCGCGCACTGGTCGACGAGATGCTGGCGCAACGCGCAGGCCTGGAAGCTCGCCTGAGTGCGCTATTGCCGCGCAACATCGAGATCCTGAACATCCGCCATCATGGCGACTTCCATCTCGGGCAGATGCTGATCGTCAAGGACGACGTCTTTATCATCGATTTCGAGGGCGAGCCTCGCCGCCCGCTTGCGGAACGGCGGCGCAAGGCGCCGGCGGCGCGCGATGTCGCGGGCTTTATCCGCTCGATCGACTATTCGGTGACCGCCGCGCTGGAACGCGCGCTGAAGGTCTCGTCCGACGAGCACGGCAAGCTTGCCAGGGCGCTGGCGCATTGGCGCGATCGTTCCGCCGACGCCTTCCTCGCCGGCTATCACGAGGCGATGACAAATCAACGGCTCTGGCCGGCAGATCCGCATGGTGCCACCGACCTCTTGAATTTCTTCCTGCTGGAAAAGGCCTTCTACGAGATCGAATATGAGCTGGCCCACCGTCCCGATTGGCTGCGCGTGCCATTGATGGGCATGCTTCGAATTCTGTCCGAACCAGCGAATGAGGCCTCATGACCAAATTGCCCGCCGAGGCCTACGCGATCATCGAGGGCCGCCACTCCGACCCCTTCCGCTATCTCGGCCTTCATACCGAAGGCGATAAAAGCGTGGTGCGCGCCTTTCTGCCGCAAGCCTCGAATGTGGAAGCGATCGGCGAACATGGCGAGACCGCGAAGCTTGCGCGCATTCACGACGCCGGGCTGTTCGCAGGCTCCCTGCCGAACGGCTCGAAGCGCTATCAATTGCGGGCCCGCTTCGGCGACAACGTCGTCGATCTCGATGATCCCTACCGTTTTCCCCCGGTCTTGAGCGATTTCGATCTCTATCTCCTGGGTGAGGGCACCCACCAGCGTCTTTACGACAAGCTCGGTGCGCACCCGATGACGCTCGATGGCGTTGACGGTGTCGCTTTCGTCGTGCTCGCGCCGAACGCGCGGCGGGTCAGCGTGGTCGGCGATTTCAATTTCTGGGACGCGCGGCGCCACCCGATGCGCGTGCGCGGCGTCGGCTACTGGGAATTGTTCATCCCGCACGCCCGGCCGGGCGACCACTATAAATTCGATATCATCGGCCCTAACGGCCAGCATTTGCCGCTAAAATCCGATCCGATGGCCTTTGCCACGGAAATGCGCCCCAAGACCGCGTCGATCGTGCTCGACGAGACGACGATCCCGCATCCGCAGCCGGCGCCTTCGGGCGTCAACGCGTTGAGCGCGCCGGTTTCGATCTACGAGGTTCATCTCGGCTCGTGGCGACGCAAGGGCAACAACGAATGGTTGACCTATCGCGACCTTGCCGAGCAGCTTCCGGCCTACGCACGCGATCTCGGCTTTACCCATCTCGAGTTTCTGCCGGTCAATGAGCATCCCTTCGACGGCTCGTGGGGCTATCAGCCGACCGGCTTGTATGCACCGACCAGCCGGTTCGGCTCGCCTGCCGATTTTGCGGCGCTAATCGATGCCTGCCACCGCGAGGGCCTCGGCGTGATGCTCGACTGGGTGCCGGGACATTTTCCGGACGATCCGCACGGCCTCGGCCATTTCGATGGCACCGCACTGTACGAGCACGCCAATCCCCTGCAGGGCCGCCATCTCGACTGGGGCACGCTGATCTATAATTACGGCCGCACCGAAATCGTGAATTTCCTGGTGTCGAACGCGCTGTTCTGGCTCGAGCGTTATGGCATCGACGGCTTGCGGGTCGATGCGGTCGCTTCCATGCTCTATCTCGATTACAGCCGGCCCGCCGGGGGATGGATCCCGAACAAATATGGCGGCCGGGAAAATCTTGAAGCGATCGATTTCCTGCGCCGCTTCAATACCGAGGTGTTTGCCCGTTTCCCGCAGGCGACCACGGCGGCGGAAGAATCCACCGCATGGCCGCAGGTATCGCGCCCGGTCGATTTTGGCGGGCTCGGTTTCGGCTATAAATGGAACATGGGCTGGATGCATGACACGCTGAACTACATCAGCAAGGACCCGATCCACCGCAAATATCACCACGGCGATATTCTGTTCGGCCTGCATTATGCGTTCTCCGAGAATTTCATCCTGCCGCTGTCGCATGACGAGGTCGTCCACGGCAAACGCTCGATCCTCGGGCGCATGCCGGGCGACGACTGGCAGCGTTTTGCAAACTTGCGCGCCTATTACAGCTTCATGTTCGGCCATCCCGGCAAGAAGCTGATGTTCATGGGCAGCGAGTTCGGTCAGGAACGCGAATGGAACCACGACCATTCGCTGGACTGGCACCTTTTGGAGCAGCAGAAATATGCCGGCGTGCACTCGCTCGTGCGCGACCTCAACCACCTCTATCGCTCCCTGCCCGCGTTGCATGAGCGGGATTGCGACCCGGCCGGTTTTGACTGGATCGTCACCGACGATGCCGATCACAATGTGTTCGCCTGGATGCGCAAGGGCAACGATGCTCGCGCGCGCTGCCTGGTCGTCGTGAATTTCTCGCCCAACGTATATTACAACTACCGTGTCCGCGTGCCGTTTGCCGGCAAGTGGCATGAGGTCCTCAATTCGGACTCCGCGCATTATGGCGGCAGCAACGTCGGCAATGTCGGCGAAGTCCAGACACACGAGGGCTTGATACCTGAACTCAATTTGACCATCCCGCCGCTGGCTGCGATTTTTCTCGTACCGGAAAGCTAATGCATGCGTTTGTCTGCCGGAACCTTCGCGCGCCTCGGTGCAAGCTGGGACGGCCGGGGCACCAACTTTGCGTTGTTCTCCGCCAACGCGCAGAAAGTCGAGCTTTGCCTGTTCGACGGCCAGGGCCGGCGCGAGCTCGAGCGCATCGAACTTCCCGAGCGCAGCGAGGACATCTGGCACGGCTACCTCAATGACGTTTCGCCCGGACAGCTCTATGGCTACCGCGTTTACGGCCCTTATGAGCCCGAGCACGGCCACCGCTTCAATGCCAACAAGCTCTTGCTCGATCCCTACGCCAAGCGGCTCGCCGGGCGGCTGGTCTGGAGCGACGCACATTTCGCTTACCGTACCGGCAGCGCGCGCGAGGATCTATCGTTCGACCGCCGCGACAATGCGCGCGGCATGCCGAAGGCGGTCGTGGTCGACGAAACCTTCAACTGGGGCCGGCGCGAGATACGCCCCTCCATCCCCTGGGAAGACACCATCATCTACGAGGCGCATGTCAAAGGCCTGACCCAGACGCGCGAGGATGTGCCGCCGAACCTGCGCGGCACCTATGGCGGGCTGTCTTCTCCAGCGATGATCGAACATCTCAAGCGGCTCGGCGTCACCGCCATCGAACTGCTGCCGATCCATGGACTGATCGACGATCGGGTGCTGGTCGAAAAGAAGCTCTCGAATTATTGGGGCTACAACACGCTCTCATTCTTTGCGCCCGAGCCGCGCTACGCGCAGGATAACCCGCTCGATTCCTTTCGCACCACGGTGGCGCGGCTGCACGACGCCGGCATCGAGGTGATGCTTGACGTGGTCTACAACCACACCGCCGAAGGCAACCATATGGGCCCGACGCTGTCGTTCCGCGGCATCGACAACGCCTCGTACTACTGGCTGAACCGGGAGAACCCGCGCTATTACGACGATTTCACCGGCTGCGGCTCTTCGGTCAACCTGACCCATCCGCGCGTGTTGCAGATGGTCATGGATTCGCTGCGCTACTGGGTTGAGGTCTGCCACGTCGACGGCTTCCGCTTCGACCTCGCGACCACGTTGGCGCGCGGGCTGAACGGCTTCGATCGCAATGCCGCCTTCTTGACCGCGGTACGACAGGATCCAGTGCTGGCATCGGTAAAGCTCGTCGCCGAGCCCTGGGACCTTGGGCTCGGCGGCTATCAAGTCGGCGCGTTTCCCTCACAATGGTCGGAGTGGAACGATCGCTACCGTACCGCGATGCGGCGCTACTGGAGCGGCGAAGGCAGCCTGATCGGCGAAGTGTCGAGCCGCATGACCGCCTCCTCCGATCTGTTCCACCATGACGGCCGCGCGCCGCGCGCCAGCGTCAACCACATCACCGTCCATGACGGTTTTACGCTTGCCGACTTGTTCAGCTACAACGAGAAGCACAACGAGGCCAATGGCGAAGGCAATCGCGACGGCGCCAGCGATAATCACAGCAACAATTGCGGCCATGAGGGGCCGACCGACGATGCCAATGTCGTTGCGCTGCGACGTCAACTGCGAAGAAATCAGCTTGCGTGTCTGTTGCTGGCGCAGGGCACGCCGCTGATCCTGGCCGGCGACGAGGTCGGCAACTCGCAGTCCGGCAACAACAACGCCTATTGCCAGGACAACGACGTCGGCTGGATCGGCTGGGAGAATCTCGGCAAAGAGGGCGAGGACCTCGTCGCCTTTATCGGCCACTTGACCGAGTTGCGCCGGCGGTTCGGGCAAATTCGCACCCATCACTGGCTCGACGGGCGCCGCACCGATGGCTCCTATGGCGTGTTGTGGCTGACGCCCGCGGCCGAGGAAATGAAGGAATCCGACTGGAATTTTCCGGAAGGCCGGTTTCTCTCTTATGTGCTAGGCCCGGTGGAACCAGGACAGCCGCCGATCTTTATCGTGCTGAATGCGGCGCCTGAGGAGATTGCGTTCAAACTGCCCATCATGAGCGAGTACAAGAGCTGGCAGCTGGTTCTCAACACGGCCGACGCCAAGCAGACGACGGCGGATTTGGCCGCTGGGGCGGGCGCCAAGGCACCTCCCCGCTCGGTGCTCGCCTTTGCGGGTTCGGCATGAATAAGCGACAGTTTGGTGCGCGGCTGACAACGGACGGCACGTCCTTCCACCTTTGGGCGCCGGCGGCAAAGCGCGTGGAGCTGTTGCTGCACGAACCTCAAGCGATGCAGCGCGGCGACGATGGCTGGTTTTCCGCCGATATCGCCGGCGTGAAGGCCGGCGCACGCTACAAATTCCGGATCGATGACGAGATCGACGTGCCCGATCCGGCCTCGGCGTTTCAGCCCGAAGATGTTTCCGGTCCGAGCGAGGTGATCGATCACGCAAGCTACCCATGGCGCGCCCGGGATTGGCGCGGGCGGCCGTGGCAGGAAACCGTGCTGATCGAATCCCATGTCGGAACGTTCACGCCGGGGGGTACTTACCGCGCGATGATCGAACAGCTCGATCATCTCGTGCAAACCGGGATCACGGCGCTTGAACTGATGCCGCTTGCGGATTTCGCAGGCAAGCGCGGCTGGGGTTATGACGGCGTGTTGTGGTACGCGCCCGACAGGGCCTATGGCCGCCCCGACGATCTCAAGGCCTTGATCGACGAAGCCCATCTGCGCGGGCTGATGGTGTTCCTCGACGTGGTCTATAATCACTTCGGCCCCGAAGGAAATTATCTCGGCCGCTACGCGCCAAAGTTCTTCACCGAAGCCCACACGCCATGGGGCAGCGCGATCGACTACCGCGTGCCGCAGGTGCGCGCCTTCGCCATCGAGAACGCACTTCAGTGGTTGGGCGATTATCGCTTCGACGGGCTGCGGCTCGATGCCGTCAATACCATCGTCGAAGTGGGCGAAGTTCCGATCCTGCACGACTTGAGTGCGGCGGTTGGCCGGCTTGCCGCGGAAACCGGGCGGCACATTCACCTGGTGCTCGAAAACGGCGACAACCACGCGAGCCTGCTCGATCCCGCGCAGGAACCGCCGCGCGGCAAATATCGCGGCCAATGGAACGACGACTATCACCACGTTTGGCATGTGATGCTGACCGGTGAAGCCCAGGGCTACTACGGCGACTATCAGCGTTCGCCGCGCGGCGACCTTGCACGCGCGCTTGCCTCAGGCTTTGTCTATCAAGGCGAAGTCTCGGCTTTTTGGGGCGGCAAACGGCGCGGCGAACCCAGCGGCCGGCTGCCGCCGTCAGCCTTCGTCAATTTCCTGCAAAACCACGACCAGATTGGTAACCGCGCGCTTGGCGACCGGCTCGAGAGCATCGCCGATCCAAGAGGGATCGAAGCCGCACTCGCGCTCACCTTGCTGGCGCCGATGACGCCGATGTTGTTCATGGGCGAAGAATGGGGATCGAAAACGCCGTTTCCTTTCTTTTGTGATTTCCAGGGCGAGCTCGCCAACGCGGTCCGCAACGGACGACGCCGGGAATACGGCTGGGCCTACGCCAAATATGGCGATGAAGTGCCCGATCCGCTTGCAGCGGCGACATTTGAATCGGCCGTTCTCGATTGGCAAACCTGCAAGACAGCGGCGGGCGAGATGCGGCTGGCGCTGGTGCGCCAGCTTCTTGCGATCCGTCAACGCGAGATCGCGCCGCGGTCAGCGGGCGCAGCCTTTGGCGACGCGCGCGCCAACGACAACGGCTTGCTGACCGCAAGCTGGCACATGGGCGATGGCGCGATGCTGCTCCTCACAGCCAATCTCTCGGCAAATGAGCTTGCCAGCACATCAACGCACGCAACCGGCACGCCGATCTGGGGCGGCGAGGCCGGCGACCTGCTCCCGCCCTGGTCGGTGTTCTGGCGCATCGGAGGCTAACAATGCCTCCGGCCATCCCGATTTCGACCTATCGGCTGCAACTGACCGCGGATTTCGATTTCGACAAGGCCGCCCAAATCGTTCCCTATCTGCAGGCGCTCGGCATCACACATCTCTATGCCTCGCCGTTCATGACGGCGCGTAAGGGCTCTACCCACGGCTATGACATCGTCGATCACGGCAGGCTGAACCCCGAGCTCGGCGGCGACGCCGGCTTCGAACGATTGAGCCAGGCGCTCAAGCACCATGATCTCGGCCTGATCCTCGACTTCGTGCCCAATCATGTCGGCGTGCATTTCGCCGATAATCCATGGTGGCTGGACGTGCTGGAATGGGGTCCAGCCTCGCCCCATGCCGTTTCGTTCGATATCGACTGGGATCAACTCCCCTACCGGGCGCGAGGCGGCGTGCTGCTGCCGATCATCGGTTCGTCTTACGGCAAGGCGCTGGAGCGGGGCGAGATCGAACTTCGCTACGATGCCGGCGAAGGCAGCTTCTCCGCCTGGTATTTTGAACATCGGTTGCCGATCGCGCCGGAGCGCTACGGCGAGATATTGCGGGTGATCGTGCGGGAATCCGGGGCAGAGGCCGGCGAAGCCGGCAAGCGCACGCTTGAGCTCGCGGCGCGCTACAAGGGATTGCGCCACCCCAACCGCGAGGAAGCGCCTCAGTTCAAGGCCGCGTTGAGAGCCATCGCGGGAAGCAGCGAGGTCATCGCGCGCGGACTTTCCGCCTATCGCGCGGGGCCGGATCGCTTCGCGTCGACGCTCGCGCTGCACCACCTCCTGGAACGCCAGCACTACAGGCTCGGCCATTGGCGGCTCGCCTCCAGCGACATCAACTACCGCCGCTTCTTCGACATCAATACGCTCGCAGGTTTGCGGGTCGAAGACGCCGGTACGTTCGCGGCCATCCATCGGATGGTCAAGAGACTGATCGAAGAAGGCAAGCTGCAGGGCCTGCGGCTCGATCACATCGATGGCCTGCGCGATCCCGCGCAATATTTCGTCAGGCTCCGCCGGCTGATCCGCGACGCGCGGGGAGAGGATGCCGGACCGTTCTACCTGGTGATCGAGAAAATTCTGGGCGAGCACGAGAAGCTGCACGCCTTCGCCGGCATCCATGGCACCACCGGCTATGAGTGGATGAACGCTATCGTCCAGGTCTTGCTCGACGAAAACGGTCTCGATCAGCTTGACGAGGTGTGGCGGCAAATCAGCAATCGGGCGCCCCGGCTCGCGCCTGTCTTGCTGGAAGCCAAGCGCAGGGTGCTCGAGACCTTGCTGACCAGTGAGTTCACGGTGTTGTCGCGGCTGCTCGCGCGCATCGCCGCCGGACAATATACCACCCGCGATTATTCGGCTGACAGCCTGCGGCAGGCGCTCGAGCTCTATGTGCTGCATTTTCCGGTCTACCGCACCTACCTTACTTCGGCGGGTCCGAGCGCGCATGACCGCGCGCTGATATCAGAGACGATCGAGCGGGCGCGCGCAAACTGGTTTGCCGCTGACGACGGCATTTTCGATTTCCTGCGCGATACCCTGACCATGGATCTGATCAAGCCTGGACGGCCGCACCACGGCAAGCCGCGCGTGCGCCGCTTTGCGCTGAAGGTGCAGCAGTTCACCGGTCCGCTGATGGCGAAGTCGCTCGAGGATACCGCGTTCTATCGCTATCACCGTCTGTTGGCACTAAACGAGGTCGGCGGCGATCCCACCGCCAAAGCGCTTTCCGTCGACGCGTTTCATCAGATGATGCGGGCGCGCGCCAAGGAGTGGCCGCACGGCATGACGTCGACCGCGACGCATGACACCAAGCGCGGGGAAGACGCCCGCGCTCGGCTGATCGCGCTCACGGAAATCCCGGGCGAATGGACCAGCGCGGTCGCGCGATGGAAACTCCTGAACGCGCCCCATCTCGTCATCGAGGGCAACATGCGCGCGCCGTCGGCGACGGCGGAATATATGCTGTATCAGGCGTTGCTTGGTGCCTGGCTGCCAGGCGAGCGCGACAATTCCTTCGTTGAACGGATGCAAGCCTATGCACTGAAGGCCGCGCGCGAGGGCAAGCAGGAAACAAGCTGGCTCAATCCTCACAAAACCTATGAGGCAGGTCTGAAAAAATTCATCGCGCGAATCTTGGATCGCGAGGCCTCCGCCGAGTTTTTGGATTCGCTGGAAACTTTCGGCCGGCGCTTGCAGCTCCTGGGTGCGCTCAATTCGCTCAGCCAAACCACGCTGAAAGCGACTGTTCCGGGCGTTCCCGACTTCTATCAAGGCACCGAGTTCTGGGACCTGTCGCTGGTCGATCCGGACAATCGCCGGCCGGTCGACTTTGCGGAACGCGCGGAAGTACTCGCGCTGGTTCGCGAACGCGATTGGCAAGGCCTCGCACAAAACTGGACCAACGGTCATCTGAAGCTGGCCTGGAGCAGGCATCTCCTGAAGCTGCGGAGCGAACTTGCCGAGGTCTTTACCCATGGCGATTATCAGCCGTTGCAAGTCAGCGGGCCACATCGCGACCACATCATTGCCTTTGCGAGACGCCACGGCCGCGAGGCTGCCATCACCGTTGTTGCAAGATCGTTCGCGCCGTTCACTGAAAGCGGCCGGGCCTGGCCGCGCGCCGAACTGTTCGATGCGGCGCTCGATGCAAGGGGCTATTCCGTGAAAGGGTTTGCCGAGGCCGATGCGACGCAGCTGCGTCTCTCCGATCTCTTCAGACATCTGCCGGCGGCGGTTTTGAAGGCGAGCTTCGTGAGCGCTGCAAAGCAGGCGAGAAAGCGCCTTCGCGCCTGAGACTGCCGGAAACGCGGCAGGCGGGCTCACGTCAATCGCGCTTGGTCAACAGCAGCTTGCCACGGTTCTTGATCGCGACTTGAGCGACCTCGGCAAAGCGCTGCAACAGCCATGGCAGCGTGACCTCAAGCCGGACGTGATCGTCGGCGACATCAAGATGGCCGGCGGCCGCCTGCCCAAGCGCACGCACACGGAAATCCATGCGATTGTCTTCCCATCGCTCCTCGTCGACCTTGAGCACGGGAATGCTGGTGGCGGCACGCGTCAATCCCGCCTTGAGGCGCCGCGTTGCTTCCTCGCGGCCGAGGCTGTGCGGAATGGAAACGACGAGCGGCGCAGACATCTCACGGATCCTCTGTTCGATCTAACGGCATGTAAGCGCACATCATTTGAAAAGAAGAAGAGACTTGGCTATCGCAATGCAGCGCATGGAACTTTCGATATTCCTGCAAGTTTCCTCAGCCGGCGGCACGGCTACAAGCGCCCTCATGGACGGGCTGAGGAGGTTAAATGTCAATCGGCACGATCATCCTGATCATTCTCATCATCGCCCTGCTCGGCGGCTTCAGTGGCGTCGGAGGCGGGCCGTTCTATGGCACCGGCTACTACGGCGGCGGCGGCCTCGGCCTCGTTATCGTGATCATCCTGATATTGGTGTTGTTGGGAAGGATTTGAACCACACTGTTGTCCGTGGTTTCGATGGATTTGCACGTCTGCGCCAAATGGCGCATTCCGGGATGACAAAGGTTAGGCTTTCGCCGCCAGCTTCTTGATCGCCGCCTTGATCGACGACGCCGCGTCATCGTAGCCCTGCCACGCCTTGGTCCTGGCGAGCAGCGCCGGCACCGAACGGATCGTGTATCGCTTGGGGTCGAGATCGCTCTTTACCTGCGCCCAGGTCAGCGGCATCGAGACGGTGGCGCCCTGGCGTGCCCGCGGCGACAGCGCCGCAACAGCCGTCGACATGCGATCGTTGCGGAGATAGTCGAGGAAGATCTTTCCCGTGCGTTTTTTCTTCGACATGTTGAGCAGGAAGCGCTCCGGATCGTCATTCGCCATCCACTGGCAGACGCCTTGCGCGAATCCCTTGGCTTCTTTCCAGCTCACCTTGTCTCTGCTGCCGTGGAGCAGCGGCGCCACCACGTGCAGCCCCTTGCCGCCCGTGGTCTTGCAGAAACTCTCGATGCCAACGTCGGCGAGGCGCTGCCGCATTTCCTTGGCGGCCTCGATCACCTCGGGAAAATCGACGTCCGGAGCGGGGTCAAGGTCGAACACCAACCGGCCCGGCGTGTCATAGGCGTAAGGCGCGCAATTCCATGGATGCAGTTCGAGGCCTCCGATCTGCGCGGCTGCAGCAAGACCTTCGACGCGATCGATCTGCAAATAGGGCTTGCGATCGCCTGAGACCCTGGCCAACTCGAACAGGTTGGATGCGCCTTGCATCGCATGGCGCTGAAAGAAACATTCGCCGTGGATTCCATCGGGCCCGCGGATGAGAGAACACGGCCGCCCCTTGAGATGGCCGATCATCCATTCGCCGATCTCCTCGAAATAACGGGCCAGATCAAGCTTGGTGAGGCCCTTGCCATCACCGGTCTCGGGCCAAAGCTCCTTGTCGGGCTTCGAAATAACGACGCCCATCACCACGGCGGATTTTGCATCGCTCTGCGGCCGCGCGGCGGCTGCCTTGCCCGATCTGGTGGCGGCGTTTCCGGCGGGTTCAGCGACTTCCGTCACCGCAGGCGTTTCCGCAGTCACTTCGCCGGCCGGCTTGTCCTGGCGCAACCCCTTGAACGCCGCCTGCCGGATGTTGCCGTCGCCGGTCCAGCCGGCAAACTCGATCTCCGCGACGAGCTCCGGCTTCAGCCAATGCACGTCGCTGGTCTTGCGGGGCGCGTTCTTGCCGCCAAACGGGCTGTTGTCGGACGCTGCCGCCTTGAGCGCCGGCATGATGCGCTTGACCTTATCCTGGCCGAAACCGGTGCCAACCGTCCCCACATAGGCGAGGTGGTCGCCGCGATAGACGCCTGCCAGCAGCGAGCGGAATTTGCCGGCGGTCGTCTTCCAGCCGCCGAGCACGACCTCGTGCCCGGCGCGGCATTTGGCCTTGGTCCAGCTGTCGGTGCGGCCCGAATGATAGGCTGCGTTCAGCTTCTTGGAGATGATGCCCTCGAGCGCGAGCTTGCACGCCGACCGCAACACGGCCTCGCCGCCGCTTTCGAAATGTTCGACATAGCGGATTTGCCTGGCTTTGCCCTTCCGGGCTTCCAGCAACTGCTTCAGTTGCGCCTTCCGTTCCCTGAGCGGAAGCGAGCGAAGATCCATTCTGTTGGCAAACAACAGATCGAACGCGAAGAATAGAAGGTTGTCGGTTTTGCCGTCGGACAATGCGGCCTGCAGGCTGGAAAAATCCGGCGCGCCATTGTGGTCGAGCGCTGCGATCTCGCCGTCGACGAGCACATCGGGCAACGCGCCGGCTTCCTTCACGACAGCCGCGAACTTGTCGCTCCAATCCAGTCCCTTGCGGGTTTTCAACGTCGCCGCGCCGTTCTCGACGCGCAACTGCACACGGTAGCCGTCGAACTTGATCTCGTGACACCAGTTGTCGCCCGGCGGCGGGCGCTCGACGGAGGTACAAAGCTGCGGCGGGACGAAGTCCGGCATCTCAGCGACTTTTTTGGCTTTCGCCGCGACGGCTCGCGACGCCATCGTTTTGGCCCTCGCTGGCGTCGCGGGTTCGCCGCGGTTGGATTGCCAGACCGCGTCGGCCTTGCCGCGGCCGCTCCTCGCCGTCATGAATGGCTTCGGCGCGCGTCCCTTGCCTTTAGCAATCTGCTCCATCGAGCGTCCGGACGCGACGGAGCGGTCTGTTTCCAGGATGTCGTTGGCTTTGCCTTCCTGCGCGAATTCGTCGCGGTGCTTGATCAGCAGCCAGTTGGTGCGCTTGCCGCCGGTACGGTCGTGGCGCATGCGCACCAAGACCCAGCTACCGTGAAGCTTCTCGCCGTCAAGCGTGAATTTCAGATCGCCTTTCTTGAAGCCGCGCTCTGGATCGTCCGATTCCCAATAGCCGCGGTCCCACAGCTGGACCGTGCCGCCGCCATACTGGTCCTTCGGAATGGTACCTTCGAAGTCGCCATAATCGAGCGGATGGTCCTCGACCTCCACCGCCAGCCGCTTGTCGTGCGGATCGAGCGAAGGTCCCTTCGTCACCGCCCAGGATTTGAAGACGCCGCCATATTCGAGCCGGAGATCGTAATGCAGCCGGGTCGCATCATGCTTCTGGATCACGAAGCGACGGCGCTTCGAAGGCGCCACCGGCACCTCACCCGAAGGCTCCGAGGTCTTTTCGAAATCCCGTTTCTTGCGATAGGTGGAAAGATCTCTCAGCACGATCAATCCTGAACATTCAAATGGACTTGCAAATGGACTTGCACACGAGCTTGCAGTCTACCATGCGCCAACGCCCACTCGGAACCAAAACCCGCAACATCCGTTGGAGTTCCGAAAATTGGCTGAAAACGCTGGAGATCGGCATGGCCGCCCGCGCCTACTGGAAAGGCTCCCTGAAGCTTTCGCTCGTGACCTGCCCGGTGCAGCTTTATCCGGCGACCACCGCGGCCGAGAAGACCCGCTTCCACCTGATCAACAAAGAAACCGGCAACCGGCTCAAGCAGCAGATGGTCGATTCCGAGACCGGGGACGTCGTGGAGGGTGACCTCAAGGCCCGCGGCTATGAGCTGAGAAAGGGCGAATATGTTGAGGTCGAAAAGGAAGAACTCGAGGCGGTTCAGATCGAGAGCAACCACACCATCGATATCGACAGTTTTGTGCCAAAGGACGAGATCGACAAGCGCTACCTCAACCATCCCTATTACATCGCGCCTGACGGCAAGGCCGGCGTCGATGCCTTTGCCGTGATCCGCGACGCCATGAAGGACAGCGATCGCGTGGCGCTGGCCCGCATCGTCTTGACCAACCGCGAACATATCATCGCGATCGAGCCGCTCGGCAATGGCCTGCTCGGAACCACCTTGCGATATCCCTACGAGCTGCGCGACGAAGAGGATTATTTCGACGGCATCAGAAGTCCGAAACTAACAAAAGACATGATCGAGCTCGCAAGCCACATCCTCGACACCAAGGCAGCCCACTTCGATCCCTCGAAATTCAAGGACGAATATGAGACAGCCCTGAAAACGCTGGTCCGCCGCAAAGCCGCGGGCAAGCCAGTCAAGACTGTCGAGCGGGAAGAGCGGCCGAGCAACGTCATCAATCTCATGGACGCCCTCAAGCAGAGCCTGAAGGGCCGACGAGCCCCGGCGAAGCGGACTTCCTCCTCGGCGCGCCATCGGACCTCGCATCGCCGTTCGGCTCGCAAAGCCCATCGATCAGCCGCGCGGCATCGCAAGGCGGGGTGACGACCGGGCGGACCTTACCGCTTCGCCTTGCGCTTTTTCGCAGCTTTGCGCTTCTTCGGCACCTTGGCGCCGGCGGCGCGTGCCTGGGATAGACCGATCGCGATCGCCTGCTTGCGGCTCTTGACCTTGCGGCCCGACCGACCGCTCCTTAACGTGCCGGACTTGCGCTCTCGCATCGCGCGGCCAACTTTTTTGCCTGCTTTCTTCGAATACTTTCGTGCCATGATCATTCTCCCGCTGACAGGAAAACAATCATCGCACCTTGCGAAGGTTCCAAATCTGAAACCGCATTAATCCCCCGCGCGCAAGCGATAGCCGATGCCGGTTTCGGTCAGCACGAATTGCGGGCGTTCCGGATCGGCTTCGATTTTCTGCCGGAGCTGGCGCACATAGACCCGCAAATATTGCGCGTCGGTCAGTTCATTCCACAGCTCCTTCAACAGAAAGCGATGGGTCAGCACCTTGCCGGCATGCTGCACCAGCACGCGCAACAGATCGTATTCCTTCGGCGACAGTTTCACCTCGCGCTCGCCGACCTTGACGATCCGCCGCACCAGGTCGACCGCGAGATCGCCGGAGCGAAACACCGGGCGCTCGCCATGGACCTGTAATTGATGCCGCAACGCCGCGCGCATGCGGGCAAGCAATTCGTCCATCCCGAACGGCTTTGTCAGGTAATCGTCGGCGCCGAGGTCGAGTGCCTGCACCTTGCCGGTCTCATCGCCCCGGCTCGACAGCACCACGATCGGCACGCTGTCATTACGGCTGCGGATCATGCGCAACAATTCGTGGCCCTGGATATCCGGCAGGCCGAGGTCGAGAATGACCAGGGCCGGATTTTGCGACAGCAGTTCGAGCGCCGTCTTGCCGTTGGGGGCTTCCAGGATCTCGTAACCCTGCGTGCTCAACCCCATCCGCAACAATTTGCGGATCGGCGGCTCATCGTCGATAACCAGAACCTTGATCGGCGTGGCGCTCATGCAGCGGTGTCCAATGCTTTGGCATCCGCCGGGATCGGCAATCGGATCGTCAGCACGGCGCCACTCCGGTCGGTGCGGTTATCGGCGAAAATCCTACCGTGCATCGCCTCGACAAAACCGCGAGCGATCGCGAGCCCAAGGCCGGTGCCGGGACGGACGTGATCGCCCTTTTGCGCGCGATAGAATTTATCGAATACGCTGTCCAGCTCGGAGCTGGGAATGCCGCCGCCCTCGTCGACGACTTGCAAAGATACCCAGTCCTTGTCCCGCAAGCTTCTGATCGATATCGTCGAGTCCGCAGGCGCATACTTGGCTGCGTTGTCCAGGAGGTTGAAGAGCGCTTGTTCGAACAAGACCGCATCGAGTTCAAGCATCGGCAAATCAGCCGCGAGCTCAAGTGAGACCTTGTGATGGGCGAGGATCTTGCTCGCCCGCCGCAATGCGCTGCCGACGATCTCGCCGACATCGTGGCGTGCAGTGTTTGGCACCACGGCGCCGGACTCGAGCTTGGTCATATCCAACAGGTTGGCAATGAAGCGGTTGAGCCGCTCGGACTCGTCGATCACGGTGGCCAGGAGGTCACGCTTTTCTAAGTCAGAGAGACCACCGGCCAGGTCGCGCATCGTCGAGGCGGCGCCGAGCACGGAAGCCAGCGGCGTCTTGAGGTCGTGCGAGATCGAGGTCAACAGCGCCGCGCGCAAACGATCCGACTCGACCGTGCGCTTGACGCGGTCCATGTCCTCGACCAGCAGCACCCGCTCGATCGCCAACGCGCCCTGGTCCATCAGCGCATCGAGCAGGCGGCGCTGATCCGGCGTCAGGAGCGGTCCTGTCTTATCATCGTCGATACCGATGACGCCGATCGGTCCGCGCCCGGTCCGCATCGGAAGAAACAGCCGCTTGGCACCGGGCAGCGTATCCGAGCCGCGCCCCGCGGGACGATCGTTGTCCCACGCCCAATTGGCGGCGGCGAGATCGGCGTTGTCGAGCTGGTCTTCGGGCGGGTAACCCGCCTTCACCGTCAATACGCCCTCCTCGGGCAACAGCAGGACGACCTGTACCCTGAGCATCAGCGCGGTTTGATAGGCTGTCGCCCACAATACGTCGTCGAGCGTCGCGGTGCCCGCGAGCTTGCGGCTAAAGGCGTAGAGCGATTCCGTGGTCCGCACCCTGCCGATGGCGGAATCGGCCTGGGTGCGCACGCGCGCGGCGACGTTTGACACCAGGATCGCGATCAGCATGAAGAAGAAGAAGGCCGCAACGTTAGTCGGCTCGGTGATCGTGAAGGTATAGATCGGCGGCAAGAAGAAGAAATTGTAGCAGAGCGACGCGGCGACGCTGGCCAACAACGACGGCCACAGGCCGTAGCGAACCGCCACGCCAACCACGGCCGTTAGGAACACGAGATCGACATTCTCGATACCGATTGATCGCTGGATCACTGCGGCTGCGGCAAGCCCGATTGCCACGGTCAGGAGCGCCGTCAGATAGGGCCGCGGATTGAACGGATCGGACCGTTCCGCGGTGCGCACGGTCTTCTCCGGAACGGCTTCGGCTGCGAGCTCCTCCCCGGCGATAATATTGACGCTGATATGGCCGGCGCGCCGCACCAGATCATGCACGACCGAGCCGCGGGTGAGTTCGAACCACCACGAGCGCGTCGACTTGCCGATGATGATCTGCGTGACGTTGTTGGCGTGGGCAAAGTTGATGATGTCATCGGCGATGCGGCGCCCGACGCTGGGAATGGTCAGCGCCTCGCCGCCAAGCGCCTCGGCGAGCCGCATCGTATCTGCCAGGCGGTCGCGCTCTTCGTCGGCCAGTTGCAGGCTGCGCCGCGTTTCGATGCTGATCGCGGTCCACGGTGCGTGGACCCGGTCCGCCAGCCGTCTGGTGTAGCGCACGAGGCCGGCGGCACGCGGATCCTCGCTGACGCAAACCAGGATGCGCTCGCCCGCCGCCCAGGGGCCGGCGATCGCGTTGGCCTGCATATGCGTCAGCAGCTGCTCGTCGACGCGCTCGGCAGTCCGCCGCAATGCCAGTTCGCGCAGTGCGGTCAGGTTGCCCGGCGAGAAATAATGCTTCAGCGCGCGCTCGGCCTGCTTGGGGACGTAGACCTTACCTTCCTTCAGCCGCTGGATCAGATCGTCCGGTGTAAGGTCAATCAGTTCGATCGCATCCGCCCGATCGAACACCTTGTCCGGCACAGTTTCGCGCACCCGCACATGCGTGATCTGGGCGACCACGTCGTTGAGGCTCTCGATGTGCTGGATGTTGACGGCGGTGTAGACGTCGATGCCGCGCGAGAGCAGCTCCTCTGCGTCGAGATAGCGCTTGGGATGGCGGCTACCGGGGGCATTGGTGTGCGCGAGTTCGTCGACCAGCGCAATCTGCGGCCGACGCGCGATGATCGCATCGAGGTCCATCTCCTCGAGGATCTGATCCCTGTATTCCAGTCGCTTGCGCGGAATGACTTCGAGCCCCCGCAGCAGCCCTTCCGTTTCCGCACGCCCGTGGGTCTCGACCACGCCAACGACCACATCGGCGCCGGCTTTTGCCTTGGCGTGCGCGCTCAGCAACATCTCGTAAGTCTTGCCGACGCCGGGGGCGGCGCCGACGAAAATCTTGAGTCGGCCGGTCTGACCGCTCTCGCGCCGCGCCGCTTCCAGGAGCGCGTCCGGCGAGGGTCGTTTTTCAAGGTCGCGGCGTTGATCGGCCATAAGGCATTATAGTCGCCATGATCCGCTGAGCCTAGCGGCCCTCATTTGGAGGCCGCATCCAGCGCCAGATTCAGCGCCAACACGTTGACGCGCGGCTCGCCAAGCAACCCGGCAACGCGGCCTTTGGTGTTCTCGGTGACCAGCGCGCGGACGCGGTCTTCCGGCATATTCCGGACCCTGGCGACACGCGGCACCTGGAATAGCGCGCCCTCCGGCGAGATATCGGGATCGAGGCCGCTGGCCGACGTGGTGACGAGATCGATCGGAACGGCCGCGGAAGGATTCTCAGCCTTCAGTTTGTTGAGGTCTTCCTTGACCCGGTCGTTCAGCGCCTTGCTGGTCGGACCGAGGTTGGAGCCGCCGGAATTAGCGGCGTTGTACGGCGCGGGGACGGTCTTGGTCGAATCGGCCGGGTCCGGAGCCGTCGTGGCCGAGGGGCGGCCATGGAAGTATTTATCGTCCTTGAATTCCTGCCCGATCAGGGCCGAGCCAACCACCTTGCCGTCCCGCTCGATCAGACTTCCTGCCGCCTGCCTCGGAAAGATCACGCCCGCGACCGCGGTCATGGCCAGCGGATAGGCGAGGCCCGTGATCAGGGTCAGCAGGGCCAGGACGATGATGGCCGGGCGAATTTCTCTCAACATGACTGGTCTCCATTGTGTCCGTCATTGCGAGGAGCGAAGCGACGAGGCAATCCAGTCTTTCTTTGCCGCCTTCTGGATTGCTTCGCTTCGCTCGCAATGACGGCGTTAAGCCAAATGCAAGGCGGCGACGACGAGGTCGATCGCCTTGATGCCGATAAACGGAATGATGATGCCGCCAACGCCATAAATCATCAGGTTGCGGCGCAATAGCGCGCCCGCCCCGATCGCGCGATAGGCCACGCCTTTCAGTGCCAGCGGAATCAACGCGATGATGATCAAAGCGTTGAAGATGATCGCCGACAGGATCGCGCTCTGCGGGCTCGCCAGATGCATGACATTGAGCACGCCAAGCTGCGGATAGAACGCCAGGAACATAGCGGGGATGATCGCAAAGTATTTTGCGACGTCATTGGCGATCGCGAACGTGGTGAGCGCGCCGCGGGTCATCAGAAGCTGCTTGCCGATTTCGACCACCTCGATCAGCTTGGTCGGGTTGGAATCGAGATCGACCATATTGCCGGCCTCGCGCGCGGCTTGCGTGCCGGTGTTCATGGCAACGCCGACGTCGGCTTGCGCCAGCGCCGGCGCATCATTGGTGCCGTCGCCGCACATCGCCACCAGCTTGCCCTTGGCCTGCTCGTCGCGAATGAGTTTCAGCTTGTCCTCAGGCGTGGCTTGCGCAAGGAAGTCATCGACGCCGGCCTCCGCCGCGATCGCCGCCGCCGTCATCGGGTTGTCGCCCGTGATCATCACGGTGCGGATACCCATGCGGCGCAGTTCGGCAAAGCGCTCGCGAATGCCGCCCTTGACGATGTCCTTGAGCTGGACGACCCCGAGCAGACGGCCGTCCTTGGCGACAGCGAGTGGCGTTCCGCCCGCCTTGGAAATCTCGTCCGATATCGCCTGGACCTCGCGGGCCACTTCGGAATTTACCATCGATTGGATGGCCCGGACGGTATTACCAGATGCCACGGTCTGCGCGGTTCCGCCGCCGACATAATTGAGGATCGCATCGACCGCGCCCTTGCGCACCGAGGATCCGCCGGCATTGACGCCGCTCATGCGCGTCTGCGCCGTGAACGGAATGAACGTCGCGTCAAGCTCAACCATGTCGCGGGCGCGGATGCCGTATTTTTCCTTGGCGAACACGACGATCGAGCGGCCTTCCGGCGTCTCATCGGCTAATGAAGCAAGCTGCGCCGCATCGGCAAGATCCTGCTCGCTCACCCCGCGAACGGGGCGGAATGCCGTCGCTTGCCGGTTGCCGAGCGTGATGGTGCCGGTCTTGTCCAATAGCAGCGTGTCGACGTCGCCCGCGGCTTCCACCGCGCGACCCGACATCGCCAGCACGTTGAAGCGCACCAGCCGGTCCATGCCGGCGATGCCGATCGCCGACAATAACGCACCGATGGTGGTCGGGATCAGCGTCACGAACAAGGCCACCAGGATGATGACAGATATCTGACCGCCGGCATAAGCCGCATAGCTCGGGATCGTCACGGTCGCGAATACGAAGATGATGCTGAGGCCCGCGAGCAGGATGTTAAGCGCGATCTCGTTAGGTGTCTTCTGCCGCTCGGCGCCCTCGACCAGCTTGATCATGCGATCGATGAAGGTCGATCCCTGGGCTGCCGTGATACGGACGCGAATCCAGTCGGAAAGCACAACGGTGCCACCGGTGACCGCCGAACGGTCGCCACCGGACTCACGGATCACGGGCGCGGACTCGCCGGTGATGGCGGCCTCGTTGACTGACGCCACGCCCTCGATCACCTCGCCATCGGAGGGAATGTTGTCGCCGGCTTCGACCAGCACGACGTCACCGACTTTGAGGCTGGTACCAGATACGAGCCGATACTCGTTGCCGAAACCGCTCAGCAGCTTGGCCTGGCTCTCGGTGCGGGTCTTCCGGAGCGACTCGGCCTGCGCCTTGCCGCGGCCCTCCGCTACGGCCTCGGCGAAGTTGGCAAACAGCACCGTGAACCACAGCCACAGGATGATCTGGAAGGCGAAGCCAAGGTGCTCGCCGCCCGTCGCAACATCGCGCAGAAACATCACCGCGGTCAGCGCGGCCACGACCTCGACCACGAACATCATGGGGCTCTTGATCATGATCTTAGGATCAATTTTGGCGAAGGCCGCACCGATCGCCGGTATCACGATCTTTGGGTCAAGCATCGCCGAGACCGGCATCTGCTTGGTCTTTTTGACGACTTTCATGGACGTAACTCCGAATTGAGGTCGATCAGAACAGGGTGCCCGCGTTGCTGGCGAGCTGCTCGACGATCGGTCCGAGCGCCAGTGCCGGGAAGAAGGTGAGGCCGCCGATAATCAGGATGACGCCGACGACCAAGCCGACGAACAGGCCGCCCGTGGTCGGCAATGTGCCGGCCGACAGCGGGATCGATTTCTTGCCGGCGAGCGAACCCGCCATCGCCATCGCCGGCACGATCATGAAGAAGCGGCCGACGAACATCGCGACAGCGCCAGTGAGGTTGTAGAAAAGGGTGTTGCCGGTGAGGCCCGCGAAAGCCGAGCCGTTATTGCCGGTTTGCGAAGTGTAGGCGTAGAGAACTTCCGTGAAGCCGTGCGGGCCCGCATTGGCCATCGAGGCCACCGCCGGCGGATAGACCACCGCAACGGCGGTCCAGCCCAGATACATCAGCGGCAGCACCAGGATGGCGAGCATCGCCATCTTGACCTCGCGCGCCTCGATCTTCTTGCCGACATATTCCGGCGTGCGGCCCACCATGAGACCCGCGACAAAGATCGAGATGACGACAAAGATGAGCATGCCGTAGAGACCGGCGCCGACGCCGCCGACGATGATTTCGCCGAGCTGGATGTTGATCAGGGGGATCATGCCGCCGAGCGCGGTGAATGAGTCATGCATGGCATTGACGGCGCCGCAGGAGGCGGCCGTGGTGATGACGGCAAACAGCGACGAGGCAACAATGCCGAAGCGGACTTCCTTGCCTTCCATATTGCCGCCGGTCAGCCCGAGCGCGTGGAGCGCCGTGGTGCCATTGGCTTCCGCCCAATAGGTGACGGCGACGCCGGCGATGAACAGCACGCCCATCACGCCCAGGATCGCCCAGCCCTGCTTCTGGTT
>VAZV01000165.1 GCA_005884765.1 Alphaproteobacteria bacterium
CAGCGCCGCCTCGAAGGCGCGCGCCTGGTCGGGCGCGCCGTCGCGCAGCAACCATTGCCACACCGGCAAGAGCGATGCGCGGCGAATCTGGCCCGGCCGCGCCGCGGCATTGCCATCGACCAGAAACGGCTCGAGCGGACGGAACAATAGCCGCACCGGATCGTCGGTACGCGGATGCACATCCTCTTCGGCGCCGCGCACGACCTTGCGCAATTGTGCGAGCACGAAGTTGGCGACTGTCAGGTCTTCGCCGCGCTCGACGGCACGCTCGAACTCCCGCATCAGCAGCGCCTGCGATTGAGGCGGAAGCTGCGCGAGATATTCCCTCAGCCGCTCGGTCGATGTCTGGCTCATGCGCCCGCTATGCACGTTCTGTCGCGCGAACCGCAGAAAAAAACGCGTCTGCCGGTCATCATAGATGCGCCCGCGTTAAGAAGTCATAGATGCCCCGGCGTTAAGAAGTCGTTTAGGAATGGCGCGATCAGACCCCCGGCAGCAGTAGTTCCGCCCGCAAACCGCCGATCGGCGCGTCGCCGAGCGAAAGATTGCCGCCGTAGAGGGCGGCAAGATCGATCACAATCGATAGCCCCAATCCCGAACCCGGCTTGGACTCGTCCAGCCGCTGACCGCGGCGGGACACCTTCGCCCGCTCCGCCGCCGAGAGCCCCCGCCCATCGTCGTCGACCATGATCCGCAGCATCGGTGCTACGCCGGACGCAGCCGGCCGCTCCACCAGCACCTCGATGAATACGCGCGAGGAGGCCCACTTGCAGGCATTGTCGACGAGATTGCCGGCCATCTCTTCCAGGTCCTGCCGC
This sequence comes from Alphaproteobacteria bacterium, assembly GCA_005884765.1. Lineage (GTDB taxonomy): Bacteria > Pseudomonadota > Alphaproteobacteria > Rhizobiales > Xanthobacteraceae > Bradyrhizobium. Next base: position 819 of record VAZV01000165.1, read on the forward strand.
TCGCCACGAAATTTCGCCGAGGTGTCGGCTTTGACCTCGATGATCAGGCCGCGGCCGCGATGGATCTTTTCCATGGTGCGCTGCAACGCCTCGATGACGGATGCGACCTCGGTCACCGTGCCGATAATGGTTGGACGTGCCGCGATGCGCGCGCGTTCCAGGTGATGGGCGACCTGTTCACGCATCAGATCGGTCTGCTCCAGCACCTTGCTTGCGAACGGATCAGCGCCATGGGCGGATGCTTCGTTGACGATGACCGATAGCGGCGTCTTTATGGCGTGCGCGAGGTTGCCGACATGGGTGCGGGCGCGCTCCACGATCTCGCGGTTGGCGTCGATCAGCGCGTTGGTTTCGCGTGCCAATGGCGCGATCTCGACCGGAAATTCGCCTTCCAACCGCTCGGCGCGGCCGGATCGGATATCGGCAATGGATTCCGAGATGCGCTTTAATGGTGCGAGGCCAAAGCGGACCTGGAAAATCGTGGTCAGGAGCAGCACGATCCCGAGCGCTGCGAAGGTGCCGCCGAGGTAATAATCGAAGCTGCGCGTCTCATCGAAAATCTCGGTGGCATCGCCCGCCACGCTGACCAGGAACTTGCCGTCGGCGCCGAGATCGACCGGACGCTCCACCATGCGCAGGCTCTGACCCTCAGGCCCCTCGATGTAACCCAACCGGATGCCCGCCGCGGTCAGTTCGGCGCCCTGCTCTTCGAGCTTCGGCAGCTTCTTGTCCCACAACGAGCGCGACGCGCGGACCTCGGGCTTTTCGGAATCGGTGCGGCTGATCTGCCAGTACCAGCCCGACAGCGGCAGTTCGAACAAGGGCTCGCCGAGCGATTGGAATTGCCGGTCCGGCGGCTCGTCGGGGGTCGCGACTTCGGCAACCAGGGTGCGCAGATAGAGATTGAGACGGCGGTCGAAGGCGCGCTCGGTCGCATTCTTGTAGACCGAAGACAATACGAAACCGGTGATAACGAGGATCACCACCACCCATGCGGTCGCTGAGAAGAACAGGCGGGTGGCGAGCGAGCTGGCACGCATCAGCGCAAGATACCGAAAAGTTTCCGCTTCGGCCACGGCCCGACCGCCGAATGCGCCTTTTCGGACGGGATCATACTTTGAGGGGGAGCATGGGCCTTCGCCTGACCCTTGGGCCTGATCGGGGGCTCGATCAAGTGCCGGGCGTCGGCGGCGTCAGCAGGTAGCCCAATCCACGCACGGTCTGGATGATATCGACTTCCAGCTTCTTGCGGATGCGGCCAACAAACACCTCGATGGTATTGGAGTCGCGGTCGAAGTCCTGGTCGTAGAGATGTTCGACCAGTTCGGTGCGCGAAACCACGCGTCCGGTGTGATGCATCAGATAGGCCAACAACCGGTATTCATGCGAGGTCATCTTGATCGGATTGCCGGATACGCAGACCCGGCCGGTACGGGTATCGAGCGACACCGGGCCGCAGGTGAGTTCGCTCTGGGCGTGGCCGGCGGAGCGGCGCAAAAGTGCGCGTATCCGCGCCAGAATTTCTTCCAGATGAAACGGCTTTGCGACATAGTCGTCGGCGCCGGCATCGAAGCCCTGAACCTTGTCGCTCCAGCGATCGCGCGCCGTGAGGATCAAGACCGGCATCCCGCGTCCGTTGCGGCGCCAGGATTCCAGCACCGAGATGCCATCCATCTTCGGCAGGCCGATGTCGAGCACGACGGCGTCGTAAGGCTCGCTGTCGCCGAGGAAATGCCCCTCCTCGCCATCGAAGGCGCGATCGACCACATAACCGGCGTCTGACAGTGCAGTGGTAAGCTGACGGTTGAGATCCGGGTCGTCCTCAACAACGAGCAGGCGCACGTTGATCTCCGAAAGTGAGATGCACGAATTCTGCCATCATGATGAACCCGGCAGGCGTGAACCGTCCATGAACAGAGCAAACATCGCAATGTTACTTTTTCTTCACAATGGGCCCTTCGCGATTTTTAGTCGCGTTGACAGATGGCCGGGTTCGCGGACGCGGTAGCGCCTAAAGCTGCCCGGCTTTCGATCCTGGGGGGAACTTTGCGGCGCTGTCTGAAGCTGCAGCACCTTTCAGGTACGGAAGAACACGAACCAGATCATGGCAAGGATCAGGATCGCGAGCCCGGTCGAGACCGTGAGCAACGCAAATACCGAAGGCCCGGGCTCGCCCTGACGCGCTTCGGTCGGGGTCTCGACGATCCGACGTCGCTCTTTCGTGGTTGCCATGGTCCCCTCAAATGCTTGGCGCGCGCCCAGCGCCGATCACCGCGCTTCCACGCCATAAGCTATGAAGGGCAACGCCCGATCCGGTTTGATGTTCCGGGCCGATGTTCCGGGCCTTGCGACCCCGCGACGCTGCGGGCGCCGAAAACCCTGTTCGGGACCCCCGGCCGGTTAACGCCGTTAAGAGATTCCGCAGTGGCCGCGGGTTCAAAACGGGGTTCCCCATGCTATGATCCACGGTCGTCTGTAGCGTTTCGGAGTATTGCCATGGCCCCCCGCGCCAACTGGAAGGGTTTTTTGCGACTTTCACTCGTGACCTGCCCGGTCGCGCTCTATCCTGCAACGTCGGATAGCGAAAAGGTCTCCTTCAACCAGATCAACCGCAAGACCGGCCATCGCATCAAATACACCAAGGTCGATGCCGACACTGGCGAGGAAGTCGCCAACGAAGATATCATCAAGGGCTACAAGGTGGACACCGACACCTATATCGAGGTCACCAAGGACGAACTCGACGACATCGCGCTGGAATCGACGCACACGATCGAGATCGACGAGTTCGTGCCAAAGGCCGATATCGATAATCGCTATTTGATCCGCCCGTATTACCTCGTTCCCGACGGCAAGGTCGGCCATGACGCCTTTGCTGTGATCCGTGAAACCATCCGCAGCATGAACAAGGTCGCGATTGGCCGCGTGGTTCTGACCAACCGCGAACACATCGTCGCGCTCGAGCCCCTCGGCAAGGGACTGATGGGGACGCTCCTGCGCTACCCCTACGAGGTGCGCAGCGAGAAGGAATATTTCGACGGCGTCCAGGATGTAAAGGTCACCAAGGACATGCTGGATCTCGCCAGGCACATCGTCGAGCAAAAGTCCGGATCGTTCGAGCCCGAGGCGTTCGAGGATCACTATGAATCCGCGCTGATCGACCTCATCAACAAGAAGCGCAGCGGCGTTCGCCTGCCGGTGAAGGCGGCGCCGAAATCGGCCGGCAACGTGATCAATCTGATGGATGCATTGAAGCGCAGCCTCGCCAGCGAGAAGCAGTCCGCGCCTGCCGCAAAGGCCAAGGGCAGGAAGGCGGGCAAGGCCGCCTCCAGCCAGCGCGAAATGCTGCTGCCGATCTCAGGCAGCGGCAAGCGCGCCGCCAAGGAGGAACCAAAGGTGCAAGAGCCGAAAAAGGCCGAGAAGCCGGTGCGTGCCCCTGCCCGTTCGAAGAAAGCGGGGTAGTGGCTCCAAGGCCGCGTGATGCCATGGTCGACGCCGTTCGATGAGCCGATACGCTTGCGCGGCGGCCGCAGACTGACGACGCTGCAGCACGCCGCCGACTACATCATGAAACTACCGCAGGACGAACAGCAGGAAGAGCGCTGGCAGATCGCGGTCGAAAACTTGATCAACGCTGCGGAGGCCGGCGGCGGCTGGCTGATGTTTGCACGGATCGGGGTGATGCGAGCGCTGAACGGGGATGCGCGAAAGCGCTGATCCCGCCCGGCCTGGCTCACCTCCCTGCCTCACCTCAAAGTCGCGGCTGTGCTCGTCGAAATGCAAAACGGGATATCAGAGCTTCCCTGAAACTACCGCGTAAGCGCTTTACCGACCGGCCGATCTCTGTTCCAACTAGCTTCCAAACAAGCCGGACTCGATACCGGCCGCTTTGGGAGGGATGGGCATGAAGCTCGGCACAGCCATTGCAGAAATCATGAAGCGTGAGGGGATCGAGATCCTCTGCGGCTATCCGGTCAATCATCTCATCGAACACGCCGCCAACGCTAACATCCGCCCGATCATGGTGCGGCAGGAGCGCGTCGGCCTGCACATGGCGGATGCGATCTCCCGCGTCACCTCGGGGCGCAGCATCGGCGCATTCTGCATGCAGCACGGCCCCGGGGCTGAAAATGCCATGGGCGGCGTCGCCCAATGTTTCGGCGAATCCGTGCCGGTACTGGTGCTCCCGATGGGCTATGCGCGCAGGATTTCCAACATCGAGCCGAACTTCAATTCCAGTCAGGCGATGAAGGCCTTTGCAAAATCGTCCGAGCCGATCAATCTCGCCACTGAAGTCGGCAACATTTTTCGCCGCGCATTTACAAAGTTGAAAAACGGCCGTGGCGGACCGGTGATCGTGGAAATTCCGGCCGACATGTGGAACGAGGAGGTGCCGGAGCCTTTGAATTACGCGCCGGTGCTGCGCACCCGTTACGGCGCCGATCCCGTGCATGTGAAGGAGGCCGCGGCGCTGCTCGTCGGTGCCAAGCGCCCCCTGATCTATGCCGGCCAGGGCGTCCACTACGCGAAAGCCTGGCCGCAATTGAGGCGCCTCGCCGAACGGCTCGCCATCCCCGTCACGACGAGCCTTGGCGGCAAATCGTCGTTTCCGGAGACGCATCCGTTGTCGCTTGGCTCGGGCGGTCTCGCGGTGCCGCGCGCGGTGCCGAAATTTTTGAGCGAGGCCGATTTGATCTTCGGCGTCGGCTGCTCGTTCACCGAAACCTCGTTCGGCATCGCGATGCCCAAGGGCAAGACCATCATCCATTCGACGCTGGACCCCGCGCACCTCAACAAGGATGTCGAGGCCAGGATCGGTCTGGTCGGCGATGCCGGCCTGGTGCTCGATGCGCTGTTGGAAGAAATCGGCAAGACCGTCGCCTCCGATCGCAATGCCTCTGCGGTCGTCGCCGAGATCGCCGCCTTGCACGAAGAATGGTTGGCCAAATGGATGCCGAAGCTGAAAAGCAACGATGCGCCATTAAATCCCTATCGGGTACTTTGGGATCTGCAGCACACTGTCGATATCAAGAACACCATCATCACCCATGATGCCGGCAGCCCGCGCGATCAGCTCTCGCCGTTCTGGAGACCGGTCGAGCCCTTGTCCTATATCGGCTGGGGCAAGACCACCCAGCTCGGTTATGGCTTGGGGCTTGCCATGGGGGCCAAGCTCGCCAAGCCGGACAAGCTCTGCATCAATGTCTGGGGCGACGCCGCGATCGGTTTTACAGGCATGGATTTCGAGACCGCAGTGCGCGAGCGGATCCCGATCATGTCGATCCTCTTGAACAATTTTTCCATGGCGATCGAATTGAAGGTGATGCCGATCTCGACCGAGAAATATCGCTCGACCGACATTTCCGGCGACTACGCCGCGATGGCCAGGGCCTTTGGCGGCTATGGCGAGCGGGTGACGAAGCCTGAAGACATCGTGCCTGCCATCAAGCGCGGCATCCAGAAGACCCAGGAAGGCGTGCCGGTGCTGCTGGAGTTCATCACCAGCAAGGAGACGGAGGTCTCCAGGCCCGGGACTTGAGGTCTTAACGAGTTAAGGCTGGCCGGAATTAGTTGCGGTAACGCTGGCCGAGCGGGTGCCCTAATGAAATAATAGGGTTTCCAGTGGGGTACAGGGTACCGAATGACCGCGCTTGCGAAGGACGTAGTGGACGATCTCAGGCAGGAGAACGCCCGACTGCTGGCCGAGTTGCGCGCCGCCCGCGAGCAGCAGGCCGCCAGCGCTGAGATCCTGCGCACCATCGCCAGCACGCCGGGCGACGCCGAACGCGCGCTGTACCAGATCGCCCAAACCAGCGCCCGTCTGTTCGGCGCGCCGAGCGCGACCATCCACATCGCCGAGGGCGACGGCTGGTCCAAAACCATCCGCGTCGGCGACAGCTCCAAACGGGTCGGCGCCGGCGTCCCGGAAGTGCAGCTCAAGATCGGCGGCCGCAACATGCCGGGCACGATCGTCGCCGAGAATCGCCAGGTTCACATTCCAGACGTCGACAATGTCGATTCTGCGATCGCTGATTGGCCGGGATTACCACACGTGCGCGCGGCGGGCACACGCTCGATGTCCGGATCGCCGCTGCGGCGTGAGGGCAAGGCGATCGGCGCGCTTATCGTCTACCGCGACCGGCTTGCGCCCTTCACCGACGCAGAGATGATCCTTCAGCAAAGCTTTGCCGATCAGGCGGCGATTGCGATCGAAAACGCGCGGCTGTTCAATGAGACCCGCGAGACGCTGGAACGCCAGACCGCGACATCAGATATTTTAAAAGTGATCGCGAGCTCGCCGTCCGATGTGCAGCCGGTGTTCGCAGCGATTGCCGAAAGCGCCAAGCGCTTGCTCGGCGGATTTTCAACGACTGTGCTGCGTTTCATGGGCGATGAGCTTCATCTGGTAGCCTATACGCCGACGGACCCCGCGGCAGACGCTGCTTTGAGGGAATCTTTTCCGAGATCGCTCGCGGAATTTCCGACGTTTGCGCTGGTTCGCGATGGTCAGACTGTGCAGTTCGCCGATACCGAGGCTGAAAACGTGCCCGCCGCGAATAGGAATCTGGGCCGCCTGCGCGGTTTTCGCAGTGTATTGTTTACCCCCCTGATGAATCGGGGCACGCCGGTCGGGATGATCAGCGTCACGCGCGCCGAGCCCGGCGCCTTTGTCCCGCATCACGTCCATTTGCTGCAGACGTTCGCCGACCAGGCCGTGATCGCCATCGAGAATGTGCGGCTGTTCAACGAGACCAGAGAAGCCCTGGAACGCCAGACCGCGACCGCCGATATCCTGAAGGTGATCGCGAGTTCGCCCTCGGACGCACAGCCGGTGTTCGAGGCAATCGCAACAAGTGCGAATCGTTTGCTCGGAGGCTTTTCGACCTCGGTGTGTCGCTTCAGAGATGGCGCTGTTCACCTCGAGGCGTTCACGCCGGTTAATCCGGCCGCCGATGAATTTCTCAAGAGATTGTTTCCAATGCCTTTCTCAGAGTACCCGCCGCTGGAATTGGTACGAAATGGCGAGACTATCCAGTTTGCGGACACCGAGGCAGCGCCGGACGTCCAAGCCAGAGTTGCACGCGCACGCGGGTTCCGCAGTATCGTGTTGACGCCGCTGATGAGCGGTGGAGCAGCGATCGGGCTGATCAGCGTGACCCGGGCTCAAACGGGATCGTTCGCAGATCACCATGTGCAACTGCTGCAGACTTTTGCCGACCAGGCTGTCATTGCGATCGAGAATGTGCGGCTGTTCAACGAGACCCGGGAGGCGCTGGAGCGGCAGACTGCGACCGCTGACATCCTGAAGGTCATCGCAGGTTCGCCGTCGGACGTACAGCCGGTATTCGAGGCGATCGCGACGAACTCCAACCGGCTGATCGGCGGCTTCTCCAGCACGGTGTTCCGTTTCATAGACGGCATCGCTTATCTCAAGGCGTTCACGCCGACCACTCCCGAGGCGGATGAAGTATTGAAGTCGACGTTCCCGCTTCCCGTCGCCGAGTTCCCGCCGTTTCGAGTGGCGCAAGCCGGCGAGGTCACGCAAATTCCCGACACTGAAACGCTGCCCGATGCCATTTTGAACATCTCGCGGGCGCGCGGCTTCCGCAGCATGTTGTTCGCGCCGCTGATGAATGAAGGCGCGTCGATCGGCATCATTGGCGTCACGCGCCTCCTGCCCGGAAACTTCGCCGACCATCACGTCCAGTTGCTCCAGACCTTCGCCGACCAGGCCGTGATCGCGATCGAGAACGTCCGGCTGTTCGAGGAAGTGCAGGCACGGACGAGCGATCTGACCGAATCTTTGCAGCAGCAAACTGCGACCGCCGATGTGCTCAAGGTGATCAGCCGCTCGGCGTTTGACCTGCAGACCGTGCTCGACACGCTTGTCGAATCCGCGGCACGCCTTTGCGAGGCCGATATGGCGGCGATTACACGCCAGAAAGGTAACGAGTATTTTCGCGCCGGGGCATACGGCTTTAGCCCTGAGTTCATGAATTACGTAAAGGACATCCCGGTCAAGGCGGAACGCGCGACCATCATCGGACGGACTTTGCTTGAGGGCAAAGTGACTCACGTTCCCGACGTGCATTCTGACCCCGACTACTCGTTCTCGGAAGGCCAGAGATTGAGCGGCGACCCCCGGACAATTCTCGGGGTACCGCTTCTACGCGAAGGTCATCCGGTTGGCGCGCTGGCGCTGCTGCGTCGCGCCGTGCGGCCGTTCACCGACAGGCAGATCGAGTTGGTCAAGACCTTCGCCGACCAGGCGGTGATCGCGATCGAAAACGTCCGACTGTTCGACGAGGTGCAGGCGAAAACCCGCGACCTCACGGAGGCGCTGACTTACCAGACCGGTAGCAGCAACATCCTCAGCGTGATCGCATCCTCGCCGACCGATGACAGGCCGGTTCTTAAGGCGATTGTCGAGAGCGCGTGCCAGCTTTGCGAAGCGGACGATGCCCTTGTGACATTGAAGGACGGTGATGATCTCCGGTTTCAGGCCCAGCATGGATCGATTCCCGTCGTTTGGGAGCGAACGCCAATCAACCGTCAATGGCCTTCCGGACGTGCAGTCGTCGATCGCACACCAGTCCATGTGCGTGATCTTCTCTCAACCGAAGGAGAAGAGTTCCCGGAGGGCCAGGAATACGCGCGGCGGACCAATGTTCGCACTGTTCTGAGCGTGCCCCTGCTCCGCGAGAACGAGAGTATTGGATCGATTGCGCTTCGCCGCACCGAGGTGCATCCGTTCAGCGACAAGCAGATTGCCCTGCTGCAGACCTTCGCCGATCAGGCCGTGATCGCCATCGGCAACGTCCGGCTTTTTGAGCAGGTGCAGGAACGCACCAGGGAATTGTCGCAATCGCTGGAGGAATTGCGTACCGCGCAGGACCGCCTGATCCAGACCGAGAAGCTGGCCTCGCTCGGGCAGCTCACCGCCGGCATCGCCCATGAGATCAAGAACCCGCTCAATTTCGTCAATAATTTCTCAGCATTGTCGGCGGAACTGACCGATGAGCTCAACGACGTCCTGAAGCAGGCCAAGCTTGCCGACAAGATGCGCGAAGAGGTCGATGAATTGACTGGGCTCTTGAAGGACAATTTGCAAAAAGTGGTCCAGCACGGCAAGCGCGCCGACTCCATCGTCAAGAACATGCTGCTGCATTCACGCGAGGGTTCCGGTGACCACCGTCCCACGGATATCAATGCGCTTCTGGACGAGAGCCTCAACCTCGCCTATCACGGGGCGCGTGCGGAAAAGCCGCAATTCAATGTCACCTTGGAGCGCAATTTCGACCCGAACGCAGGGCTGATCGAGGTCTTTCCTCAGGAAATCACCCGGGTCTTCCTGAATTTGATCTCAAATGGCTTTTATGCCGTGACCAAGCGAAAGGTCGACAACGGCGGAGGCTTTGATCCGGTCGTCAGCGCCACTACCAAAGATCACGGCGACCACGTCGAAATCCGGATTCGCGACAACGGCACTGGCATCCCCGATGAGGTGAAGGAAAAAATGTTCAACCCGTTCTTCACGACCAAGCCGGCGGGCGAAGGCACCGGGCTTGGACTTTCGATGAGCCACGACATCATCGTGAAACAACACGGTGGCACGATCGAGGTCGTGACCGAACCCGGTGAATTCACCGAATTTAAGATCGTATTATCGCGAACAAGCATTCTTTCAAGCAAATCCAGAGGTTAGACGTGAGTGTTTTGGTTCTAGTGGTGGATGATGAGCCCGATGTCGAGGCGCTGTTTCGCCAGCAGTTCCGCCGCGATTTGCGCGCGCAACGCTTCGTGATGGATTTTGCGATTTCCGCGGCGGACGCACTCACGCGCGTCGCCTCCACCATCGAGCAATCGCTGATCCTGATCCTGTCGGATATCAACATGCCCGGCATGACCGGGCTCGAGATGCTGCCCAGGGTCAAGGAAATGCGGCCGGACGTTCCCGTCATCATGATCACCGCCTACGGCGATGCCGATACGAAGCGTAAGGCCCTGGAAAGCGGCGCCACCGGGCTTCTGACCAAGCCGATCGACTTCACGCTGCTTCGCGAAGAAATCGATACCCGCCTGGAACAGGCGGCTTGACCGGCAAGGTCGCGGCTTGAAGCAAGTTCACGGCTTGAAGAACGCGGGGTCATTGAGCGCCTTGATCATGATGTCCACCATATCGGCGGCGCCATGGTCCTCGCGCTCCTCCAATAGTTCCCACATCTTGCGCAGGTTGGCGCGCATCGGCGCCTTTAACGAGGGATCGCGTTCGATCAGGGTCCGCGCGATGCAGAAGGCGATGCCCTCGCTGCCCATCCGCGTCTGCTCGATGGAGGGTTTGCTCATGGGGGCTCCTTGTCGGTTCGACGTCTGATTTGCTGGCCCGCTGTTAGATCAAATCGCGACCCAGAGATAGTCAGCGCATAATCGGCGCCCGCGGGAACGGCCTGCCCTACTCGGCCATCTCCACACGTGTGGCCGGACCTGCCAGCGGCTTTTCTTCCATCAGAATCATGCACAGCGTCGCGCAGGCGAGCAGCACTGCGGCTGCGCCAAACACATAGCTGAACGCCGTAATCGCAAAAGACGACATCAGCGCGCGGAAGAAATTCATCGCGCCGGTGACGGTGCCGACCTGCCAGCGCGCCACCGCGTTCTGGATCGACACCACGGTGACGGGAAACGTCGTGCCGAGCCCAAGCGAGAATATCGACAGCAGCACCAGGAGCGCCCATAGCGGCAGCGACACGAGCGCAAGCGCCATCCCCGCCAGCGCCGCGCAGGCGTCTCCCACGATCGCCACGCGCTTGTAATGCTTGGCATGCGCCATGGTCCGGCCAGCGATCGCGGCACCTGCGGTCGAAATAGCTGCCAGCGGAATCAGCGCGAGCCCCGCCTCGCTGGCGCTCAAGTGATAAACCACCTCGTAGTAGAGCGGCAAATGCACGGTCAGTCCCACCATCGCACCGAGTGCGCAGCTTCCGGCGAGAATGGCATAGGGGACGACCCGTCCGCCGATCAGGGACAGCGGCAGGAACGGCTCTTCGGCCCGTCCCGCATGCCACACGAAGGCGAACGCGAGTGCGACCGAGGCTCCCATCATGGATATGATCGTTGGCGACAGCCAGAGATAGCGGTTGCCGCCCCAGGTCAGCACCAGCATGACGACGACGGCAGAAGCCATCAGCAGCACGCCGCCCAGCCAGTCGACCTTGCGCCTGCGATGAAACACCGGGATCTTGCCCATCTTCGGCAGCAACAGCCCCAACGCAGCCAGAGACAGCGGCACGTTGATCCAAAAGATCATCGACCAGTGCAGATGCTCGGCGAACACGCCGCCGAGGATCGGTCCGCCGATGCCGGCCGCCACCCACACGCCGCTGAAATAAGCCTGGTACTGCCCGCGCTCCCGTGGGCTGATCAGGTCGGAAATCACGGTCTGCACGATCGGCATGATGCCGCCCCCGCCGAGACCTTGCAGGCCCCGCGCCAGGATCAGGACGGGCATGTTTGGCGCCACGGCGCACAGGATCGAGCCTATGACGAACAGGCTCAACGCTGCGATAACCATGGCGCGGCGGCCATAGATGTCGCTCAGCGTGCCGAACACCGGCGCCACCGCGGTCGACGCCAGCAGATAGGCTGATATGACCCAGGACAGGCTGGTGACGTCGTGGAATTGCCGGCCGATGGTCGGCAGCGCGGTCGCGACGATGGTCTGGTCGAGCGCCGCCAGGAACATGGTCAGCATCAAGCTGATCAGGATGGTGCGGACTTCATCAGGGGTCAGCGGCGAAGGCGGCGCATCGCGGACATCGATCGCCCCGCTCGCCACGTCACGCAGTTCGGCGGCGATCGTTTTGGGCAATGTCTTGATGCCGGCAGGTTGACGGCTCTGCCGTTCGAACTTGTTCATGGCTGTAATTTGGTGTGCGGCGCAATGCCGTGAGGGAATCGTTCTATTAAGGTGTACTTATGCGGTAGAACTTGATCGAGGCAGGCACCTGTGCGCATGGGTGCGTCCCGCCACGCTCAATCGCAATGACGTGATCCCCTGGCTGGACTTGGAGACGTGACTTAGCGTCAGGATTTCGGCCGTCGCTTCAGCCGTGCCCGTTTTGGCAACAATGCCGGCCATTGCACGATGTGATCTTCAAGGTCAGCGTCGGCAATCTCGTTCTCGGTACCCTGCACCCGTCCGCGGACGGAGACGCCGGCTTCGTGAACGGTGTTGGGATCGCCCGAAACCAGCGGATGCCACCAATAGAGGTCGCGCCCTTCAGCGACCAGTCGGTAGCCGCAGCTCGGCGGCAACCAGTTCAGGGTCCGGACGTTTTGGGGCGTCAGTCTGACGCAGTCCGGAACCTTGTCGGAACGGTTGGGATAATCCTTGCAGGTGCACAGGCCGGCATCCAGCAGCTTGCAGGACACATGGGTGAAATAAATCTTGCCGGTATCTTCATCCTCCAGTTTTTCCAGGCAGCAGCGCGCGCAGCCGTCGCACAGGCTCTCCCATTCTACGTTGGACATCTCCTCCAACGTCTTGGTTTTCCAGAAGAATCCATCCTGATTTGAAACTGGCTTAGGAGGTGCGGTCATGAGTCTCGATATTTAGAGCGTCGGCCCGTTCTAGGCGCTGTCACGGCAAGAGCAACAAGGGAGGGCTTCGCGGATCGCCGAAAACCCTTGAAAGCCATTAGTCGTACCGTTGAAAATCGCAAGCGGAGCATTGGTTTATCGCCCCCGCTCGGCTAGAACAAATCATGAGTCTACCCACAGGTGCAAAAGCGCCTTGGGGTTGCCGCAACACTCCCGCAAGACGCTCCAACGGCACCCTGCCGGGTGCATGAACGCTTTCGAACCGACCAAGGGTCCCGGGTGCGCAAGATTATCCCAGACGACTGGAAAGGACGGCTCGATAATCTCCGTCTCGATCTGGACGCGCGTTTCGATTCCGCGCTGTTCTCCTCGCTAAGGGGCGCGCGGGAACTGTACGAACGCTATTCGACCTTCATGGACCGCTTCTATATCGGCCGTTGGAAGCGCTGGGTCTTCGTCGAACCGCTGTCGGAGGCGGCCACGATCGGGCTCGGCGGCCTCATCCTGATGCTGGCGCTGGCGATCCCCGCCTTTCGTGAAACCGCCGACGAGGACTGGCTGAAAAAGTCAGATCTCGCGGTGACGTTCCTCGACCGCTACGGCAATCCGATCGGCAGCCGCGGCATCAAGCACAACGACTCGATCCCGCTTGAGGATTTCCCGGACAACCTGATCAAGGCAACCCTTGCCACCGAAGACCGCCGCTTCTACGAGCATTTCGGCATCGATATAGCCGGCACGGCGCGTGCGCTCGTGACCAATGCACAAGCCGGCGGCGTGCGCCAGGGCGGCTCCTCGATCACCCAGCAGCTCGCCAAGAACCTGTTCCTCAACAACGAGCGCACCATCGAGCGCAAGGTGAAGGAAGCGTTCCTCGCGGTCTGGCTGGAGACGCGGCTGACCAAAAACGAAATTTTGAAGCTCTATCTCGATCGCGCCTATATGGGCGGCGGGACCTTCGGCGTCGATGGTGCTGCGCATTTCTACTTCAACAAGTCGGCGCGTGACGTCAATCTCGCGGAGGCCGCGATGCTGGCCGGCCTGTTCAAGGCGCCGACCAAATACGCCCCGCATATCAACCTGCCCGCGGCGCGCGCGCGCGCCAATGTGGTGTTGGACAACCTGGTCGACGCCGGCTTCATGACCGAAGGCCAAGTGTTCGGCGCGCGGCGCAATCCCGCCTTCGCGGTCGACCGTCGCGATGAGAATTCTCCGAACTATTATCTCGACTATGCGTTCGACGAGATGCGCAAGCTGGTCGATACATTTCCGAAATCCTATTCCGAGCGCGTATTTGTGGTCCGCACCGCGATCGACATGAACGTGCAGCGCGCAGCGGAAGAAGCCATCGAAAACCAGTTGCGCCAGTTCGGCCGCGACTATCACGCGACGCAGGCTGCAACCGTGGTTGCCGATCTCGACGGCGGCGTGCGCGCCATGGTGGGCGGGCGCGACTACGGCGCGAGCCAGTTCAACCGCGCCACCGACGCCTATCGCCAGCCGGGATCGTCGTTTAAGCCTTACGTCTACACCACCGCGCTGTTGAACGGCTTCAAGCCGACATCGATCGTCGTCGACGGGCCGGTCTGCATCGGCAACTGGTGTCCGCAGAACTACGGCCACTCCTATTCCGGCGCGGTGACGCTGACGCAGGCGATCACACGCTCGATCAACGTCGTTCCGGTGAAACTGTCGATCGCGATCGGCGGCAAGGGCGGCCCGAAGGCCGGCCGCGCCAAGATCGTCGAGGTGGCGCGGCGCTTCGGCATCAAGGCACCGTTGCCGGATACCCCGTCGCTGCCGATCGGCGCTGACGAAGTCACCGTGATCGAGCACGCCGTGGCTTATGCGACCTTCCCCAACAAGGGCAAGTCGGTGGCCCCGCATGCGGTGCTGGAAGTGCGTACCGGCGCCGGCGACCTGGTCTGGCGCTTCGACCGCGACGGCAAGAAGCCGCTTCAAGCCATCCCGGCCTCCGTCGCCGCTGACATGGCGGGGATGATGAGCCACGTCGTCAGCGAAGGTACCGCGCGGCGCGCCGCGCTCGACGGCATTCCAACCGCCGGCAAGACCGGCACCACCAACGCCTATCGCGATGCGTGGTTCGTCGGATATACCGGCAACTTCGTCTGCGCGGTCTGGTATGGCAATGACGACTACTCGCCGACCAATCGCATGACCGGCGGCTCGCTGCCGGCGCAGACCTGGCACGACATCATGACCGCCGCGCACCAGGGCGTCGAGATCAAGGAAATTGCCGGCATCGGCGCCGGCCAGAAATTGCCGCAACCCCCGGTCCCCGCGACAGTCGCAGCGCTCGGCGCGCCCAAACCTCCCGAGATCAAGCCGGGACCGCCGCCGGTCCTCACCAAGCGCGGCGCCGACATCCTGGTGCGCGTGGAGAAGTTGCTCGATGAGGCGGCCAAGAGCGCCGCCAAGACGTCGTCCGACGAGCCGGGCAAACCCACCAAGCCGGTGTCGTCGAGCGCGCTTCCATTTCCCGATAGTTTTGCGGCGGCAACGCCGAACAGTGCGGCTCCATCGGCGCCGCGCAAGAACTAAAGTAACCCGTGCGGCTGATCTTCATCACGCTTCTGGCGCTGTTGCTTGCCACCGTCGTCGGCGTTGGCGCGACCTGGATGACCGCGACGCGCGGCACCGATGTCGGCACGCTCAGGATCGGCGCCTGGACCGCCCGGCCCAAGACGGGCACTGCCGATGTCGATCCCTATTCGCGCGCGACCATCGTGCGCAACGGCGAGTTGCCGATCGGCACCGGCGACGGCGTGGCGTTTTCGGCGACCACGGATGACCGCAAGCGGCCGCTTGACGGCCGCTGCGACGTGCTCGTCAGCGGCGTTACCCCCGCGGCGCGTTTCTGGACGCTGACGCTATACGACCAGAAGGGGCACCTCGTCGCCAACTCGCTGCAACGTTACGGTTTCACCAGCCAGGAGATCATTCGCGGCTCGGACGGCTCCTTTGAAATCCGCGTCGCTTCGCGATCGCGCGCGGGAAACTGGCTTCCGACCGGCGGGATCGAACGTTACGCGCTGATGCTGCGGCTGTACGATACGCCGGTCGGCGTGGCGACGCGGACCCAGCGTGATGCGCCCATGCCATCCATTGCGACGGTGGGGTGCCCATGATCCGCCTCGTGTTCACGATCATCGCGGGCGTGCTGCTGGGCGGCATCGTGCATCTTGTCAGCGTGCTGGCATTGCCGCGGATCGCGACCCAGGACGCCTATTCGCGGCTGACGCCGATGACCAAGCTCAACGCCGTCACCCCTCTCCCGCTCGTCGATCCCAACAATTCGCCAATGCCGTTCATGGATCCGGCGTTCGCGGTCGCGATTTGCCGCTACGACCTTTCCACCGGACCGATCAAGCTCGCCGTCCCCGTCAGCCAGGCCTATACTTCGGTGTCGTTCTACACACGCAACGAGGTCGCTTATTACGCGATCAACGACCGCTCGGCCGGACGCAAGGTAATCGAGCTCGATTTGATGACCGAGGCCCAGCACAACGATTTGCCGGAGGATGAAGACATAACGGCGGCCGACCGGCTGATCATCGATTCCCCGACCGCGACCGGACTGATCGTGCTGAAGGCGTTGGCGCCGGAGCCTGGCCTGATGCCGCAGGCGCAAGCCGCGCTCGCCGCGTCGAGCTGCAGGCTGCAGACCGATGCGCCCGCCAAGCAGGCAGAAGCGCCGCGCGGCAAGCGCTGATAAAACCAATGCAGACTTCGTTCGAAAGCTAGCCGCGTGTCGTGAGCGCATGGCCGATGACGGGCGCGGTTACGACCGGCGGATTGGCGGTCTGTGCCGCGAGTTCGCCGATCAAGCGGTCGGAATCGACCGCCATGCCGTCAGGCGCCTGGATCACCAGCCGCTCCAGCGCCCAGCGGTAGGAAGAAACCCGCCGCTCCAGGCACTGCTGCACCCATTGCACGATCAGCGTGTTCTCCTGCATGCGAGCGATCGCGTCGTCGCGTTCGCGCGGCGACAATTCCGAGACATGAGCGAGGCTGGCGTTCCGTTTGCGGTCGAGTTCGAGCACCTTGATGGCGCTGGCGAAGAACGGCTCGAACCGGGAGATGTCGTCGCGCACGTCATCGATCAAGTTGGCGTAGCGAGACGAGTGCGAACGATGCGGCTCGTCGATCAGGGCGCGGCCGTAGGCGGTGCGATCGAAGATTGGCACCTGCCGCCACGGCGAAGGTAGCGGCTTGTAGTCGCCAAACACGCTCTTCCAGGCCGGCCGCGAGTGCGGTGGTTCGATCAGCGGATAGGCCAGGTCGCGAAGCTGCCGCTCGTTGTCGGTGAGCTGGAATTGCGACGGACGCAGGCCGACGCTGGAGGTCGCTTCAGTGCCGAGCCAACGGTGCATGTCGTCACTGACGAAATCAGCACGGGTGCGGCCGAAATCGCCGCCGCTGCAAGCCCCGAGCGTCACACTTGCAAGAAGCAGCGTCAGGGCCCGTGACATTAACCGGATCGAATGATGCGTGTCCGGCATGTCGTAATGCCGGTGCTCAGCGTCGGCGGCGACGTCTTCCCGGAGCCGTCCCTTCTTCCGGACCGCGGCCACCACTGGTTTCATCGGTCTGGCGGTCGATCCGGACGACGGGAAGAATCAGGACGGTGCCCATGCCTTCGCGCGGCGCAGCATCGATCGCGGAGCCCGCCCACCGCGACGACGGAAAATCAACGATAATCCCCATATCAAGCTCTCTCTGATCGCCGCTCCGACACGATCTGTCCGGCAGCCCGCGATCATTAAGATCAGGACGTGGTTAACGGCATCTTAATTTATCTGCGGCAGATGCCGTTGGCGCCGCCGTCGGTACGCCACGTTGCGGTCCGACCACAGCCCGGGCGGTTCAGGGTCGGACTACCGCGCTTCCGCCGTTAACCCCTATTGGTGGGTTGAATAGTAAGGCGCTGGCCCTGCGCAGACTTCCCGAACCATGACGCGCGCGGTACGCTATCGTCGTGTATCATCGCGCAGTTCGGACAGGCGCCGATCATCTGTACGCCCGCCAGCTTGAACTTCACCAAGACTATTTCGAATCGCTGGCGACAGTTTGGACAGCTATCGTCCGATATGTCGCGAGCACTCATTGCCCGCTCTCTTGGAACCAGCAAGAAACATTGCCCTAAACGTGGTCACTAAAACCTTGTTCGTGGCACGAGGTTCCTAATTCTGATTGGCCGTCCGGACGCGACCAATCACCGCTGGTGCCAGCGGTGATTTGAAAGTTTTCCGCGCAGACTGGATTCTATGCCCGCGAAGGCCGGTGCGAGGTACGAGATCGCTGCTTTGTCTCGCCGCGGATGACCCATCTAAATAGCCGCTCTCGCAACTCAGGTCGCGAACGGCGCGCCAATAGCGCTGCAACAACAACGCCGTTGAGAACGAGCCAGCCAATTACAATTGTGCTCAGAACAGACATGCTTTGCTCCTAACAAATAACGAGTGAGCAAAACGTTCAGTTCCTTCGAACGATCGATTTCCAACTGTAGGCGCCCCATGCGAATATCTTGGCGTAAATACTTGATTTATATTGATAATTGTAGAAATGGCCGCCGGTTGGCGCCGGTAACGAAATCCGGTGGTTAAGGGCTATTAATCTTAACGAGCTGTTAAAGTGACTCGGCATAGGCTGTCGCGAGGGATGAATCAGTCGCGTACACCTGACATGACGACAACTCCACTGTTTCCAGGCCTTGATGGGTTGATGACGCTCTCCCGCCGCGAGGGCGTCGACATCCGCCCCACCCTGTTGCGTGTGCTGACCGACCTCTACGTTCAAGCCAGCAAGCATACGACCGACGAGGAGCGGCAATTTGTCGAGCTGACCTCGCGGCTGATCGATCAGGTCGACGACGCGACGCGCGCGGCGGTGCGTGCACGCCTTGCGATCTACCCGAACGCGCCGGATGAAATTTTAAGAAAACTGGGGTTGAAGCCGATCAATCCCGAGCCCACCGTTCTCGTCGCCCGGGAGATTCCGCGGCCCGTGGCGCCGGCGCAGCCGGGCCCACTGAGCGAAGCGCAGTTGCGGATGCAAGCCAATTTGTCGATGCAGCCGAATGACGCCGCTGAAATCCACGACATGTTCTTCCGCGCCAGCGCCAGCGAGCGCGCGCTGATCCTGCACAATCTGGCCGAGACCCCGCTGCGCGCCTCGGCCCGTATTCCCGCAAGCCGCGCCTCGCGTGCCGTCGAAACGCTCGAGATGGCCGCGTTCGCAACCGACGTCGAAAACTTCACCCTCGAAATCGGCGAGACCCTGATATTGTCGTCGCGTGTGGCGGCGCAGGTCGTCAATGATGCCGGCGGTGAGCCGCTCGCTTGCGCCGCCAAGGCGCTCGACATGCCAAGCGCGGTCTTTCAGCGCGTGCTGCTATTCCTGAGGCCCGAAATCGGCACTTCTGTGCACCACGTGTATCGGCTGTCGCGGCTTTACGACCGCTTGAGCGAACGATCGGCGCTGGTCATGCTGGCGGCCTGGCGCGGCTCTACCATGGCGGTCACCCGCGCCAAATATCGCCCCGCCCTGCACGACGACGATCGCCAGCGCGCGCGCGCCACGCCCGCGCAGACCCGCCCCATCACGCAACCCGGCGCCGGCATCGTGGTGCGTACCGGCTCGAAAGGCTAGAAGTGCGGCGTCCATCGCGCGTCGGCATCAAGCGCGTGCGAGATCGAGAAAATGCCGACCGGTCCGGTCCTCGGTCTCGACGATCCAGGCATCCGGATCAAAACGGATTTCCTTGGCGAGACGCTCCTCCACGGATTGTTCAGGCACCGGCTCTTTCGACATCGGCATGAAAAAGCGTTCGATCGGCCTGGAGTCGTCATAGACCGTCTGCGGTGCAGGCACGTACAACATGGCATTGCCATCAAGCGTCGCCACCTTGACGAACACAGCACCGGCCTCTTCTGCGCCGCGGCGGCGCACTGCGCCGAACACGCCCTCGGTCTGGCAGCGCCGCAAATAAGCCGCCACCCAAATACTGGATTTCAATCGCATAGGGCTGACGTATAGGCCAGCGGATATATTGAAGCTAGTGTAGTATTCGACGTTCGCGCCTTATGTTGCTACGCCTTCATCTGCGAACTTCGCAAACGGACACTGCAAGATCGGCACGCCGTGGACTGCCGCTCATAATGGATAGATCGCGCGCGAATGACGAGTGAAAAATCCGGAGCCACCATCGCGACCGTCACCGTCGCGCCTGTGGATTTGTCTGCGTCGGAGCGGCAAAACATCTTCGTCTATCTGGGCGCCCTGATCGTGCTCTTGGCCTTTGGTAGCCCGTCGGGAGGCCTGATCGATATTCCGATCAGTTTCTTTCTAAAAAACAGGCTGCATTTGACGGCGCACGAGGTCGCCACGTTCCGGCTCATTGTCGCGATCCCGCTCTATCTCGCCTTCGTGT
Organism: Alphaproteobacteria bacterium; assembly: GCA_005884765.1. Classification (GTDB taxonomy): domain Bacteria; phylum Pseudomonadota; class Alphaproteobacteria; order Rhizobiales; family Xanthobacteraceae; genus Bradyrhizobium. The sequence continues at coordinate 20,872 of VAZV01000165.1, forward strand.
TCGGATTTATCCGCGACATGTGGAACCCGCTTGAGATGAGAGATCGCGGATTCATGCTGTTGTTTGGCGGCATCACGGCCCTGCTCTACATCTGCTTCGCAGTCACGCCGATGAGCTACATGACGCTCCTCATCGCGGTCGTTCTGCTGACTGCATCGTTTCTGTTCGTCTCGAGCGCGCAAAACGGGCTGACTTCAATGATCGGCCAGCAGCATGCGATGACCGGTCAGGTCAGCGCGGTGTGGAACGTCTTCCTGTCGATCCCGACCGTGGCCGCCCTTTTGATCGGCGGCGCGCTTAGCGGCGTGCTTGAAGAGGAGAACCCGGATCAGGCGGTTCGCATCCTGTTTCTTGCCGGCGCCTCGGTCATGACCGCGATTGCCCTCTACGCACTGTGGAAGCCGCGAGATGTGTTCGACAATGTCAGCGTCGAAGCCGACGGTCATCCGATGAAGGATTTGATGCGGCTGGTGCGGCACCGGCCGATCTATCCAGCTTTGCTGATCTGGCTGTTATGGAATTTCGCGCCCGGTTCGACCACGCCGCTTCAGTATCATCTTCAGAACACCCTGCACGCGACCGACGCCCAATGGGGACAGTGGAACGCGATATTCGCCGCGTCCTTTATTCCGACATTCATCGTCTACGGACTGCTCTGCCGCCGACTTGCGTTGAAGACGCTGCTATGGTGGGGGACGGCTCTCGCCGTTCCCCAGATGGTTCCCTTGCTCTTCATCGATACGATGACGCAAGCCTTGATTGCTGCAGTGCCGATCGGCCTGATGGGCGGCCTTGCCACCGGCGCTTACCTCGATCTGATCATCCGCTCCTGCCCCCGCGGCCTGCAGGGCACGACGCTCATGTTGTCGAACAGTCTCTATTTCGTCGTCGTGCGATTTGGCGACGTGCTCGGCACCCATCTTTACGATCGTTACGGCGGCTTTGCCGTCTGCGTCATTGCGATCACGATTGTCTACGCCCTGATCCTGCCGGCGCTCCTGTTGGTGCCCAACGAGGCCGTCGCCACAGCCGACGGGCAGATGCCCTTGGTCTGACCGGCGTTGATGCGATCGACGAAAGTTTCGCCAATGCCAATATCGCTTGGTTCGCCTGGCGAGTTAAGGCTCAATCGAGGGGATGGCCGACCATCGCTGCGAGTTCGCGCACCAGGCGATCGGACATCTGCCCCGTGGGCGGCATCTTGTGCTCGCGCTCGAATTTGTGGATCGCAGCCTGGGTGTCGGAGCCGATCGCGCCGGTCGCCTTCAGTTGGCCATAGCCATATTCGGTCAACGCGCGCTGCACCGCCGCAACGCGGCGGGAGCCCGTGATCGAAGCTACATCGCCGTGGGGTGGCGGAATTAGCGCGGGCGGCCGCACCACATTCGAGGGCGCGATCGGCGCGGCTGCGGTGGCCTTGACGAGATTGGAAATGGAATCGGCAGGTTTGGGATCGGCAGCCTTGGATTCAACAGCCTTGGATTCAGCAGCCTTGGATTCAGAAGGCTTGGCTTCGACCGGTTTGATTTCGATCGGTCTGGATTCGAACAGCGTAGCGTCAGCGTCAACCGGGCGCGCACGCGGCAAGGGATTGGCCGACAACGCCGCAGCCGGAACAGCGACGGATGAACCGAACATCGGTGCCGGATGGCGCCCGGCCTGCAGGAAGAGCGCATTGGTGACGATGGCGCTGACAGCTGCGAAGGCGAGCCCGCCCGCGATCACATCCTTTGGACTATGCATCAGGACGCGCATCGCAAATCCGCGCTCCGCTTCGACCGCCACAGCGTTCGCTTTACGGCGGCGCCGGCGACGGGGCATCTCATCGTCGCTCGCAATCTGTCTAGGCACTTTTCTTCACCTGGGGGGTTTGATCGTGTGATGGGGAACGCGATGGTGTCAGCGTGGCGATATTGCTCGATGGTTGCTGTATCGTCGGCGCGGTGAACACCAACGGCAGTGCGACCGTCACCGTGGTGCCTTCGTCGATCTTGCTCTGCACGGTCATTTCGCCCGAATGCAGGCCGACCAGACTCTTGACGATCGACAGGCCAAGACCGGTGCCTTCGTGCCGCCGCTGATAGGTCTTCCCGGCCTGGAAGAACGGCGCGCCTATCAGCTTGAGATCCTCGGCCGCAATGCCGACACCGGTATCGCTGATGCGAAGCATCAGCCGCGGGCCCTCGACATCAGCCGATGCTGTAACCTTGCCGCCGCGCTCGGTAAATTTGATGGCGTTGACAACGAGGTTCAGCACAATCTGCTTGAACGCGCGCGGGTCGCCGGTGATCTCAGGAAGATCCTGCGACACGCTGGCTATAAGATCGATTCCATTTTCCCTGGCCTTGAGCGCCAGCAGGTTGCAGCAACTGACCAGTGCCGCGTGCGGCGCGAACGGCTCCGGCGAAATTTCGAAATTGCCGGATTCCATCTTCGACATGTCGAGAATGCTATTGACCACCGACAACAGGTGCTGACCGGAATCACGGATCAAGAGAGCGTATTCCTTGCGCCGCGCCGCATTCAGTATCAAGGTCTCTTCCTCCGCGATCATTTCGGAGAAGCCGATGATCGCATTAAGCGGCGTGCGCAATTCGTGGCTCATGGTCGCAAGGAAGCGGGTCTTGGCGGCGTCCGCCTGCTCGGCGGCGGCGTGCGCCAGATCGAGGGCCTGCTCCTGGACCTTCCGGTCGGTGACGTCGCGCATCACCGCGACGACTTCGGCCTCGGACGACATCGCCGGCTGCGCGGCCTGGTCCAGCGGCCGGCAGCGCATTTCCACCCAGATGAAATCGGCCTGACCGCCTTGGCCGGCCTCGCTGCCACGCTGCCTGTCGCGCCGGAGGCGGAATTCGACGCTGCCCGCTTCGCCGCCACGAGCGGCGTCGGACAGAGCGGTGAGATAGGCCGGGCGATCCGCGACATGGACGCGGTCGAACAGGCCGTGACCCAGCAGGCGCGCAGCCGGCGTGCCCAGCATCGTCTCCGCCGCCGGTGAGATGAATTGCACGGCGCCATTGCGGCGATGACGCGAGATGACGTCGCTCATGTTCCGCGCCAGCAGGCGATAGCGGTCTTCTTCGGTATTGAGCAGCGCGACGCTGGTGCGCGCCAGCGATTCCGCGCCGAAGGCAAGACCAGCCGCATAGAGCGCCGCCGAAGCGACGCCGAATCCCATCAGCATGCCGTGCAAGGCGGCGCCGGTTTCTGGCGGCCGCAGCATGTCGAGACATCCGGCCGCGATCAGTGATGCGGCGCACGACAAAGCGAGCATGGAGGCGAACGCGACCACGCGGCGCGATGCCGAGAGCGCCGCTTCCAGCGGAATCACGACGAGCCAGATCGCCGCAAAGGATTCGATACCGCCGGTATTCACGGCGACCACCATGACGAGACTGGCCAGCGCCAGCGACGACAGCAGATGCGCGCCTTCGTAGCGGCCGGTGCGCGACAGGAACCATGACAACAGAATTGGAGCCATCAGCCAGGCGAACGCCGCGACCTCCAGCGCCGACGGCGCGCCGCGCATCGCTAGATAGATCGGGAACGCGGCGAAGGCGGCGAGACTTCCGAGCAACCGCGGCGCCATAAAGAGGCGATGGCGAGCGCGCGTCAACGCGTCATATCGCGCCGAGGGATGCAGCAGCGCGTCAAGACAATCGCGGATGATACTCAACACAGTCACGGCTCTCTCGCGCCTCGGCTTGTTCGTCGATCAGACGCGCCGGAACGCCCCCTTTATCGTTGCGCCAACGTGTCAGAGCGACATTAAATGAACGCTAAGGCGCGGTCCTGCCGCGGCAAAACGCCATGTGTTGGCGGGTTTTTCGCGCCTATTGCGCGCGCCATTTGACGCAGATGGTGAACGTCGGGTTTCCGAGAAGAAGCCGATATGGTTTCGAAATGGTGGATGCTGCGGATGCATGCCGGCCGTCGTAAAAGCGGGCCGCGTCAACCGAATATTTACGGCGAATGGGAAAGCCCCGGACATTTTACGAATTTTCAGGGCGTTAAGCCCAATGCAATCACTTGCGATTTATCGAGGACTGTTAGTTCGGATCCATTGCGGGATCAATCGCAACAGGTTGGGAAGAAGCGGGTCGCGGGATGTTTTTTCTGCTGCGCATGGCGTTCTGGCTGGGGCTGGTGCTCGTGCTGTTGCCGCGGGACAAGACCCCTGAATCGGAAAAGCAGCCGCAGGTTGGCGCCTCGGATGCTGTCCAGGCCGCGACCGCAGCGGTGTCGGACATGAGCCAGTTCTGCAAGCGTCAGCCCGCGGCGTGCGAAGTCGGCGGCCAGGCCGCGACCGTGATCGGCCAGCGCGCCCAGCAAGGCGCGCGCAAGCTCTATCAGATCATCACCGACAAGAAGCCGCCCGACCACACAAGTTCGATCGGCGGCAACGAAGACGTCGGAGCATCGCTGACCGCCATGGCGCCGCGCGACACGCTGACGGTTGATGATCTCAACGCCGAGTGGCACGTTCCGCCGGCGCCATGAACGGAATTTAGGCCCGGAACCGCCTGCATTTTCGCGATGCCGTATCGCTTTCGCCCGCCAGCGATCCTATATTGGGTTTTCGGATTGGGACGCGGGCTATCATGACGATCGACGAAATCAGAGAGAACTTTGTGCTGCTGGACGATTGGGACGACCGCTACCGGTACGTCATCGAACTCGGCCGCACGCTCGAGCCGATGCCCGAAGCCGAGCATTCCCAGGAAAACAAGGTGCAGGGCTGCGCGAGCCAGGTGTGGCTTTCGAGGCGGATCGACCGCAAAAGCCGGAACGAGCCCGTATTGAAATATCTCGGCGACAGCGACGCTCATATCGTGCGCGGGCTGATCGCGATCCTGCTGACGCTTTATTCGGGCCACACGCCACGCGAAATCCTTTCAACCGATGCGATCGCGCTGTTCGACGAGTTCGGATTTCGCGAGCATCTGACGCCACAGCGCTCCAACGGCCTGCGTTCGATGGTGGAGCGGATTCGCGCGGACGCGCGACAGGCGCTCGCCGCGGTTTCCTGAAACCCGACGCTGACTGCTCAGCGCTTAAAAAACCGGCTTTATTTCCGACGCGGCCGCTGCTGGCCGAGCCCCATTTTTTTTGCGAGCTGCGAACGCGCCACCGCATAATTCGGCGCCACCATTGGGTAATCCGCCGGCAAGCCCCATTTGTCGCGGTATTGCTCCGGAGTCATATTGTACTTCGTGCGCAAATGCCGCTTCAACGATTTGAAGCGTTTGCCGTCCTCCAGACAGACCAGATAATCAGGGGTCATCGACTTCTTCAGCGATATCGCCGGCTTTGCGGGCTCGAGGGGCACCTCGGTCCGCCCCGTCGAGACCCGCAGCAAGGCCGCGTGAATCTGGCTAATCAGGTTAGGTATCTCGGAAGCCGGCGTCGGATTGTTGCTGAGATAAGCGGAGACGATATTCGCCGTCAAATCGATGAAGTTCTTGCCGGCAGCATCTGTCATGGACTGGACCTTTCGAAGACCATCTCGCGCAATGACGCGACATCATCGCGCAGTATTTCGCCGCGAGATACGCTTTGCAGAATCTTCCGCTATTCATCCAATTATGGGCGGATTACTGGCGCCATGACAAGAACGGCAGTATTCCGCCTCGAAAGGCCGTTCCGGCTAAGTAGAGTTCCCACTTCACGGACGGTGGTCGAGATGAGCCCGCAACTCATCGATCGAGGCAAACCGCATCATGCCTTCGGGCATCTGCGCCTCGATCGAACCGTCGGAATACAGCGAATACGCCATGCCATCGACAACGCCCGATTTCAGCACGGTTACCGCGGGCTGGTCTTCGCCGTGCGCGGCTGCCTCAGGAGCGTCAGGAGGGGTCGGAGACGTTCGCCCGCCGCGGCGCTGCGGCGGCACTTCCGGGCCCCGCCCGCGCTCCGACTTCGGCCAGGCGTCTTCAAACGTCGCAGGCGGCGCTTCCCCTGGTTCCGGAGGCGGCGGGAGTTCGGGCGCCGTCGGGTCGGCGCCGCGCGCCTGGGTGCGCTCGCGCTCTTTCCGCGATGTCGAGGAAAACAACAGATTGCGGCGCGGCTTTGGGGCCGGTTCAGCGGCTTCCGTCCGGATTGGCGCGTCAGCGCGACCACGCGACGCGGCCTCCTGATGCCATGGCGGCGGCGAAGAGGGGGCACCTAATTCGGCATTGCCGGCATTTTCCGCCGCGGCGCCGTCGCGGCCGAACTGGAATTCCTCCTCGCCCGCAGCACCAGCTAGGATCGATGGCGATGCCGCCCGTGCACGCTGTTCGGCGGGGCGTAGCCGCTGCGCAATGATCTTCAACTCGCGCACGACCGCCCCAATGCCGAGCAGGATCATGCCGGTGCAAACCGCGACCACGCCGACCAGGATCAAGGTGTTGCCGAAACCAAATTCCTTGATCGGAATCCCGAAAGCGATCGCCAGGAAACCGGCCAACACAGAGCCGATCCCCGCGATCAGCAAGACGATCATCATCAATCTTACCCCCTAGTGTGGCTGTCGAGATGCCATCTGCCCGCGTCCTTCGCGGAGGAGAGCTTCTGAAGCAGAACCACACCGCCTACGCCACGATACCGTCATATTATGCGTGGCGCCAACGGCCAATTGGGAAAGGCGTTCCCAAATCAGTGGATCAAGAAATGTCGCAACAAGTACGTTGGCTTGCGAGGGCTTGCGGGGTGCCAACCTTGCCGGAATTTCACCCTTCCGGATCTACTTGCTGCATTGCGTCAGGGAAATTACGCCACAATTCCCAATTACTCGGAAAGGGAACTGCGCTATATGGATGCCGGGGAACGAGGCCCAAAAGCGCCAAAGCTGGGCCACAGGGGACACCGGGTTACCAATAGCCATGTCATCGATCACAACTTCGGCCATCGACACGCCAGCGAGGCGCTCGGTGGAACGAACTTGCGACGACCTCGCCATTCTCGTCTTGGCCGTGGTCGCCGTCGTCGCAGGACTAACGTTCCGCGACTACGGATTGGGCTGGGATGATTACACCCACGCTGAATACGCCGACCTGTTGCTGCGCATGTACGGTTCCGGATTCAAGGATACCGGCGCGCTGTCGTTCGCCAATCTCTACATGTATGGCGGCGGCTTCGACATGGCGGCGGCGCTGCTGCACAAGCTCATTCCGCTCGAACTGTTCGAGACCCGCCGGCTGGTCGGGGCCATTGTCGGCGTGATTGGGCTCGCCGTGACGTGGCGGCTTGGCCGCCGCGTCGGCGGCCCGCTCGCCGGCCTTGCAACCCTGCTGCTGCTGGCACTGTGTCCGATCTTCTACGGCCACATGTTCATGAATCCGAAGGATGCGCCGTTTGCGGTGGCGATGGTGATCCAGATGATGGGCCTCGTTCGCCTTGCTGAGGAATATCCACAGCCCTCCGCCCGGACCATTCTGATCGTGGGCCTAGGCGCCGGCCTTTCGATCGGCTCGCGCATCCTCGGCGGATTGGCTCTGGTCTACGCGTTGGTAGGGTTCGTGCCGCTATTCGTCGATGAAATCCGCAACGTCGGCACGCGCGAAGCCCTGCATCGGTTCGCGCATGTACTCTATGTGCTGCTGCCGGGCCTCGTCCTCGGTTACCTCATCATGGGACTGATCTGGCCGTGGTCCATCATCGAGCCGGACAATCCGTTCCGTGCACTCGGCTATTTCTCGCACTTCTTCGAAAAGCCGTGGAAGGAAATGTTCGACGGCGCGCTGGTGTCAGTGCCCGACATGCCCTGGTCGTACCTGCCGACCCTGTTTGCGCTCCAACTTCCCGAAGTGCTGCTCGCCCTTGCCATCGGCGGGGTGATCGGCGCGTTCGTGGTGCTGCCGCGCAGCGACGTCACCGCGCGCCGCAAGACCATCTTGCTGATGCTGATGCTCGCCGCCACGCTTCCGCTTGTGGTCGCGATGGTGAAGCGCCCCGCGCTTTATAACGGCATCCGGCATTTCATTTTCGTTATCCCGCCGATGACCGTGCTCGCGGGGCTGGCCTTTGCCTGGGCGATGAACTGGCTCAAGGAAAACCGCCGGAATTGGCAGCCGGCAGCCGTAACGGTGTTCGCATTCGGCCTGCTATTGTCGCTTGGCGAGATGATCCGGCTGCACCCCTACCAGTACACCCATTTCAATCATATCGCCGGTACGGTACGCGCCGCCGACGATCGCTACATGCTGGATTATTGGGGCCTTGCCTTGAAGCAGGCCTCCGACGGCCTGCGCGAACAACTTGACGAAAAACAGGAAGCGCCGCCCAAAGGGCGCAAGTGGAAAGTTGCGGTATGCGGCCCACAACGGCCGGCCCAGGTGGCGCTCGGTCCCGATTTCACCATCGGGTGGGATAGCCATGCGGCCGACTTCGCCATGACGCTCGGCGAGTTCTACTGCAAGGGCCTGACCGCACCGGTCATGGTGGAGATCAAGCGCGACGACGTGGTGTTTGCGCGCGTCTACGACATCCGCGGCCGCAGCATTTCGAGCCTACTGTCGATACCGGCGCCGTAGCGGAATATCATCTCCCGGCATGACAGCCACGCACGCCCCGCGTCTTGCTGCAAGCTTGTCGCAGGAATAGGCTTAAGCCCATTCCACCATGTCTCGAAGGAGCCGGTTATGTCGCCAGCGGAAGCGCACCTGAAGGAAGTGCCGTCCGGCATGACGGATGCCGAATGGAACCAGCGGGTCAATCTCGCCGCCTGCTACCGCCTCGTGGCGCTCTACGGCTGGGACGATCTGGTCGACACCCATATCTCGGCGCGGGTGCCGGGACCGGACCATCATTTCCTGATCAATCCCTACGGCTTGATGTTCGACGAAATCACGGCCTCGAGCCTCGTCAAGGTCGATCTGGACGGCAACCAGCTCACCAGGAGCGACTACAGCATCAACCCGGCCGGCTTCACCATCCATTCAGCGATCCATGAGGTCCGCGAGGATGCCGGCTGCGTGCTCCATCTGCACACCTTGGACGGCACGGCGGTCTCGAGCTCGCTGGAAGGCCTGCTGCCGCTGAACCAGACCACGCAGTTCGTCACCCACGACCTCGCCTATCACGATTACGAAGGGGTGGCGCTGGATCACGACGAACGTCCGCGCCTGCAAAAGGATCTTGGCAGCAAGAACCACATGCTGTTGCGCAACCACGGTACGCTGACAGTCGGCCGCTCCGTCGCCTCCGCCTTCGAGCGGATGTACCATCTGGAGCGGGCCTGCTCGATGCAGGTGCGCACTCGCATGCTCGGGCCATCAGCCTACCCGATCGAGCAGGCAGTGATCGAAAAGAATACGGAACTGTTCGGCAACCCCGATCGTGCCGAATTGCGGTCGACCGATCTGGTGTGGCCGCCCTTGCTGCGCAAGCTCGACCGCATCGATCCCACCTACAGGAATTGACGTCCCGGAGCGGACAAACAGCACGAGAGTTCACGAGGCGTGACAGTTCTGGTGACCGGCAGTTCCGGCCATCTCGGCGAGGCGCTGGTCCGTACCTTGCGGGCGCGACGTCGCGAGACCGTCGGTATCGACGTTCGCGCCGGTGCGTTTACCGATCGGATGGGTACGATCACCGACCGCGCTTTCGTGCGCCGCTGCATGCAGGGCGTCGACGTCGTGCTGCACACGGCGGCGCTGCACAAGCCGCACGTGGTGACACACAGCCGTCAGGATTTTGTCGACGTCAACGTGTCAGGCACGCTCAATCTGCTTGAGGAAGCCGTCGCGGCCGGTGTTCCCGCCTTCGTCTACACCAGCACAACGAGTGTGTTCGGCGACGCGCTGGTACCAGCGCCCGGCGAGCCGGCGGCGTGGGTGACCGAAGAGTTTCCCCAGCTGCCGAAAAACATCTACGGTATCACCAAGATAGCCGCGGAGGATTTGTGCCGGCTATTCACCCGCAACCATTCGCTTCGCGCGATCGTGCTGCGCACCTCGCGCTTCTTTCCCGAGGCAGACGATGATCGCGCGATCCGCGAGGCATACGCCGATGCCAACACCAAGGTCAACGAGTCTCTCTACCGCCGCGTCGATATCGAGGATGTCGTCAGCGCGCATCTGTTGGCGGCCGACCACGCGGCAGCCGCCGGCTTTGCGAAATACATCATCAGCGCCACGACGCCATTCTC
>VAZV01000040.1 GCA_005884765.1 Alphaproteobacteria bacterium
CACTCCGCTCAACAGCTCGCTTTCGATGCTAGCCCGTTCTGTATTTGCCATCAAAGTCCTCCACTGAAGTGCGACCAACAACGGCCGGCCGCGCCGCCCCTTCCGATGCTCCGCCCGCCACGGTGAGACTCAGGTCGGCTGGCGGGGACATTGATCGGCACCGGCGAACCAATGAATTCCTGTTCCGTATTGCAGGGCAACCACGATCGGAACGCCGCCAATGGTTTTCGGATCGGGGGTGTGTTGGATGACGTACTGAATGAGCTGCTCCATTGTAGTTGCGTCTGAATTCATGTCATCTGCTACCTTCATCCCTTTTTCCGCAAAAACCCTGTCAATCAAATTGCCATGTTGCCCACGAGAAAAGAATAGATTCTTCGGTTTTTGATTCAAATACAATGTATCGTCCGATTTAGCTTCCACTTGGCCCATCTTCGCAATTTCGCCGAGCGACCAGCGACTACCGGTCGCTTTTACTTCCCCGACAAAGCCGCGCGCCAGCGGAACTCGTGTTAAAGCACCATTTTCATTATTTTTGAGCGCTTTATCTAGATTATTTGTCACTGGATTATTTGTCAATAGATCTTTCAATTCGAGTTTCGCCATCGTGATCCATGCCTTCAATAACACGCCGGTGGTAGCGTCTGGGTTCATGTTGAGTACCGCTTTCGCAATATTTGCCAACCGGACCTGCGGCGCGTTAATATCAACCTCTTCGTATGCAAAAATATGAGTATCACGCAAAACAGCCACTCTGCATGTTTGATCTGACGGATTGAAACCGCTGTAGCTATCCATACCGACTACGATGTAGGTCTTAGCGATACGGTACGCGACAAAACCTGCCGACACTTGCATCGGAAGAATTAAAATCAAGAACATCATCAAGAAAGAAATGAATATCTGCATTACGAATCTCCTCTTCGCTCGATTGAAAGGGACGTTCGGTCGATCCAAAGTTCTGGCTCTTCAGATAAGCAGATTTGCCTCACAAGTCGCTGTTCACCTCACACATTTCAGCCCCACTCCACCGTGTTTTCTTCATGCAAAGCGCACTCGGGGACATATCATATGCGACGACCCGAGCGGCCGAGTTAGGGGTGATGCTGCTCGCAATTCGTACCGCTTTGCGGTAGGTTCAGGGCATGCTGTGCCAACCCCAAGCGAAGCCCGGTTCGAAGCACGTCGTCGCACCAAAATCCGGCTCCCTTTGACATAAGCGTAATAGTCCCCAATGAGTGATCGTGTCGCGATATTTTTTTGGGCCGGAAGTGCGCTGTTCGGTGCGATACTTACTGGCGAGCTGTATTCCTCCGGTGATCTAGATGTTCAACCGGTCGCGACGGTTGTTCCCGCGTCAGAAGCGACACGCGCGGTGCAACACAAACAAAGCCCCCCTGTCGATGACCTTATCGCCACGAGCATGGACCGTCCGCTGTTCAGTGCCACACGACGAACAACCGAGCGGGCGGTGCCCAACCGCCCTGCCGACCCCGAGCTTACCGATGTCCGCTTGACCGGGATCGTTATTGATGGGGACCATCGTAGCGCGATCTTCGCCAAGCAAGGAGCCAAGCCGCTGGTGCGGTCCGAGGGCGAGATGGTGAGCAACTGGCGCCTCGACAATGTCGGGCCGCGGGCGGTGATGTTGGCGGGCCCCGCCGGGACAGCAATCCTTGAGCCCAAGAGCGATCCGAACCTGGTGCGGCCTGCGCGACCAGCGCCGCAATCCGCACCGGCTGCTCCAAAGGCCGCTGCTCCAAAGGCGCAGCCAAATCTAAGCTCGCCTCCGGTAGCGGCCGCCGCGCAGTCGCCATCCCCAACCGAGGCCCAATCGCCGTCGCCGGGCGCGGAGCCGACCCCAGCACAGTCGCCGCCGGCCAGGCGGAAGAAGATTCGCGCCACTATGCCACAGGCATCGATTGTGGGGATGCCGGCAGCGAGTGCCGGGATGCTGGTTAAGCCTATTCCAAACCGCTCGCCCGATGACGGCTCGGGCATAACGCCGACAAGCGCCGCGGTTGCACCGTCATCAACAGCCTCATCAAGTGGGCCGGCTGATCGAACGACTTCGAAACCTATAGCAGCGCCCCCGTTATCCAAAATCGAGACGCCGACAGACACGTCGGCAAAAGTCTTAGCGGCTCCCGAGGTCTCGCCGTCGGCGGCTGGTACGCCGCCGTCATCGACGATTGCAACACGGGCCGTAGCGCCCCCAGCCAAGCCGCAGAACCTTGCGGCCGGCACGCCGGTTGCGACCGATCAAGATCGCCCTCCCAACGACTTTTCCGGTACAATGCCGATGTATCCAGCGGCTGCACTGGCGCCGACTACTGGGCCAAGCGTACTGGCTGATGTCTCGGTCCCGAAATCCGAAGGAACTCGCGTTGCAGCGACAACGGAGAAACCGACGGACACGATGCCCAACGTATTGCCGTCTCAAACTACAAACCCGGCCGTAGCGCCCGCACCACCTACGATACCGCAGAAGGTTAGCGCTAATACGGTACAGCCACCGACCACGACAGCCCAAAGCCGCTCGCCCGACGACATCCCGGTCATAACACCGAAACCCGTTGTGGCCGCGCCGTCGCCAAACGCAGGAACTCCTGTCATAGCCGCAATAGAAATACAGAAGGACGCAATCCCGATTCCAACTGCCTCAGCGGCTTCCACCGATCTTCCCCTCACCGCAACAGAGCCGCCCACCATCACGCGCGCCGCAGTAGTGCCGCAATCTAAGTCGGCAGAACCTGCCACGCTGTTGTCCCGGGCGGATTTATTGTTAAGCACGGGTGATGTGACATCGGCTCGACTATTCTATCAGCGAGCTGCTGATGCCGGAAACAGCGAGGCGGCGTTACGATTGGCGGAAACCTACGATCCTACATTTCTCGATTGGGCTAAGCTTTTCACAGTGCGAGCCGA
>VAZV01000166.1 GCA_005884765.1 Alphaproteobacteria bacterium
CTGTTCGGTTCCGGACTCAATTCAAAATTGGCCCTGCCAAAGTCAATCCGCCGCACCATCGGATAGGAACCCGGCTAAGACCCCGGAGTCGATTCCGTGCTTTCGGTCACCCCCCGGCCGGAAGCGTCCAGGCGGCCCCGGTTTAAGGACAACGGCCGGGGCCGTTTGCATGAAAGACGGGATCGCGACAAGGTCACTGTGCGACGCTATCGGGAAAGGCAGGGATGCGCCTGACCACTACCTCAGCTTATTCCACCCCTCGATATCAGCCCGGGTCTTGATCAACCTGATCACAATTGCGCTCATCACCACCAACGGCCCCAAAAGATCGAATTGAGCGTAACGGCTGCCGACCAGACCAATCTTGCTCAGGGAGCCGATCACGCCTAATGCGCCAAGGGTCAAATACACATAATCTATTTTCTTGATCCATTTTCGCCGCGCGTCCTCGTAAGGCGGCGTGCCAATCCAAGCCGCAACGCGTCACAAATCGCGGCATATAGAGCGGCGCCGTACATGAGTAGAAAGCAGAGGGCCTGCGTGAAATCGATATTCCCGCGCGGCAGCATGCTATTGGCGATAATCGCTAAGCCGCTGCCCCTACAATGCTCCAAACAACTATGATCTGTGCTCGCTGGCGCGCCTCATATTTTGAGTAGACCACGCAGGAAACAATCGTCACGGCCGCCGCACCATCACAAGCCGCCGCGGGCCACTACCCGACCTCACTCGCAGGCGCCATCGGCCGCCCGCGATTGAGCGTCACTTCCTTGAACAAGCCATCGAATTTCGCAGCCGGGCTCGCCGGATGCAGACTCCTCATCCGTCGCGGACTGCGCATAGCCGATGCAAAGCATCGGCGTCCTAAGAACCAAGAACGGCGGCCGAAGGCCGCCTATGGCCACCTTCTCCCACAAGGGAAGAAGGAGCGCGTCACACGGCTTAAAAAAGGACCCACGACATTTCTGATTTTCAGAATTTTCCTTGACGACCAGGTAGAATCAGGAGTATTTCGATTCCGTCCCGTCTCGACATGAGGGGCGGCTCGCGATCGTCACGGACCTGGGGCGGGATGCGATGGACGCATGCGGCGCTGCTGACGAGAGCGCCGATCTGCGGACGGCGAAATCGTGTGGTCCTGACGCCCCGACGCTGGCGTCAAGTTTCGCGGAGTTATTCCCGCGCAAGCGACGGTGGCAAAACAGCCCGGTCACCGGGGAGAGCGCGTTATAAGCCGTAAACCATTGCGCGGGGAATGTCGGGTGAACCGGTGTGACCGTGGTGACTACGCTCGTACGCTTTTTTGCTTTGCGTGCGAGGCTGCGGGCGCAGCGGGCGCCCGGCATTCCCTGCGCCCTCTGAATCAGAGGACAGGACGTTGACAGCAAAACTCGCGCGGCTTTCGCGGCGAGGTTGCGAAGCTGTAGCTAACGCTGTTTGAAGATTGAATCGGTAGGGTGGGCAAAGGCGCGTTTGCGCCGTGCCCACCATGTCTTTCGCAAATTGAGCTACCGCGGACAAACGCGCTTTGCCCACCCTCATTCTGTCATCGTCCGGCTTGACCGGACGATCCAGTATCCCAGAGCAGTTTATGATGGAGCCGAGAGGCCGCGGCGTACTGGATCCCCGCCTCCGCGGGGATGACAGCCGCAATCGGAGCGGCACAGTGCGCTACCACACCAGAACGCCGATCTTACTCCTGGTCCGGCTTCTTGCCGCCGATGGTCTTGAGCTTGGCGAACACCGCATCGACGTTGAGGTCGTCGCGCTGCTTCTCGGTCGGTTCGAACTCCGGCTCCTTGCGGGTGGTCTCGGAGGCCGGCAGCAGGGTGGCGCCACCGTAGGCGGTCTCGGTCGGCTTCTCCTTGGCCGCACGCTGCACCTCGAAATCGAGCTCGATCTGCGAGCACAGGCCGAGCGTCACCGGGTCCATCGGCGTCAGGGTCGATGCGTTCCAGTGGGTGCGGTCGCGCACGCTGGCAATGGTGGTCTTGGTGGTGCCGACCAGGCGCATGATCTGCGCGTCCTTCAATTCGGGGTGGTTGCGCACCAGCCACAGGATCGCGCTCGGCCGCTCATGGCGGCGCGATACCGGCGTATAGCGCGGGCCCTTCTTCTTGGCCGCCGGCGGCAGCGTCACCTTGCTCTCGCCGAGCCTGAGGCGGTAGTTCGGGTCCTTTTCACCCTTTTCGATTTCGTCGCGGGTCAACTGACCGGTCGAAATCGGGTCCATGCCCTTGATGCCCTGGGCGGCGTCGCCGTCGGCGATGGCGCGCACCTCGAGCGGGTGCATTTTGGTGAAATCGGCCACCTGATCGAAGGTCAGCGCGGTATTGTCGACCAGCCACACGGCGGTTGCCTTCGGCATCAGCGGTGCATTGCTCATGGCAAATCTCCTTTGCGCTTCGCCCACCTCTTTTGGAGGCGAAGCCTTCGGTCATCAGCGATGACGGGAATTAGGCCCTATATATGCCTTCCGGGGCTGCCCATGCAATGGGCTGCTAAAGTGGCTTGACAGCGCCCGAAACCAGTCCCAATTCGTTAGCAACCAACCGTTCCCTGGCCCGCCGGTGAGGGGTGATTCGGTCCCGAGATTTCTCCATATGGCAGCCAAACCAGACCTGAAACTCGTGCTTTGCTCACCGCGGGGCTTTTGCGCCGGCGTGGTGCGGGCGATCGACACCGTGGAACGGGCGCTCGCCATCTACGGCGCTCCGGTCTACGTCCGCCACGAGATCGTCCATAACCGCTATGTCGTGGACAGCCTGAAGACCAAGGGCGCGATTTTTGTCGAGGAACTGGCCGAAATCCCTGACAGTACCAACGCCCCCGTGGTGTTCTCGGCCCACGGGGTTCCCAAGTCGGTTCCGGCGGAGGCCAAGACACGCAACTTCTTTTCGCTCGATGCGACCTGCCCGCTGGTCACCAAGGTGCATCGCGAGGCGGCGATCCATTTCAAGCGCGGCCGCGAAATCCTCCTGATCGGGCATTCCCATCATCCGGAAGTGGTCGGCACGCTCGGGCAATTGCCGGCCGGCGCGGTGACATTGATCGAGACCGCGGAAGATGCCGCGACCTTCACACCGAAGGATCCCAACAATCTCGCCTTCGTGACCCAGACGACATTGTCGATCGACGACACCGCCGAGATCGTCACGATGCTCAAGGAGCGGTTTCCCAACATCTCCGGCCCGCACAAGGAAGATATCTGCTACGCCACCACCAACCGCCAGCTCGCGGTGAAGAAGGTGGCGCCGGTGGTTGACGCGCTGATCGTGGTCGGCGCGCCGAACTCGTCGAACTCGCAGCGCCTGCGCGAGGTCGCCGAGCGCGAGGGCTGTCCCATTGCCGTCTTGGCTCAACGTGCCGCCGATCTCGACTGGAAGCGGTTCGAGGGCATCACGAGCCTTGGCATCACCGCGGGCGCATCCGCGCCGGAAGTGATCGTCGAGGAGATCATGGGCGCGTTCGCAGAGCGCTACGAATTGCATGTGGAGACGGTCTCGGCCGCGGAAGAGAACGAGTTCTTCCCGCTGCCGCGTTCGCTGCGTCCCGACGCGGCGTAGATCCCATGGCGGTCTATACTGACGTCGCCGCCGAGGAGCTTGCGGAATTTCTAAAGGGCTACGACATCGGCGAACTGTTGTCCTACAAGGGCATCGCCGAGGGCGTCGAGAATTCCAACTTCCTGATGCACACGAGCCAGGGCGCGTTCATCCTCACGCTCTACGAAAAGCGCGTCGCGGTCGACGATCTGCCCTACTTCCTGTCGCTGATGGCGCATCTGGCCGGGCGCGGCGTTCGTTGCCCGCAGCCGGCCAGGAACCGCAAGGGGCAAGTGTACTCGACATTGGCCGGGCGGCCCGCGGCGATCATCAATTTTCTCGAGGGCATGTGGCCGCGGCGGCCGAATGCGGCGCATTGCGCAGGCGTCGGCGACGCGCTCGCCAAGATGCACCTTGCGGGCCAGGACTTTCCTCTTGTCAGGAACAACCCGCTGTCGGTGGCCGGCTGGCGTCCGTTGTTCGATCTCGCAGCAGGGCGCGCCGACAGCGTGCAGGCGGGCTTGCGCGACGCCATCGCGCGCGAATTGGAGCATCTGGAAAAGCATTGGCCTTTGGATTTGCCCGTCGGCGTCATTCACGCCGATCTGTTTCCCGACAATGTCTTCTTCCTCGGCGACAAGCTTTCCGGACTGATCGACTTCCCGTTCGCCTGCAACGATATCCTCGCCTACGACGTCGCGATCTGCCTCAACGCCTGGTGTTTCGAGCCGGATCATTCCTTCAACGTCACCAAGGCGCGCGCGCTGCTCAACGCCTATGGCCGCGCGCGCAAGCTGTCGCAATCCGAGCAGGATGCGCTGCCGCTGCTGGCGCGCGGGGCTGCGCTGCGTTTTCTTTTGACGCGGCTGGTCGATTTCCTCAACGTGCCGGCGGGCGCGCTGGTCAAGCCAAAGGACCCGCTCGAATATGCCCGCAAGCTGCGCTTCCAGCAGGGCGTCAAATCCTTGCGCGACTATGGCATTGCACCTCCCGGATGCGTCGTGTGAGTGAACGACCCCACGTGACCGTATTCACCGACGGCGCCTGCTCGGGTAATCCCGGGCCCGGCGGCTGGGGCGCTATCTTGAAATTCGGCGACGTCGAAAAGGAACTGAAAGGCGGCGAGCCGCACACCACCAATAACCGGATGGAGCTGATGGCGGCGATCTCGGCGCTGGAGGCGCTGAAAAAGCCCTGCGTGGTCGACCTCACCACCGACAGCCAATATGTCCGCCAGGGCATCACCGGCTGGATCCATGGCTGGAAGAAAAACGGCTGGCGCACCGCCGACAAGAAGCCGGTCAAGAACGTCGACCTGTGGCAACGGCTCGACGCCGCGCTGAAGACGCATCAAATCCGCTGGCACTGGATCAAGGGCCACGGCGGCCATGACGCCAACGAGCGCGCCGATCAACTGGCGCGCGACGGCATCGCCATGGCGCGGCTGAAGCAACGGGTGGGGGATTCCTAGAGCGGAATGAAACCCGCCATCTACCAACGCCCGTCAGGTCGCATCGACGACGAACATGCGTGCTTCCTGGGCCAGCCGGCGCTCCGCCTTGATCGGCGCGTACTCTTCCGAATCGTAGAAGGCCAGCGCCGCGGAGAGGCTCGGAAACTCGAACACGCCGGCGAGCGGCAAAGGCTTCTCTTCACCCTCCAGGACCTTCACGACCGGCCCGAAGTGCAAAATCCGCCCGCCCACCTCCTGCAGGGTAGCCTGAAAGCGCGGAAACAGGGCAGCCTGCCTGGCAGGATCGACAACCCGCATGTTGATGTGAACATAGGCTGGCATGGGATTCTCTAAATAGTGTATATACACTATTACTCTGTTGCGGGGTAGTCCAGCTTTGAGGGGGTTCATGCTGAGAGTTGCGCAGTTGAAGGAAATCGCCGTGGAGTGCCCCGGCTTTCGGGCGCGCGCCACCGCGCGAGCCGTTACGCGTTTCTTCAATGCGCGCTTTAGGCCGCTGGACCTCACCGGCGAGCAATTCAGCCTGTTGATCGGCATCGCAACCGCGCAAGGGACCACCGTGGCAGGCCTCGCCGCCGAGTCCGGCGTTGACGCCACGACGCTGAGCCGGAACGTGCAAAACCTCGAGAGGCGGAAGCTGGTTCGCGGCACCGGCCGTGGACGTGCCGGCAAACGGCTTGAGCTCACGAAAACGGGACGCCGTCTGCTGGAAGAAGCGGTTCCGCTGTGGCGGCAAGCCTACGCCGAGCTGACCGCGGCGCTCGGTGAAAACAGGCTGCGATCGGCCAACCGCGCGATGCGAGCCGTGGCCGACGCGGCGTCGTAGGGTGTGTTCCGCTTTCCCTCAACACCCACCGCTTGCAACAGTTCCGTCATGGCCGGGACATACGCTCGCGGAAGCGCCGCCGTTCTTCAAACGGCTATGCCCGGGCATGACGAGATCTCTTGGTGCAATCTGCTAAGAGGCTCTCAGAGCTGGCCCAGCAGCGTATCGCCGCCGGAAACCTCGACCTTGCCGGGCGCGGGTTCGCGGTTGAGCTTCTTGACCACGCCATCTTCGACCAGCATCGAGTAACGGTGGGAGCGGATGCCGAGCCCGTTGCCGGAAGCATCCAATTCCATACCGATCGCCTTGGTGAATTCGGCGTTGCCGTCGGCCAGGAAGGTCGCCTCGTCGCGCTGATCGGTGTCGCGCTTCCAGGCGTTCATGACGAAGGCGTCGTTGACCGAGACGATCGCAATGGTGTTCACGCCCTTGTCCTTGATCGCATAAGCGTTCAGGAAAATGCTCGGCAGATGCATTTTGTGGCAGGTGCCCGTGTAGGCGCCGGGCACCGCGAACAGCGCGACTTTCTTGCCCTTGAAGATATCGTCGGTCGTTCGGACCTGCAGGCCTTCCTCGGTCATCACGCGAAACTTGGCTTCCGGCAGCTTGTCGCCAACTTTGATCG
Source organism: Alphaproteobacteria bacterium (assembly GCA_005884765.1). Lineage (GTDB taxonomy): Bacteria > Pseudomonadota > Alphaproteobacteria > Rhizobiales > Xanthobacteraceae > Bradyrhizobium. The sequence continues at coordinate 6,471 of VAZV01000166.1, forward strand.
TCATCGTCAATTCTCCTTGAATGTGCGGATGAGTCTTAAACCGGGCCTGACGTAGGTGCAATATTCGGCGCCACGGAAACGGCAATGGTGTGGCGCGTTCACTGTTATGTCATCCGGCCTGGGACCGGTCGCTGTCGAGGAAATCCCGCTCGTCTGCCGTAGTCGCGCGTCCGAGAATCTGATTGCGGTGAGGGAAGCGCCCGAACCGGCGGATGATATCGGCATGATGCTCGGCATATTTCAGGTTCTCAGTGTTGCCCGTCTTGCGGAACAGCTCGATGCAGCGCTGCTGGTCGGCCAAATTCTCCGAATGCATCAATGGCATGTAAAGGAATTCGAGCAGCGCGGGATCGATACGCAAGTCAACGCCGCGCTCGATAGCATCGATGGCGAGGCGCCTGGCCGCTGCATCTGTGGCGTAGGCGCTGGGGTCTTGCCGAAACATATTGCGCGGAAACTGATCCAGCACGATGGCCAGAGCCAGCGTGCCGTCATCGCTTGCTTGCCACGAATTCAGTTGACCTTCGGCCGCTGCCCGCCACAGATCGAGGAAGCGCCGGCGGACCTCATCATCAAAAGCCCCGTCGGCGGCGAACCAGCGGTCTGGCCCGGCTTCGCGCCAGAACGCCAGCACATCGGCTGGCGTGACGTTGTCCACCGCGCCCATCTGCCACTCACGCTCGTTGTTCAGGCCGCGGCCTTCTTCTCGTCGCGCAATTCGCGACGCAGGATCTTGCCGACATTGGTCTTGGGTAGCGAAGTCCTGAACTCGATCTGCTTCGGCACCTTGTAGTTGGTCAATTGCCCTTGGCAGAACTTGATGATGTCCTCAGTGGTGACGTTCGGATCCTTCTTCACAACAAAGGCCTTGACCGCCTCGCCGGATTTCGCGTCTGCAACGCCGATCACGGCGCATTCGAGCACGCCGGGGTGGCTCGCAAGCACTTCTTCGATCTCGTTGGGGTAGACGTTGAAGCCCGACACCAGGATCATATCCTTCTTGCGGTCGACGATCTTGGTGTAGCCGTCGGGGGTCATCACGCCGATGTCGCCGGTGCGGAAATAGCCGTCCGCGGTCATCACCTGCGCGGTCTCCTCCGGCCTGTTCCAGTAGCCGGCCATCACCTGCGGGCCCTTGGCGCAGATTTCGCCGGCCTCGCCGAGCGGCAGTTCGTTGCCGTCGTCATCGCGGATCGACAGATAGGTCGAGGAAACGGGAAGGCCGATCGTGCCCGAGAACTCGCGGGCCGTTGCCGGGTTGCAGGTCAGTGTTGGCGAGGTCTCCGATAGGCCATAACCTTCCGACAGCGTACAGCCGGTGACCTTCAGCCATTTCTCGGCAACCGATTTTTGCGTGGCCATGCCGCCGCCGTTCGAAATCTTGAGCTTGGAGAAATCGATCTTGTCGAAGCCGGGCGTATGCAGCAGGCCGTTATAGAGCGTGTTGACCGCGGGGAAACTGTTGACTTGGTATTTCGACAGCTCCTTGACGAAGCCTGCCATGTCGCGCGGATTGGGGATCAGAAGATTGACGCCGCCGGCCCGCACCGCCAGCAGGTAGCACGCCGTCAGCGCGAAGATGTGATAGAGCGGCAGCGCGCAGACGATGAAGATCTGATCGACATGCGGGGGCAGCGCTAGTGCCGGCTGCAGCCAGGCGTCGTTCTGCAGCACGTTGGCCACGATGTTGCGATGAAGCAGCGTCGCGCCCTTAGAGACGCCGGTGGTGCCGCCGGTATATTGCAGGAAGGCGACATCGTCGAGTGTGAGACCAGGCTTGTTGAACTTGAGGCCGCGACCGGCCGCGAGTGCGTCGTTGAAGGAGATCGCGCCCGGGATCGAATAGGCCGGCACCATCTTCTTCACCCGCCGCACCACCAGGTTGACGATCACGCCCTTGATGCCAAGCAAGTCGCCCATGCTGCCAATGATGACGTGCTTGAGCGAGGTTCTGCCCATCACCTGCTGCACCGTGTTCGCGAAATTCTCCAGCACGACGATTGCTTCGGCGCCGGAATCCTTGAGCTGGTGCTCGAGCTCGCGCGGGGTGTAGAGCGGGTTGACGTTCACCACAGCATAGCCAGCGCGCAGCACCGCCGCCGTCGATATCGGATATTGCAGGACGTTCGGCATCATCAGCGCGACGCGGGCGCCCTTCTTAAGACCCTTGCTCTGCAAATAGGCACCAAACGCGGCCGACATCTCGTCGAGGTCGCGGTAGCTGATCGACTTGTCCATGCAGATGAAAGCCTTGCGGTCGGCGAATTTCGCAAAGCTTTCTTCCAGTAACTCGACGAGCGACGAGTACTGAGATGGATCGATATCGGCGGGCACGCCGGCCGGATATTGCTTGAGCCAGATCCGCTCCATGGTATTTCCCCTCCGCTCTATTTCCCCCGTTCGGTGGGACGGGAGGCTTATTTTGGGCAGTATTGAGCAAGCCGGGCGCCGATGGCAAGCGGCCGGGCAGTATCGGCGTATTGTCGCTTATGGGCGCGAACGGTCGCAGGCCGACTGAACCCGCGTGGCCGCGTTAACCAGCCGGTTTGGTCTCGCCGCCGCTGCTCTTGCTGGTACTCTTGGGCTTGGAAGGCTTTGCCGCGGTCTTGGGCTTTGCCGGCCTGGTGTCGCCTGCGGCCTTGCCCGCGGCTGTATCCGGCTTGGCGCTGGCGTGCCTGGCCGGCGGCTTGGCGTCGGATTTGGCCTCGGCGGCGGCGTCCGGCTTTTTCGCCGCGATGCGCGACTTCTTGGCGTGCTTTACCGTCTGCTTATCGGCATCGGCGGCGACGGCCGCAATCAGCGCGGCGCCGCTCTTGGTCGGACCGGTATAGACGGGGATCGGCTCGGACGGCGCAGGGTCTGAGGCAAGCAACTCCGACGGCTTCGGCAAGGGCGCTTGCAGGCCGGCGGCGAAGAAGGTCATGCCGGTCTCGCCATTGCTTGGCGCCCCGGTGCTGGCGACCGTATCATCCTCATCGCTGGCCGGCCGCTTGTGCTTGCCGCCGCACATCTCGTCGCGCAGGTTCGGCGGCGAAGCGTCGATCGGCACCAGATTGTTGACGGTGCCGAGCGCAGGCCGCAGCCACGCCAGTCCATTGTTTGCAAAGCCGCGATCCAAGAGTTGGGCGGCCCGCACCGCCCGCATGGTGCCGGAGGAGGCGCCGAGCACGACTGCGATCAGCCGTCGGCCGTCGCGCGTGGCGGACGCCACCAGATTGTAGCCGGATGCGCAGATGAAGCCGGTCTTGAAGCCGTCGGCGCCCGGATAGCGTCCGATCAGGCGGTTGAAATTCTGCGTGACCTTGCGGCCGTAGCGGATCGAGGGGATGTGGACGAAATATTCGTATTCCGGCAGGTCATGAATGATGGCGCGCGCCAGGATCGCAAGATCGCGCGCCGAGGTGATCTGACCGTCCGCCGGCAGGCCGTTCGGATTGACGTAGCTGGTCTGCGTCATGCCGAGCTTCTGTGCGGTCTCGTTCATCATGGCCGAAAACCCGTCGATCGAACCGCCGACGCCTTCTGCGAGCACCACCGCCATGTCGTTGGCCGATTTCACCAGCATCATCTTGAGCGCGTTGTCGACGGTGACCTGCGTGCCGGGCCGGAAGCCCATCTTCGACGGCGATTGCATAGCCGCGACCGGCGATACGCTCACGAGCGTATCGAGCGTGATCTTGCCATCCTTGACGGCCTTGAGCGTGACATAGGCCGTCATCAGCTTGGTGACCGAGGCTGGATACCACGGCACCGTCGCGTTCTCGGCCTCGAGCACCTTGCCGCTGTCGGCTTCTATCACCAGTCGCGCTTCCGCATGCGCAACGCGCGGCAAGACGCACGCAAGCACTGCGGCAACGACGATCCAGTTGAGCTGTGACTTGCGAAGCAACGGGAGAGAAAAATGCACTATTCCGATTCCGGTCTCTTTGAGACCCGCCTTAAAAAATTAAGGAGGTCCGTGACATGTGAAGTTCGGGTTTCAAGCGTGTCCGGCGCCGTCGCGCTACGGCTGATGCAAACCTATACCGGCTTGGTGGTCGGGAACAGAGGCTTGGTGGGATTAATTCCCTGGCGAAATAGGCTGAATTTCGGCAACACTAAATCTTGACATCGGCGTTCGCGCTTTGTGGCCGTTGAATGTTGGTTTGCGCGTTGGCCTGCACCATGAATTGGGCCCGCGCGAGTTCCGCGAAACGGCCGCCTTTTGCCACCAGTTCATCGAAAGTTCCACTTTCGATCACGCGGCCGCCGTCGAATACCAGGATGCGCGTCGCGTTGCGAATGGTCGAGAGGCGGTGGGCGATCACGAAAGTAGTGCGCCCCCTCATCACCTCGTCGAGTGCGGCGTTGACCTTGGCCTCGGTGACCGCATCGAGCGCGCTGGTCGCCTCGTCGAGGATCAGGATCGGCGGATCCTTCAACAGCGCGCGTGCGATCGACAGCCGCTGACGTTCGCCGCCGGACAGCATCCGTCCCCGCTCGCCGGCCGGGGTATCGAATTTATGCTCGCTGCGCTCGATGAATTCCAGCGCTTGCGCGCGCCCGGCTGCGGCCTTTAGCTCCTCGTCAGTGGCGTCGGGCTTGCCGACGCGCAGATTGCTCGCGATCGAGCGGTTGAACAACAAGGCCTCCTGAAACACCACGCCGATGTTTCGCCGCAATGCCGTGAGCTTCAGTCCGCGCACATCCATGCCGTCGATCTTGATAAAGCCAGATTGCGGATCGAACGCGCGATGCAACAGCGCGATCGCGGTCGATTTGCCGGCGCCGGTCGGCCCGACCAGCGCGACGGTCTGGCCGGGCAGCGCCACGAAGGAGAGGTCTTCAACCGCCGGGCGCTTGCCGTCATAGGAAAATGAGACGTCGCTGAATTCGACGAGGCCGGAAAGCCGCCCGGTATCGATCGCATCGGGACGGTCGCGCACCGCCGGCACCGCATCCAGCACGTTGAAGAATTCCTGCAGGCGCGGCGCTTCCATGAACACATTGTTGATGAAGGAGACCACTTGCTCGAGCTTCTGGATCAGCATGGTGGCGAAGGCAACGAACATCACGATCTCGCCGACCGAAGTTAAGCCCTGCTGGTGTAGCGCGATGCCGACGGTGAAGATTGCGAGCACGGTGATCGTGGTAGAGGCGCGGGTGATGACGGTGACCAGCGCCCACCACGACAGCACCGGCATCTGCACCGAGAGCAGCTTGTCGGCGACGAAGCGCAGGCCCTGCACCTCGGCGTCAATCCGCACGAAACTTTGCACCAGCGCCACATTGCCGAGCGCATCGGAAGCGCGCGCCGAAAGATCGCTGTAATGCTCCTCGACCTCGCTTTGCATGCCATAGGTCTTGCGTACCACGAATGTCGTCAGCACCGTGAACACCACGCAGAGCAGGAACAAGAGGATCGCCAGCCGCCAGTTGATATAGAGCGACATCGGCAGCAGCACGAGCACCGACATGATCGCGGCAAAATGCTCGCGGAAGAATCCGAGCCACAGCCGCCACAGGGAATCGGTGCCGTTAAGCATCACCTTCATCAGCCGGCCGGAATGGGTACCGGTGTGGAAGTTCAGCGGCAATTGCATGACGTGCTCGAAATAGCTCGTCAGCACCGCCTGGCGCTGGCGGTGTGCCAGCCGGTCGGCATGCAATGCCACCGCAGCGCTGCATCCAATGGTGAACAGGCCGAACGCGACCCATGCGAGCAGCAACGGCCAGGGCGACGACGATGCGAACATGCCCGTCGATGGTTTGCCGGAGAGGACATCGACGATGCGGCCGAACAGCACCGGTTCGGCGAATTGCGCGGCGGCCAGGCACAGGTTGGCGCCGGCGAGAATCCAGCCCAGCCGCGCCTCTCCGCCGAGCAGTTCAAGAACGCGGGTATAGAGGCGGAGCAGGGACATGCGTTGACAAGGCCGGCGCGGTGGAAGTGGCTCGCAAGGCCCATTCTAATCAGGGATCGCCGCGGAGATACAGCGCCTAATCAATGATTTGGAATTTGGTGACGATCGCACGCGAAGACCGGTGCCTGCCTTTGCGGAAGGTCGCGCGGCTCAGTTGATCAGCCGACTCGCGACCGGTGGCAGGAAGGAATCGTCGAAAATGTCCGCAGGCTGCGGCCGCTTCCTGAATTTGTGTTCTTCGCCGATCTGGTCGATCGAGCGATCGAGGCGGGCGGGGTCGATGCCGCCGAGACCGTCGCGTTTGACTTCGCTCGTCAGGATGTTGTCGGAAAGCACGGTGCGCAGCCGCTCCAGTTCGAGATCGCGCGATCCGTCATCCATCCGCCTCACGACCGCATCCACCGCGCGCGCCGGATCGGCGATGGTCAGATGGGTGCCGGCGATCACCGCGCGGACAAAGCCCTTGACCGCTTCGGGCTTGGCTATCGCGAATGCCGGATTGACGATCACGGCAAAGCCATAGGCCTCGCAGCCATAGTCGGCATATTTGAGCACCGCGAGGTCGCTTGCCGGTACGCCGCGGTCGCGCAGATTGACCGCGGCCAGATACGAGAAGGCGGCGACCGCGTCGACCTGGCCGGCGGAGAGGATCGGCTCGCGCACCGCCGCACTGATCCTGTTCAGTTTCACGCTCGCGAGCTTGATCCCGTTCTGTCGCGCTAAGGCCGGCCACATCCGGATCGAGAAATCGCTATCGGCGACGCCGACCGTCTTTCCTTCGAGGTCGGAGAGCGCATGGATGCCCCGGCTTTTGCGGGCGACGAACGCGTAGGGCGATTTGTTGAACAGCACGAACACCGCCTTGACCGGCGGCGCATTGGCCTGGTCGCGAAAACGAATCAGCTCATTGATATCGACCAGCGCGAGATCGCTGGCATCGGAGGCCACGCGCGCGATCGCGTCCGGCGATCCACTGGCGATATTGGTACTGACGGCGAGCCCCTCCGCGCTGAACAGGCCATGGTCCAGCGCCACCACAAAAGGGGCCGCGCTTGCTTCGAGCGGACGGTCGAAGGAGAACTGGATCGCGACCGGTTGCTTGGCTTCCTCGGCCGCCGCTCCAATGCAGGCCAGAACCATCAGGCCCGAGAACGAGGCCAATAGGCACCTGACAGCAATGGTCCTAATTGCGCGCATCTGACTACGCCGGGACCGGACCGGCTAGCGATGCCGTGCGGTCGTTCTTGAGAGGGTGCCTAGGCGTCGGCGAGCGTATTCTGGCCCAGCAAACCTGAACGGTCGATGAGTACCAAGGATCACGATTTCGGGGTCGCCATCGATCGCGGTGCTTGCATTCGCCCAAGGGAACCCAACATCAGCATCGGGGCTGGTGCCAGCGAGGCTCGTTACGGAGGATACGGAGATGTTTGCCCGAAAAGGTCTGTTTTCATCGCTCGGCCGGACGGCGGCCATGGTGACGGTCGCGGCGCTGGCGTTGACGGCGGTCGAGCCGTCGCTGGCCCGCGCGGGCTCAGCACCCTCGTCAAAGGGCCTCACCGCGGTCTACGGGACCAGCGGCGCCACCGACATCAGCGCGCGGCGCAGGTCGTACCGGGGCGGAGGCGCGGCCGCAGCGGCGGCGTTTGCCGGCATTGTCGGCACGGGCCTTGCGATCGCTGCAGCCCAGAACCGGCGCGCCTATTATGACGAATATTACGGCGGCGGTCCGGTCTATTACGGAGGTCCGGCCTATTATGGCGGCGGTGCTGCCTATTATGGCGACCCCTCCTACGGCGACAACGGCTATGGGATGACCACGCCTTACGTGAACGGCCATCCGATCGCTGGCTGGTAATTCCCCGCAAATTTGCGGACTGAATTAATCCGCTGGTCACCGCGGCCAGCGGATTTTTTCTTTTTGGCGCCCGCCGTTAACGCGCGCGGCATCGGTTTGGACTAGCATCTGCATCTATGAATGATTCGCTTGAGCGGCTTTATCTGGCGGTGCTCGCGGCCAAGGATCTCGATCCGGCAACGTCGCGTACGGCCCGGCTGTTTCAGCGTGGCCCCTCCCAGATGTGCAAGAAGCTCGCCGAAGAAGCCATCGAAGTCGTGATCGACGCCGTCAATGGCGACACTCCGGCGGTGGTCCGCGAGAGCGCCGATCTGCTCTATAATCTCACTGTCCTGTGGGCGTCGGCGGGCGTGCGGCCCGAGGACGTCTGGCGCGAAATGGAGCGGCGCGAGCTCCTGCTCGGGATCGCCGAAAAGCTGCCCAAATCGGCTGTGAAGCTGCTGCCAAAAGCCGCAGCCCCGCGGGTCGCGCGGCGACCAATTGTCGCGCTCGAGCGAAGCGGCCTGCGCAAGCGCCACTGATTTCCCCCGAACTTGCGGCATTCCGGCCATGGACAAATCGGTCCCATGGTGGTTCATCGCGCCATGCTCAAACGGATTTATGACTGGTGTATCAGCGCCGCGCACAAGCCGTACGCACTCTGGATCATGGGAGCGGTGGCGTTCGCGGAAAGCTCGTTTTTTCCGGTGCCTCCGGACGTGATGTTGATTCCGATGTCGTTGGCGCGGCCGGAGCGCGCGTGGCTCTACGCCTCGATTTGTACCGCGACGTCGGTGCTCGGCGGAATGCTGGGCTACGCCATCGGCGCGCTGCTTTATGATTCCGTCGGACACTGGCTGATCCAGTTTTACGGCCTTGGGGGCAAGGTCGAATCCTTCCGCGCCTCGTACGCGGAATGGGGCGCAGTGATCATCCTGGTGAAGGGGTTGACGCCAATCCCCTACAAGCTCGTCACCATCACCTCGGGCTTTGCAGGCTACAACGTCGGGCTGTTCGTCCTGTGCTCGATCGTCGCGCGCGGCGGCCGCTTTTTCATCGCCGCGATCCTGCTCAATCGCTATGGCGAGTGGATCAGGGTGAGGATCGAGCGGCATCTTACGCTGTGGGTGACGATCGGGGTTGTCGTGCTGATCCTCGGCTTCGTCGTCGCCTATTTGCTGCTCTGAGATGGTCACGCGGCGCTTTGCCGGGCCACGCCTTAAGGATACGCTCGCCGTCATGATGGCTCGATCCGCTAATTTCACCGCGCGGTCCATGACGGCTATCGCGACCGCCGGCGCGGCGTTATCGATGATCGTAGTTGCGGCAAGTGCCTGCTGGTCGCAGGGGACGCAAGGGACGCAAGGGACGTCAGCCCCGCCGGCGCTCGGTGTCCGCGAGCCGCCGCCGCAGGCTGCGCCTCCGCCGAACGAAGGCGTGCCGCCGCCGGCGCGCGAAGAGAAGCCGGGCCTGATCAACGAAGTGGGCAAGCTGTTCGAGAAATCGCTCTCGATCCTGCCGAAAATAAAGAGCCCCAGCGAGACCATCGACGATCTCAACGCCCGCGCCAAGGATGCCGGGGAAAGCTTGTCGAACCTGGCCAAGCCATCCACCATGGTGACGGGGCGCTCGGTGTGTCCGGTTGCCGCCAACGGCGCCCCCGACTGCAAGATCGGCGCCGACAGGCTTTGCCAGAGCAAGGGCTATAAAGAGGGCTCGAGCCTCAACATGGATTCCGCCGAGACCTGTTCGGCGAAGGTGTTGATTCCCGGCCGCGCGCGAAAGCCGGACGACTGCCGGACCGACAATTTTGTCACCCGCGCCATGTGCCAGTAGCGGCCACGTTCGCTCAAGCGCGATGGCTTTGACGCGAGCCGGCGTGCGGGGCGAGGGAGAGATGGTCCATCGCCGCGGCGCCGACCTAAGCTCTTTGTTCTATTGCGTCGCCATCTCCGCGCTGATCGGCGATCCGAATAGCTCGCCATGTTCACCGTTGAACCGCGACATCTGCATCTGTTCGATCGGGAAATAGTCGGTAGCGCTGGTATTGATCCTGATGCCCGGCAACAGCAAGCCGAGCTCGAAATCCTTCAGGTTTGCAGCCTGTTTCATGATGTTCTCGCGCGTCAGCTCGTCGCCGCATTGCTTGAGCACCTGGACCATGGTTTGCGCCGTCGCATAGCCATAGACGCTGAACGTGCTGGTTTTGTCCCCTTCGGGGAAATACTTGTCCATGAAGGCGGCCCACTCCCTGATTGCGGGGTCGTCCTTCCAGGCTGGATCGGTCGGATCCTTGATGTAGTTGGATGACAGCACGCCCCTGGAGTTTTCAAGGCCGGCGGGCTTGAGCACAGAGCCGACAGAGTTCGAGACGCTGGCAAGGAACAGCGTCGGCTTCCAGCCGATCTCGGCCGCCTTGCGGATCGCTTGCGCCGCGAATTTGGGCGAGGCCTCGTCGAAGAATATATCGGCGCCAAGCGTCTTCAGCGTCACCACCTGGGAGTCGACCGTGGGCTCCGAGGGATCATAGGGCAGTTCAGCCACGATCATGCGCTTGGCGGCCTCGGGACCGAGCCCGTCCTTCAGGCCCTTGAGATAGTCGCGGCCGGAATCGTCGTTTTGATAGAGCACGCCGATCTTGCCTTGCGGCAGGTTCCGCAGGATGTATTTCGCGTAGATGCGCCCCTCGGTCTGGTAGGTCGGCTGCCAGCCCATGGTCCAGGGGAAATTCTTCGGGTCGCCGAATTTTGTCGCGCCGGTGGCGACGAAAAGCTGCGGCACTTTCTTCAGGTCCAGATATTTCTGGATCGCATTGTTGGTCGGCGTGCCCAGGCTCTGGAAGATCAGCAGCACCTCGTCGCTTTCCACGAGCTTGCGCGCTTGCTCCACGGTCTTGGGCGGGCTGAAGGCGTCGTCGTAGGAGATGAAATTGATCTTGCGGCCGTTGATGCCGCCCTCGTCGTTGAGCTTCTTGAAGAACGCGGCCTGGGTCCGCCCGATCAGCGCATAGGCCGACAGCGGACCGCTATAGGGCATGATGTTGCCGATCTTGATTTCGGTATCGGAAGCGCCGGGATCGTATTTCTTTTCGGCCGTGGCGGGGTGTATGCCGACGGCAATGCCTAGCAGTACCGACGCCAGTAAAGGGATTTTCCTCTGCGCCATCTCGGCCTCCCCGTATGTCGCCGGCTGTGCGCCGATCTCGGGACAGTTTATGGTTCGGTGGCCTGGCGAGTCCACCGATGAAAACGGTCGGCGGGCAGATTTATCCGCCGCGGCGACTGGCTCCTTTACTTGCCGTCGCCGATTGCATTCTTGGCATGATGTCTGGCATCTTTAGGCCCGCGCATCGCAATCAGCGCGCCGATCAACGAAAAGGATTTGTCTGCCCATGTCCATGCCTGCCTTGTTCAAGGGCCGTCTGTCCATTCCGGTGATCGGTGCGCCGCTGTTCATCATTTCCGTGCCCGATCTCGTGATCGCGCAATGCAAGGCGGGCGTGGTCGGAGCGTTTCCGGCGCTGAACGCCCGTCCGCCCGAGCTGCTCGACGAGTGGCTGGCGCGCATCGGAGAAGAGCTTGCCGCGTACGACAAGGCGCATCCGGAAGCACCCTCGGCGCCGTTTGCGGTCAACCAGATCGTGCATCGCTCGAACAACCGGCTCGAGCACGATCTCGCACTTTGCGAGAAGCACAAGGTGCCGATGATCATCACTTCACTCGGCGCGCGCGAGGAGCTCAATCAGGCCGCGCATCGCTGGGGCGGCATCGTTTTCCATGACGTGATCAACCAGAAATTCGCGCACAAGGCGATCGAGAAGGGCGCCGATGGCCTGATCCTGGTATCGGCCGGCGCCGGCGGCCATGCCGGCGTGATATCGCCGTTCGCCTTTGTCGCGGAGACGCGGCAATGGTTCGAAGGGCCGATCGCGCTGTCGGGCGCGATCGCCAATGGTCGTGCGATCCGCGCAGCGCGCATGCTAGGTGCCGATTTCGCCTACATCGGCTCGGCCTTTATCGCCACCAAGGAAGCCAACGCGGTGGAAGGCTACAAGCAGATGATCACCAATTCGTCCGCCGAAGACATTGTCTATTCGAACCTCTTCACCGGCGTGCATGGTAATTATCTGAAGCCCTCGATCATGGCGGCCGGCATGGATCCGGACAATCTGCCGACCTCCGACCCGTCGAAGATGAGCTTCGGCACCGACGCCTCCGGAGAGCGCGCGAAGCCAAAGGCCTGGAAGCAAATCTGGGGCTCGGGCCAGGGCGTCGGCAGCGTGGCCAAGATCTTGCCCGCCGCCGAATTGATCGGACGCTTCAAAAAGGAATACGACGGGGCCTTCGATCCGCCATTGTGAGGCGGAGCGCCGGGCGAACGCTTGGCCGCTACGCTCGATAGTCCTGATTTCTAGATCGTGATGGTTTTGAGTTGGTGCGGCGCGGGCAGTCTAGTCACCTCGCCCCGCTTGCGGGGAGAGGTCGAAGCCGAAGGCTTCGGGTGAGGGGGACTCTCCGCGAACACATCTCTCAGCGTCATCGCGGAAGCAGCCCCTCACCCATAGCCGATGCTTCGAATCGGCGTTCTTCTATTATAGAGGGAGGACGGCGGCCGTAGGCCGCCTACGCCTCTCCCCGCAAGAGCGGGGCGAGGGAGAAGCGGCCACTTCGCTTCACTAAACCCATCATACTATTCCAGCTCGAAGGACTGGTACTTCCCGCTGTCGTCGATCGCCGTGCCCCAGATTTTGTGCGACGCCTGGTGTTCGGCGCGGCCAAAGGTGAGGGGAGCGCCGAGCCCGAGATCGAGATTGCGGGTATTCTCCAGAACGTCGATCAGCTTTTCGGTATCGAGCTGCGGACCGGTGCGTTTCAGCGCCTGGATCAGGACGTTGGCGGCAACATAGCCTTCGAGCGAGACGTAGTCGGGCGACTCGCCGGGAAAATATTTCGCAAGGGCGTTCTTGTATTCGAGCACGGCGCTCGAATAGCCGCCGACCGCCGGCACCACCTGGGTCACGATGATGCCGCTGGCATAGCGCGGTCCAAGCAGCATCAGTTCTTCGGCGAGCGAGGTAGAGCCCACGAACGACACGTTCGAATAGATCATCCCGGGAAACTGATCTTTCGTCTTCTCGATGAACTTGGCGGCGGCGCGATAGGATGCAACCATGACCACCGCCCTGACCTGGAGCTTTTGCGCCTTCAACTGATTGACGGCATCGTCGACATCAACAGTGTTGCGCTTGTAGTTGAGCCGCAGAATGGCGGCGTCGTTGAGGCCGAGCGCACGAAATGCCTTGGCGACGCCCGCAAAGCCCGCATCACCATAGGAATCCTGCTGGGCGAAGACCGCGATTTGTTTCGGCTGCAGCCGGCGCAACTTGATCAGATAGTGCACGACCGCGGCGGTTTCCTCCGCGTAGCTCGCGCGATAGTTGAATACATAACGATCAGGGGGATCGTTGCGCAGGATATTGGCACCTGTGAAAGCGCCGAAGAACAAGGTCCGCCGCTCCAGCGCGAAGGGTACAGCGACGGCTGCGGTCGGCGTTCCGACATTGCCGATAAAGCCGAATACCTGCTCCTTGTCGTAGAGCTGTTTCATCGCGTCGGCAGTGCGGGACGGTTCATAGCCGTCATCCGCCGAGATCAGCTTGAGCATCCGGCCTTCCACGCCGCCCGCGTCGTTGACCCGGTTGAAAGCGGCGTCGATCCCGAGTTTCATCTGACGTCCGAGTTCTTTGGTCGGACCAGAAAACGGTCCGACCATTCCGAACCGGATTTCGCTGGCCGTGACGCCGCGCGCGGTCGAAGTGGGAAGGGGCTGCGGCACCGGCGCCGTGGGCGCGGTGGCGGCAGTTGCCGAGGACGGCGCGATCACAGCGGCCAGCGAGGGTGACGACGGCGCTTTGCCGGCGAGCGACTGTTCGAGATCCGCAAGCTGGCGCTCCGCCAATTTGCAATCGGTGCGGCCCGCGGTCACCGCATTGCGGCCGTCCGTGACATAGCGATCGAGCAGCCGTGAAAGGTCGTCGCGTTCAGCCTCGTTGGACGCGGTTTCCCTGATCACCTGCTGGAACTTGTCAGCGATAAATTGGACTCGCGGACGCGCGATATCCGGACATGCCGACGCCGAACCGATGATCGGTCCGACGCGGCCCGCCAGGTCGCGTACCACATTCGCATTGTCGCCGGTTGCCGCAGTCGCGCTACCGGCGAGCAGGGCGCCAAGCATCGCGGCCGCCATCCAGCGGGATCGCGAGCTTCGCACGACGGTCATGTTGGACCCGATATCAGGCATCATCGCTGTTTCCATGTTTGCCGTTTAATTTTTGGCCGCTTAATTTATTGAGATGTTTCGCCGGTGTTGGCTTTCTGCCGCCACTGCATGAATTGCTGAAGCGCCTTGTCGGACTGCTCGTGTGTGGTCGCGTCCTGACCGGCTTCGGTCGATGTCAGAAGTCCGCGAAATTCGGCGAGCGCCGGCTTCGATCCGGCCTCGGCCTGCTGCGGCTGCGCGGTTTTCAGCGACTGCACGGCTGCGGCAAAGGATGCGCCGGCTTCCTGCTCCTGCGAAGCGTGGACCATCAAGACGACGAACAGCGCCGCCAGCGCCGAAACGCCGATCGCGGCGGCCCCGAACAATGCCTTGCGGCGATCGACATGATCGCGCGCGAGCGCCGAAACCTCTTGCATGACCTCGGGGTCGAGCGAACGGGGCAGGGGCTGGTAGACCGAATTCGTTGGCACCTCCGAATTGAACAATTGCTCCGGCTTCTCACGCACTCGGCGCGGCGCATAGTAAAGTGGATCGTTCGGGGTGGGCTGGTCTTGCTCCAAGGCACTCATACGCTACTCCTCTGACGCCTTTTTTAGGCTACTTCCCTGACTGTTTTCGAAAGCTTCCAGGCAAAATGCGGCCGCCACGGAAAAATCCGCGGACGTCCCAATCGAGCCGCAAACACTGGCTGAAGAACTCGAATCAAAATGTCGGGATGCCCATCGACATCACTCGACTTTCGAGGCTGCGCCGTCCCCACCCATCCCATTGCCCGTCCCCGGCAAATATCCGCTACGCAAGCGGATATGGCGTTCCCCACGCGGCGGACACCATTATGACGTGATGGAATCCGCGCGCGACATTATTAAGTTCGAATCACGGCAGAACTGAGTTGAGTTTTTGTCGCCTAACAAGTTCCCTTAACCGATCGTAAATTTTCGCATGGCACTAAGGCTTTTTTTGCAGCCATTAACCCCGCATTAACCACGGGCGCCGATTTTTAACCATTCAATAAGAAAGGCTGAGTCGATCGCCATGGACGCAAACGCCGAGCCCACACGCCAACTGGTTCGTCTGCGAGGCCGCTCCTATGTCGCGTTCGTCTTTTGTCCGGCAGTGCCGATCATCGAGTGGCTGGAAGAGATTGATGCCACGCTCGCCCGCTCACCGGGCTTCTTCGTCGGCAAGCCTGTGGTGCTCGATCTGTCCGCGGTGGATCTCAGCCGGCCGGCGATCGCGCACCTGGTTCTCAGCCTCGAAAAACGTAACATTCGCATCCTCGGCATCGAGGGCATCGAAGCCGCGCGGCTTACGCCCAGCATGCCGCCGCTTTTGACCGGCGGACGACACTGCGCGGTTCAACACGTCCAGCCGGAAAAGCCCGAAGTCAAGCCGCCGCCGACATCGCTGCTGCTCGACAGCCCGGTCCGTTCCGGTCAATCGATCGTCTTTCCCGACGGCGACGTGACGGTGCTGGGATCGGTCGGCTCAGGCGCTGAGATCGTCGCCGGCGGCTCCATCCACATTTACGGAACGCTGCGCGGCCGCGCGATGGCGGGCGTCAACGGCAACTCGTCGGCGCGGATCTACTGCCAGAAGATCGAGGCCGAGCTTCTGGCGA
Source organism: Alphaproteobacteria bacterium (assembly GCA_005884765.1). Lineage (GTDB taxonomy): Bacteria > Pseudomonadota > Alphaproteobacteria > Rhizobiales > Xanthobacteraceae > Bradyrhizobium. The sequence continues at coordinate 22,111 of VAZV01000166.1, forward strand.
TCGATGGTTTCTACCAGACCGCGGAAGAGTTGGACGAAGCGCTGCGCAATCGGCCGGCGCAGGCTTGGCTCGAAGGCGAAATCATGCGGATCACGCCGCTCAACTGATATTTAGAGGAGGTAACGAATGGCCAAAGTGCTGGTTGTGACGTCGGGCAAGGGAGGTGTCGGAAAGACTACCTCCACGGCTGCGATCGGTGCGGCGCTCGCGCAAGCCGGGCAGAAAGTCGTTGTGGTCGATTTCGACGTTGGGCTGCGCAACCTCGACCTCGTCATGGGCGCCGAACGACGGGTCGTGTTCGACCTCATCAACGTCGTGCAGGGCGTCGCAAAGCTGCCGCAAGCCCTGATCCGCGACAAGCGGCTCGAAAATCTCTGGCTGTTACCGGCATCGCAAACCAGGGACAAGGACGCGCTGACCGAAGAGGGTATCGGGCGTATCATTGATGAATTGCGAACGAGCTACGACTGGATCATCTGCGACAGCCCGGCGGGTATCGAGCGCGGCGCGACGCTTGCCATGCGCTTTGCCGACGAGGCGATCATCGTCACCAACCCCGAGGTCTCCTCGGTGCGCGATTCCGACCGCATCATCGGCATGCTCGATTCAAAAACCGTCAGAGCCGAGAGGGGCGAGCGCATCGAGAAACATGTCCTGATTACCCGCTACGATGGGGCGCGGGCGGCGCGCGGCGAGATGCTGTCGATCGAGGACGTGCTCGACATCCTCGCGACCCCGCTGCTCGGCATCATTCCCGAGAGCCAGGACGTGCTGCGGGCCTCGAACGTCGGCTCTCCAGTAACGCTGAACAACCCCGCCAGCACGCCGGCCCGCGCCTATATCGATGCCACCCGGCGCCTGTTGGGCGAAACAGTCGCGATGACGGTGCCGGTGGAGCGCGCAGGGCTGATGAACCGCTTGCTGGGTCGGAGGGCTGCATGAACATGTTGCGGCTTTTTTCCAGCCGTCCCGTCCCCGCCCCCGCCCCCGCTTCGGCGCCGATCGCACGGGAACGGCTGCAAATCTTGTTGGCGCATGAACGAGGAATGCGAGGTCAGCCCGACCTTCTGGTACGGCTCCGCGACGAAATTCTCGCGGTGGTTTCGCGGCATGTTGTACTCGATCCGGAGAAGGTTATTGTCAGGATGGACAGGCGGGAGCACGTGGCGACGCTGGAAGTCGATATAGAGTTGCCCAACGGGCTCGAACCGCCGCTCGCGGCCGCGAGCTGACCATCGCCGAACTCCATTGATCGTGCCGTGGGGTGATCATGACCGTGAGCCGGCCTTCGCTTCCAATGACCGGCGGTTGCTCGTGCGGGGCGATCCGCTACGAGATCGCCTCGTTTCCGCTATTGCTCTACACGTGCAACTGCACGAATTGTCAGCGGATTTCCGGCAGTGCGTTTGCGCTGAACATGCCGGTGGCGACCAAGGGCTTTCGGATTGTGAAGGGCGAGCCGAAAGGCTGGCACCACAAGTCGCCTTCGGGCGCGGACGTGACGTCCTGGTTCTGCGGTGAGTGCGGTGCGCGCATTTACGGCGAGCGCAAGAGCCGTCCGGAATCCATCAACCTTCGCGCCGGCACGCTCGACGACACGACATGGCTGGTCCCGGTGGCGCACATGTTCCTGCGCAGCGCGCAGCCATGGGTTCTGCCCGCGGCCAACGCCGAATGCCATGAGATCGGGCCGGATGATTACCGGCCGCTCGCGGAAAAATGGCGCGCGATGTGGCCGGAATTCTTTCGGCAAGATTAGCGGCTCTCGGTTTCGAAAGATCGATGGAACCTTCGCTCATTGCGATGCGTTCCAGGCGGTGAACTGAATTCGCGAATAAGCCATGACCGGAATCCTCCCACGCTCCCGATCCAACATCGGTGTCCGCATTCTGCTGGTCGGCGCGGCCGCGGGCTTAGCCGTCGCGATTTTCAATTTTTTGTGGCGCGGCAACGGGATCCACGGCACCGCGGGCGCGCTTCTGGTCGTCATCTCATCGGCCTTGATGCTCGCCGCGAGCTGCGCACTGGTCTTTTCTGATCGTATCGGCCGCGGGTTGCGCGGCACACTCGTGGTCCTGATCGCTCTCGACATTCTCGGCACCGGCCTCGCCGCGTACTTCCTGGAGGCCGCCTGGTTGATCGCGGCCATGGCGGTGGCGCTGATCGGCTGGCTTGTGCACCTCGCGTCCGGCCCGACATCGCGCCAATCACCGCGCGATTCCATGGCTCAGAAAGGTGCAGAATGAAACCCCCCGCCGTTCGCAGTCTGATCGGTGCGCTCTGGTGCCTGCTTGTCGCGTCGAGCCCCGCATGGCCGCAGGATGCCTCCCAGCAACCGCCGCCGGGCCAGCCGCCCACTCCATCGGAACAGATCGTCGGCGCAACGCATTACGACGGCTGGTACACCTTCAACGGCAATCTGGAGAACCAGAAATATTCCCCGGCCGATCAAATCAACCCGCAGAATGTCGGCAAGCTGGAGAAAGCCTGGGAAGTTCACACCGGCGACGTCTCCGACGGCAGCGGGAAGACGCCGCTTACCGACTGGTCGGCGACCCCGCTATTCGTCAACGATACGATCTATGTCTCGACGCCGTTCTATCGCGTGTTCGCGCTCGCGCCCGATACCGGCGAGGTCAAGTGGACCTATGATACCCACGCGGTTCTCGAGGCTTTGACCCAGCCGGATTTGAAAACGCGTGGCGTCGCCTATTGGCAGGCGGCGGCGCCGCAACCAGGCACGCCATGCCAGAAGATCGTCTACGTCGGCACCATGGATGCCAAACTGCACGCGGTCGATGCGGACAGCGGCAAGAAATGCGAGGGCTTCGCCAATGGCGGGGTTCTCGACGTCAACCAGTGGAATACGACCAACAACAAGTGGCCGCTCTCGCTGCTACAGCCGCCGACCGTGTACAAAGATACGCTCTTCATCGGTTGGGCGGGCAGGGACTGGACCGACGCGGTGGATCCTCCGGGCACCGTGTTCGCGGTCAACGCGCAGACCGGCAAGTTGAAATGGGTATTCAACGCCCTGCCGGACGAAGTCGTCCATAAGACCGGCACGTCGAATGTTTGGGCCAGCATGTCGCTCGACGGCGAACACGGCATTCTCTACCTCCCGGTCAGTTCGCCGAGCCCGAATTTCTACGGCGGAGATCGCAAGGAAGAGCTTCCGCTCGCTACCTCGGTTACCGCGCTCGATGCCGATACCGGCAAGGTGTTGTGGAGCCGGCAAATCGTGCACCACGACCTCTGGGACTACGACACCGACTCACCGCCGGTGCTGGTGGACATCAACAAGGATGGCAGGACAATTCCTGCGCTGGTGCAGTCGAGCAAGATGGGAATATTCTTCGTGCTCAACCGTCTGACCGGCGAGCCGGTCTACCCGATCGAAGAAAGAAAAGTGCCGCAGTCGGATGTTCCCGGCGAGCAATCCTCGCCGACCCAGCCCTATGCGGCGACGCCGGAGCCGACCGTGCCCGACCGCTTCCCCGGCATTTCAGGGCTCGCCGACATCCTGAGCTTCGGCGAATGCAGCCGCGTCATGAAAGGCCTTCGCTACGATGGCCGTTACACGCCGCCAAGCCTGCAGGGCACTCTGGCCTATCCGTCCACCGCAGGAGGTGTCGAATGGGGCGGCGGCGCCGTCGATCCGCGCAGCGCGATCTACGTCGTCAACAGCTCCTATGTGGCGCAGATCTATCAATTGCTCGAGCGCAGGGATTACGAGGAGAGGGCGAAGAACGGCTCGTCACAGGAATATTTCCCCCAGACCGGCGCGCCTTACGGCTTCTACCTGCGCACCTTTGTCAATTTCCTCGGCATGCCCTGTTGGGATCCGCCCTATGGCACGCTGTCAGCCTACGATCTCAACAGCGGCAGGCTGCTGTGGAAGAAACCCTTTGGCGAGGTCCAGCAATGGGGCTTCTACATGCCGCAATCCTGGGGTTCGGTGACGATCGGTGCGCCCCTGATCACCAAATCGGGTCTTATCTTCATCGGAGGGTCGATGGACGCGCGGGTTCGCGCGATCGATCTCAAATCGGGAGAGGTGGTATGGCAAGCGCTGGTCGACGCGCCCGCGGTCGCAAATCCAGCGACCTACATCTACAAGGGAAAGCAGTACGTTGTGTTTGTCGCCGGCGGCAACGCGATCCTCAAGCCGCAGGCGTCCGATCAGGTCGCCGCCTTTGCGCTCAAATAGAGCCGAGCGCGAGAGCGCGGGACATGCCATCTCGGGCGTGACCGAGGTGCTTTCCGTAGACGATCTCGGCGCGCGGACCATGGCGGAGTATCGCTGCGGCAACAACTCGCACGCGTGATCTGATTTCCGCGTCGCGGTCTGCCGACTTAACCCGCCCTTAACCATCCCATTCCAAGAATTCGGACCAAGGCCGTTCACCGAAGATGGGGGCGTCGCCAATGGAAACAGAAGGGATGCGTGATGGAATTTGAGACGCTTTTTGCAAAGACTCCGGCGACGATCGAGGAGATCAAGGCCCGGGTGAGTTACGCGCTTGCGCGCCATCCGCTCTGCCGGAATGTGCGGTTCGATATCGTCAGCGTGCCCCGCACCTCAAGGGGCGGCAACTGGACCATCAGCCTGCAGTCGGTAGAGCCGCGCGCGCTGTGGGAAGCCTCCGATATCGTGGCCGACATCCAGGCCGCCTACGATCTTTCCGCCGCAGCCTGATTTGCGGCGGTTCCAGCACGATTTCCCACAATTTTCGTATCGCGGCGGCACGGTTAAGCCTTAATTGCCGTTCAGTTTTCTGCAAATTAAGCCGCGCTTGGGGCGCGGTTAGGGGAGCACTGTTTGACCAAAGCCGTCACTATCATTGCGATGACTTGTTTGCTCGTGGCGGGGGCTGCGGCCACCAGCATTCTCGGCCGCGACAGCGTGCCCGCGGCGGGCATTGCAACGGAACCGGCGGTCGTCAACAGCCCGGTCGTCGCCAATCGCGAAAACAAATCCGACAAATTGAGCGTGATGAAGCTCGCGCTCGCGTCGTTCGAGCCCCCGCAGACGACCGCCAGCTTCAGCGAGCCGCTGCGCCAGGCCTATGCGGCGAGCTCGTCCGCCGACATCGAAGCGGCGAAAGTGGTAACTGCGCCGGCGCTGCCGGTCGCGCCGGCTGTGCCCGCGAAACCCAAGGCCGCGAGCAAGCCGCCGCCGCAGAAAACCTACGCGCTGCTCAGCGACGTCCAGATCGCCGGCATCAAGGAACGCTTAAGACTTTCGGCCTCGCAGGAATCCTACTGGCCGGCGGTGGAAACCGCGCTACGCGCCGTGGCGCGCAAGATCCACGCCACGCGCCAGACCGATCCGAACGCGGGTCCGCCGATCGATCCGGACTCGGCGGAGGTGCAGGAACTGAAATCGGCCGCGATGCCGCTGTTGTTCCAGTTGCGCGAAGACCAAAAGGACGAGGTGCGCAAGCTCGCCCGCATCATCGGGCTTGAAAAAGTCGCCGCGCAGATTTGAGCGCGGCGCGCACGTTTCAACTCTGATTTCACTCATTAGATCGCAGCCAGGGCTCACCCGCCGTGGGCTTCCACGACCTTGCGGCAGGAGACGGAGAGCTGCGCCTTGTTGTTGCGCAGGCACGCCTGCATCTGCGGTGGCTTGCCGACGAACTGCGAGCACAACGATTCGGCATCGCTGCGACAGGCCATCTTCTCCTGCATGCTCGGCGCAACTTGCGCCATGGCCGGGGACAGGCCCGCCAGCAAGAAGACACTTGCGATCGCGGACGAGAGTTTCACTGACTTTTTCACGGGGTTCACCTTTCCAAGAGTTCATGTGGGGCTTTGTGATTAAGCGCGGCGAACATCGTCGAGGTGGCGCCCAGGGTCCATGCCATGTTCATGGCATCCGGCAATCCCTGCAAAATAGCGGTCTTCAGGCCTGAAACGATGGAATCTGCCCTTCGCGGCCGACCCCCCATCTTCATGGCATATCGCAGCATCCAGCCATGGCCCATGTACATCCGCGTCGGCTGCGAAGACCAATCGGTCCGTCGCAAGGCCGCCTGAAACAGGAGAGATACCATGTCGAACAAATCAAAATGGGTGAGTGCTGCCGTCGCCCTGACGGCCCTTTCAACGCTGGCGACGGTTTCGCTGACCGCTGCGCCCGCCGAGGCGGCGGTGGTTTATTGCAAGACCGCCGGCGTGCCGCAAGGTTGCGTGGTTCGCACCGCCCCCGTTGTCGTGGCGCCAGTTCGCGTTGCCCCCATCGCTCCCGTCACCGTGCGGCATGTCGGTTATACCCGCGTGACCCCCTATGGCGTGCGGCACGTCGGCTACACCCGCGTGCGCCGCTGATGATCGGCGCGGCTCAAGCGCCGGCGGCGTCGCTATCCGGAAAGCGGCGAGGCAGTGTCAGCCTCACGCGCGTGCCGCCGGCGGTCGAGACCAAATCGAGTACCGCGCCGCAGCGTGCGGCGCGGCTTCGCATGTTGCGCAGGCCGCGCGCCGCTTTCTGACCGAGCGCGGCGGCTGCGCCATCGCCCGTGAGCGCAAATCCGTTGCCGTCGTCTTCGACGCTGATGCAGCCATAAACGCCCGACGCGTCGGTAAGGGTTTCGATGGTGACCATGATGCGGCGCGCGCGAGCATGCTTGACGGCATTGGTCAAAGCCTCATCCAGAAGCCGCACGATCTGGATGACGTGCCACGGCCGCAATTCGGGATAGACCGGCAGGCCCTGTGGCGACACCGCTCGCCAGTCCAGCGCGATATCATGCGGACGCAACTGCGCGGTGGCGCGCTCGCGCCACGATCCGAGCGCCAGCATCAGGTCGCCGCCGATGTCGTCCATCGAATCGATGACAAGGCGAAGATCCTTTAGCGCCGCTCGGGCCGCTTCGCCGATCGGCGCGCCCGCCTCGCCGCGTTCGCTGAGCGCGACGATGCTGACGAGCTGGCCGCCCAATCCGTCATGAAGGTCGCGCATCAACCGCGTGCGCTCCAGCGCCAGTGCCGCGGCGCGGGCGCGCTCCTCCTCGCGGGCGAAGCTCGCCTTCAATTTGTCCTCGGCCTGGCGCACCTGGGTGACCAGGCGGGCGGCAAAGCCGTCGACCTGATTGAGCGCGCGGGCAAATCGCCAGGTCAGCCCGGCGCCGATCGCGACCAGCAGCGCCGAATAGGACAAGCGCGCGACGAAGATCCGCCCGTCGGGCGCGATCTGGAGCACCGAGAGCATGTCGCGAATCCAACAGCTCAACACGATCGTGACGGCGCAGCCCAGCACGAAGCTTGCAACGTCGTGTCGCTTCAACACCGACCGCGCGACGATCAGCGCCAACAGCACCAGATAGAGACCAATTGTCGGCACGCCAACGAATAGAAAGAATTCGCTGATCAGCGCCTGGTCTCCGAACAGCCCGACCGCGACCAGCAGCAGGCCGGGAGCAAAGATCAGCGCCCCGTAGCGCGGCCATCGGCCACCGAGAAACAGCATCGCAAAGGTCAGGACGAAACCGCTTTCCAGCGGCGCCGAGGTGATCAGGATCGCGTTCAGCCTGGAATATTGCGACTGGTCCGCCGCTGTCGGCAAGAACGCCTGCGCAACACCGAGCGTCATCGCGGCTGCGAGCAGGCCGTACGCCGGCTCATGACGGCGCACCGCCCACATGATGGTCAGGATCACGGCGAGGATCGCCTGCCACGCGGAAAACACCACCGGCAGGGTGACGAACACCAGCGTCCGCTGTTCGTAATAGGGACGCAGTACCGGATCCGGACCGGCATAGATGCTGTCGAGGAATCCGGTCAGCGGACCCCACACAAACAGCCGAACAGCGAGATTGTTCTCTCCCTCGTGAAGCAGCGAGGCCGGAATGACCGCGATCTCTGGAGCATTGCGATCGGGCCGGTTGGCTGCCGGATCGCGCCTCGAGTCCAGGATCACGACGCCGTTGACGGCAACCTCGACCCCATTGTTGAAGCGCGGCAAATACACCGACCAGGCGCGTTGCGCCTCGCTGCTCGACCAAACGAACTGGCCGGAGTAGAGCGGCGGATCATTCATCGAAAACCGCGAAGAGGTATAGTGCGGCAGCGTAACGCCACGCTCGGTGCCGCCTTCTTTTGTGTTGAACGCGTTCACGAGATAGCCGGCGGGAGGCTGCGGCAGCGACTGATGCAGCACGAACACGCAGGCGATCGCGATCAGCACCTGGACCAGGGCGTATTGCGTAAGGCGCGAAGCCCGCAGCCGCCGGCGCTGGCGGCCGGGCAACGCCGGTTTCGCCGCCATCTCCGTCACAGTCGGATCAAGCCCTGCTGGAGCGCCTCGAATACCGCTTCGCCCCGGGTGTGGACTTCGAGCTTGCGGTAGATGTTCTTGATGTGGCCCGGCACGGTCTGGCGCGATAATCCAAGATGGCCCGCGATCTCGGCATAGCTGAAGCCTTTGGCGATACCCCACAGGATATCGATTTCGCGCGGTGTCAGCCTCACCGTATCGAGTACCGGCCCGGGCGCGGGTTCGGGATGGTTTTGCGTCCTGCGCACGATGAAGCGGGCGATCGAGGCCGAAATTGGCGAATGCCCGGCGACGAGTTCGTGAACGGTCGCCGCGATATCGGTCGGGAACGCATCCTTGAGCAAATAGCCGGTGGCGCCGACCGTGATGGCTGAGATCACGCTCTCTTCGTCGCCCAGAATGGAGATCACCATGATCTCGGTCGCGGGAAAGCGCCGCCGCGTCTCGCGGATCAATTCGACGCCGTGTCCATCCGGCAGTTGCAGATCGGTCAGCAGCACCTTCGGGCCGCTTTCCGTCAGGCAGGCGCGGGCCTCGGCCAGCGTCGCAGCGGCGGTGACCTGAAATCCGGCCTTGGCCAGCGCGTCCTGCAGCCGCCAGGATGTCGGCGCATCATCCTCGACAAGCAAAACCGTGATTGCCTGCGAAGGACGCTCGTCGCTCAACTCGGTCATCAACCCTGCCTCTGCCGCTGTTGGCGCGGCCGACGCAGTCTAACCCCGCCGCCACCCTTTACGACAGCCATATTCATGGGGGTGCGGCTTAACGAGGTGCGGCGGCGGGAGGATGATGTTGACGCGAGCTCACGCCACCGCGGCGATGATCCTGTCGGTTTCGGCTTCGGAAAATACTTTGATCGTCGTCGTGCGCAGGTTCCCTCCCGATGCCAGCGAGAGGACGAACTTGGCGACGCTCTCCTCGTCACGGGCTTCCACATGGATGATGAGATCGTAGGCTCCCAGTGCGAGGTAACCGGCTTTGATCTCCACACCGAATTTTTTGGCTGTTTCCCGCGCCGCGGCTCGGCGGCTCGGCGCATCCTTGATGTTGCGAATAGCCTGATCGGTGTAATTGCAGAGAAGCATGTACATGGACATAGCAACCTCCCTTGATCGCAACCTCTTTTGATCGTCGGGCTCTTTCGGTCCAACGCCGGAGAATTATGCCACAGATCGCAGAATGTGCCGAGACCTCACGCGCAGCGCGTCAGACAGGAACCCTTTGCGCGGCGCGAGACAAAGTCCCAGCGGCAGTCAACGGGACTTGGAAACTGCGCCTCAGCCTGATCTTATCAGGTTCCACGAATACCCCGGAGGCTTTCGATGAGTACGCGGCGCGAACACGATCTGTTGGGCGACCGGGACGTTCCGGCGGATGTCTATTATGGCGTCCATACCTTGCGGGCGATCGAGAATTTTCCGATCAGCGGGACGAAAATCTCGATCTATCCCGACCTCATCGCGGCATTGGCATCGATCAAGCTTTGTGCCGCGAAGAGCAATCTCGAGCTCGGGCTGCTCGATGACGCGCGGGCCGGCGCCATTATCGCGGCCGCTGAGGAAATCAGGGCCGGGGCGCTGCACGAACAATTCGTGGTCGACGTCATTCAGGGCGGTGCCGGCACCTCGACCAACATGAATGCCAACGAGGTCATCGCCAACCGCGCGCTGGAGCTGCTCGCCCGGCCCAAGGGCGATTATCATTTCTTGCATCCCAACGAACACGTCAACATGAGCCAGAGCACCAACGACGTCTACCCGACGGCGCTCAAGCTCGCGGCCTATTCCGGAATCATGCGGCTGGTCGATGCCATGGCGGTGCTGCGTCAGGCCTTCGAGGCGAAGTCCGAGGAGTTCAAGGACATTGTCAAGATGGGCCGTACCCAATTGCAGGACGCGGTGCCGATGACGCTGGGGCAGGAATTCTCCACCTATGCGGTGATGCTGGGCGAAGACGAGCAACGGTTGAAGGAAGCGGTGCTTCTGGTCTGCGAAATCAACATGGGCGCGACCGCGATCGGCACCGGCATCAATTCTCACCCGGACTATGCCGCTTCGGTATGCCGGCATCTGCGCGACGTCACGGGCATTCCGGTGGTGACGGCGGCAAACCTGGTCGAGGCGACGCAGGATTGCGGCAGCTTCGTGCAGCTCTCCGGCGTGCTGAAGCGGGTCGCGGTCAAGCTGTCGAAAACCTGCAACGATCTGCGCCTGCTGTCTTCCGGGCCCCGCGTCGGTCTCAACGAGATCAACCTGCCGCCGATGCAGGCGGGCTCCAGCATCATGCCGGGCAAGGTCAATCCGGTCATTCCGGAGGTGGTCAACCAGATCGCGTTCGAGGTGATCGGCAACGACGTCACGGTTTCCTTTGCCGCCGAGGCTGGCCAATTGCAGCTCAATGCCTTCGAGCCGATCATCGCCCACAGCCTGTTCAAGAGCGTCAACCATCTCCGCTCCGGCTGCCTGACGCTGGCTGCGAAGTGTGTGAGCGGCATCACCGCCAATCGCGAGCATCTGCGCCGCGGCGTCGAGCGCTCGATCGGGATCGTGACCGCGCTCAATCCCTATATCGGCTATGCCAACGCCACCGAGATCGCCCAGCAGGCGCTGCTCACTGACAAAAGCGTCTACGACCTGGTGCTGGAAAAGCAGCTGTTGACGCGCGAGCAACTCGACCAGATTTTGCAGCCGGAGGTGCTGACCCGGCCGCGATCGTTCGACGTCAGGCCAGCGCCGGCGGAAACCAACACGCTGAGCAAGCGCCCAAGCCAAATCGATTGACGAGAATTGCCGCCACGAAGGGTAGATTAGCGTAATCCGCCGCCCGGCCTCGCTCGGGCTGCAGGCAAGGGGAAAATCAGCCTCACTCGCCTGTCTCGATCAGTGACCATCGCCACTGGGCTGGACGGCACGAAGCCATTCTGCCGCCGCATCCAGCGCTGTCTTCCAAAGAGGCTGCTGCTTGAGGCTCGTCGCCTCGACAAGACCGGTTGCCAATTGATCGAATGCAGCAATCGCGCGTCGATGGAGGTCCGCGATTTCCGGAATCTCGCTTTGCAGCGGCAAATCGCGTGAAATTGCGCGCACCAGGCGGACGGCGGTTTCATGATCAGACCTGCGGGCAACTCTCAAGACCGTTGAGGCATATCTGGCTTTTATGAGACTGTCACTGGCGGCCAGCCGGCTGGAATCCTTGATCTCTACGCGTTGCGAGGCGCTGGGCGCGACCTCCGTGTTCCGCGTGGCGTTCGAGGGGGCTCTAGCGGTTTGCGTGGCCGTCGGCGGGGTCCTGGCGCTTTGTATCGCACTCGGAGGGGGCCCGGCGTTTGGCGTGGGGCTTGAGAGAATTCTGACGTCTTGCTTGGGGCCCGATAGGAGAAAGGCGCCCGCTACTTCGTTTATCGGCTCTGCACGGGCGGGTATCGTTCCGGTGGCTCGGCTCTGTTGCCGTTGGAGCGCCTGCACCACGGCCTGCACTTGATCGCGGTCAGTCACCCCTTTGCGTTTCGCCTCGACATCATGGACGCGCAATTCGTCCTGGTGCGAGCCCCCAAGCCAAAGGTCGAGCACATTATTTCCAAACTGAAGCGACATCACCGACTGCCTCTGGCGTTTGGGCGGCTGCGCAGCGCAGGTGGGTCTCGGACCTCGTTGCGCACACCTGATTGTGCGGGTCCACCGCCAGCACAAACATGAAGCATCATATAACTTTATATTTCCGTTATCGAACTGATTTGGATTTTCCACTGCGAAATTGCAGCCGGGATCCCCGGGCCATAGGCGAGCGCAAGCAGGTCGGCGCGAAGCGCCGCCGATGACAAGCTCCGCGAAATCCGGGATTTTCTGACCGTTGGAACGTCGTCCTCACGAATTCACCCGGATCGGCCAACGGGTCGCACCAATGCGTGCCCGATGGTAAACTGCGCATCTGTGGATTTCGGATGTCGCGATCCCGGATATCGCTTCGGAGACCAACATGCCTTACGCCACGACGGATGACGGGGTGCGCTTGTATTTCGAGGAAACCGGATCGGGCTGTCCCGTGATCCTGGTTCACGAATTTGCCGGCGATTTGCGCAGCTACGAGCCGCAGATGCGCCATTTCGGCAAGCGCTATCGCGCCATCGCGTTCAACGCGCGCGGCTTCCCGCCGCCGACGTGCCGGAGCATGTCGCCTCCTATTCGCAGGCCCGCGCCGCCGACGATATCCTCACCGTGCTCGATCACACCGGCGAGCGGCAGGCGCATATCGTCGGACTGTCGATGGGCGGCTTTGCGACGCTGCATTTCGGCCTGCGTCATCCGCAGCGGGCACGATCGCTCTGCATCGGCGGCTGCGGTTACGGCGCTGAACTCGACAAGTGCGAGGCCTTCCGGGCCGAAGCCGACGCGATTGCCAGCATCATAAGGACTGATGGCATGCCAGCCTTTGCCGAACGCTACGCCTACGGGCCGACCCGCGTTCAGTATGAAAACAAGGATCCGCGCGGCCATGCCGAGTTCAAGAGAATGCTGGCCGAGCATTCTCCCGTCGGATCGGCCAACACGCAGCAGGGCGTGCAAAAGGAGCGGCCGTCGCTTTATACGCTGGTCGAGGAAATGCGGCGCCTCACCGTGCCAACACTCATCATTACCGGGGATGAGGACTGGCCGTGTCTTTTGCCGGGCATTCTCATGAAACAGAGCATCCCTTCGGCGGCGCTCGCGGTGATGCCGAACGCGGGCCATGCGATCAACATCGAAGAGCCGGATGAATACAACCGGATCGTCGGCGATTTCCTCGCGCACGTCGAAAGCGGACGCTGGCCAAGCCGCGATCCGCGCGCCATCAGCGCCTCCATCACGGGAATGAAGGACGCGTAACGTCGCGTGCCGTGTCGCTTCACCCAGTGCGTTCGCTGCGTGTAATTTCTTGACGCCCAGCCTCGTCGACTTTGATGATCGTTCGCTGACACTTGCCGCTTGCCGGAGTTGCCTCGTAGCCGCTCCGCCAACCCGCATCTTGCACAATGCCGAAGAGTCATTTTGTTCGAAAATGGGACACATCAGCTCGCAGTTAGCGTTTGTTCTTTGGTTAATGATCGGTAAGCTTCGCGAAGGGCAGAGTAGTGTAGCAGGAGTACTGTCATCATGAGGTACGGAATTTTTATCCTTGCGCTTGGCGGTCTGTGGTCATCGCAAGTTTCGGCAGGCGAGCTGCAATCCGTCTACGTTGCGCCGGGAGGCGTCTATATCGCGTCTGCCCACGTTCATGTTGGGACCGAAAACGGTTACCCGACTTACGGGGCGCCTGGCGCCAGGTACTACGAACCCCCCGCATACGCGCCGGGTTATGTGCCACCGGGGCAGGTATACAGAGCACCGGCAATATATGAAGGATATCGATCAGTGTACCCGGCGCCCCCGGCCTACATTGACCACTCGGAGTACTCCTACTCTTATGCGGAAGAACTTCCGCCGCGGCCGCCTGCCCCCGTGCCATACAACGGCGCTGCGCATTGTTCATTCAACCCATCTTATGGCCGGTCGGGATACTGTGACTAACGCTTGCTGCGACAAAGGGCGGTTTTGCGAAACCGTCCTTTGTCTCGATTGGGATCGTGCATTTTCATGAGTCTGCAGCTCGTAGGGCGGATCATGATCCGCCATTATGAATCGCAAAGATGGGATTATTTGATAGATGGTTTAGTCCGATTCCGGACTCCACTACAAAATACAGATGTAAACTGGCGGCACGGGCCGATCTGCCGGGAGCAGCCTTACCCACCAGTGCCAAGAGCACCTACGTAGGACCCGCGCCCCTACGGGCTTCGACTGATTTGCCCGACAGGCCGTTTTGAGAAAACCCTGTCCAGCCGTCTCGCAAAAAATATTCCGCTTGTGCCGTC
>VAZV01000167.1 GCA_005884765.1 Alphaproteobacteria bacterium
TGTGACGAGCAGGGCCTCCTGCGAGGAGAGTTTCAACACGGTCTTGCCGAAGGTCGGCGTATAGACGGTGACGAAGTAGAAGGTCGTGGTGGTCAAAATGGCGATCATCATGCCGAGGATGACGATGCGCCAGTTGGCGAGCGCGGAGGCGAATACTTCGCTTGCGGTCGGATGTTTCTTCATTTTCAGAAACTCAGGAGTTTCCTCCAGCGTCCGGCGCAGCAAGAAGATGAAGGGAATGATGAGGCAGCCGACGAAGAATGGAATGCGCCATTTGGCAACTCCGCCTCCACCAAGGAAGCCCATCACAGTATCGCCCGGAATAGCCTCACTAAGCACGAAGCCGAGGATCGCGGCGACGAAGATTGCGACCTGTTGGCTGGCCGACTGAAACGAGGTGTAGAAGCCTCTGTTGCCCGGGGTGGAAATTTCGGCCAGGTACACTGAGACGCCGCCGAGCTCGACGCCGGCAGAAAATCCCTGTAGCAGCCGGCCGATCAGCACGATGACCGGCGCGGCGATGCCGATCGTCGCGTAGGTCGGGCAGAAGGTGATCACCACGGTACCGAACGCCATGATGGTGAGCGTCACGATCAGCCCCTGGCGGCGACCGATGCGGTCGATGTAGGATCCGAGTACGATGGCGCCGACGGGGCGCATCAGCGCGCCGAGCCAGAACACGCCAAAGGCGTTCAGCAGCGCCGCGGTTTCGTTTTCGGACGGAAAAAACGCTTTCGCAATTGCGCTGGCGTAAAAGCCGAACAGGAAGAAGTCGAACTGCTCGAGGAAATTGCCGCTGGTCGCGCGCAGGATGGCGCCGATGCGTGATTTGATCTGCGGTACTTCGGAACTACCTGGCTGCGACATGAACGCGTCCCCCGTTTTCGATGCAGCCTTTGCGAAAAACCGTTCTCGCCGGCTGGCTCTAGTGTGGCCAGGCAATGTGCCATGCCGGCGCAGCGCGACCAACCGCAAATCTCTGGTTCTGTGGCTAAAAAGGCCGATGATTCAGGATTTGCTCTGGGCCGAGGCCGCCAGCCATTGCCGGAATGCGTGAAGTTTTGGCGAATCCGCGCGCGCCTCCGGCGAAACCAGATAGAATCCGGCATCCGCCGGCAGCGCGATCTGAAACGGAACCACGAGCCGTCCCTTGGCGATATCGTCCTGGACGTAGGAGGTCCGCCCTACTGCGACGCCAATGCCGTCGATCGCCGCCTGCACGGTCATGAACATCAGGTCGAACGTGACGCCTGGCTGCTTGGAAATATCCGCGGGCAGGCCGGCGGCCGTCAGCCACAGCCGCCAGTCGTCGCTATTAGTGTTGCTGGTGTGCAGCAGCACTTGATCCTTCAGGTCTTGCGGACATCGCAGCGGCTTGTTGCCATTGACGAGGGCCGGACTGCAGACCGGAAAAAGCTCGTCCGCCATCAGCCAGTCGGCGCGAACGCCCGGCCATTGGCCGCGGCCATAACGGATCGCGGCATCGACATTGTCGCGCTGGAAATCGACTAGGCTGGGCGAGGTCGTGATGCGAACGTCGATGCCCGGGTGCGCCTCCTGGAATGCGGAAAGCCGCGGCAGCAGCCATTTTGCCGCCAGCGACGCGAGCGTGGATACCGTCAGCACATGGCCGTCCTCCTTCCGCATCAGTCGGTCCGTGGCGAGCCGCAAATCGTTGAATGCCGCGCGGACGCCCGGAAGGTAATCCCTCGCTTCCGGCGTCAATTCCAGCGCGCGGTTCTGCCGGATGAACAGCCGAATCCCGAGCTCTTCCTCCAATCGCCGGATCTGATGGCTGATCGCGGTTTGCGTGACATTCAGCTCGGAGGCGGCCTGAGTGAAGCTCAAATGCCGTGCGGCAGCCTCGAAGGCCCGTAACCCGTTGAGCGAAGGCAGCCTGGCGCTCATTTTCCCATTCTTTTCCACGTTTTCCCGCTTACATGAGTTTATATCATGCGAAGCGGTACAAAGTGTCGTTTGTCGAAAACCCGAAACGCCCAGATATTAGCTGCAACAATTTAGTTATAGGAGACGAAAATGTCCACTTGCACACATGAAACGATGAGAAATCATCATGGTACGGGGCTTTTCACACAGCTCAGCGATACCTTCCACACTTGGCGCGACCGCGTGCGGCAGCGCCGCGAGCTGGCGCGATGGACGGACCGCGACCTGCATGATGTCGGACTTTCCTGGAGCGACATCGTGAACGAGGCCGAGAAACCCTTCTGGCGGGCTTGAATAGCCGCCAGGCCGGCGTTGCTCGCGACGGGACGCCGGCCGCCTTTCTTCGGGATTGAGAGTGAGCCTGCCATGACCACCCTACGTTTTGACGATCTCCGGCAATATTCGGATGTGCTGCGTTCGCGCAGCGGTGATCTGGTGACGATCCGTTTCGTCGAGCCGCGCGATGCCGAGGAATTGCAGAACTACTTTCGCTCGCTCTCGACAGGCTCCCGCTATAACCGCTTCCTTGGCGCCATGAGCGAGCTGTCCAAATCGCAACTGGAGCATTTCACTCACGTCGGCGAAGGTGAGCGCTTCAGCGTCGTCGCCACCATGAATGTCGACGGTTTCGAGACCATTGTCGGCGAAGCCCGCTACGCATTCCACGCCGATGCTGGAAGTCTCGAATTTGGTCTTTCGATCCACGACCGCTGGCAGGGCCACGGCATCGGATCGTCACTCCTGAGGAACTTGGAATGCCGCGCCGCCGCATTTGGCGCCGAGCGCCTGTTCGGCGATACGCTGCGTTCCAATGATGCCATGATCGCTCTCGCCAAGAGATCCGGCTACGCCTTCACGCACAATCCGGACGACTGGAAGCTGGTGCGGTTTGAGAAGCACATCGACGCTGCGCCAAAGGATATTCCCTGTGCGAGCTGGAAGCTCGCGGCTGCCTCGCGCCAAGCCTCTCCCTCCCTGGTCGTAGGCTGACAAAACTGGAGCCCGGTTCTGATTGTACCGGGCCCGTCTTTCTTTCCTCAGATCAGCTTCCCTTAAACACCGCCTTGCGCTTCTCGATGAAGGCCTGCACGGCTTCGCGGTGATCGGCTGTCGTCGTCAGGCGGACCAGGCGCTCGGCTTCGTGGTCGCGTGCGGTCGCAAAATCGAACAGCAGGGCTTCGTCGAGATTGTCCTTCATGTAGCGCAACGCCAGCGTCGGCCCTTCCGCCATCGATTTCGCGAACGCAAAGGCTTCTTGCTGCAGCCTGTCATCCGGCACTACGCGGTTGAAGAGGCCAATCCTCTCGCATCTTTCGGCATCGACCCTTTCGGCGGTAAACATCAATTCGCGTGCCCGCGCTGTGCCGACCAGCCGCGTCAACAACCAGGCAATGCCGTAGTCGCCGCTGAGCGCAAGGCGCAGATAGCCGGTCGAAACGAATGCCGAGCTCGCGGCGATGCGGATGTCGCAGGCCATAGCGATGGCGAGACCTGCGCCTGCCGCAGGGCCGGGCAACGCCGCGATGGTCGGCTTGCGTACCGAGATCAGCGCGCCGGTCAGCAAGCGCTGGCGTTCCTGAAGATCCGCGACCTTCTCGTCATAGGACATTTCCAGCTTCTTCTTGTCGCGATGGGCGCCCATGCCCTTGACGTCGCCGCCCGAGCAGAACGCCGTGCCGGCGCCGGTGATCAGGAGTGCGCCGACATCGGGGTTCTCGCCGCAGGTCCTGATCATGGTGCGCAGCGCCGGCGTGAGATGGTCGGACAGCGAATTGCGCGCCTGCGGCCGGTTCAGCGTGATGATCGCGACGCGGTCCCGGATCACGCAGAGAAGTTCATCGGTGCCGGTATCGATGGTGATTTCGGTTGTCATGTGATCTCCCGTTTCTCCGTCATTGCGAGGAGCCAACGGGTCGCGCGAATGCGCGCCCGATGACAGGTTCTGCGACGAAGCAATCCATTCTTTCTTGTTGTGCGGGCGGCATGGATTGCTTCGCTTCGCTCGCAATGACGACGGGGAAGATGCTCGCGCATCGTGTGTTCAAAACTTCTCGACCCAGGGCCGCAGTTCGACCTCCCAGCTCCACGCGCTGCGCGGCTGCTGCAGCACATTCCAGTAGCTGAACGCAATCGCGTCAGGATCGAGCATCGAATCCGGTCGGTCAGGCGCCTCGCTGCGGACCGCGCTGCGGATGCCGCCATCTATCACAAAGTGTGCGATATGAATGCCCTGCGGCGACAATTCCCGTGCCATGCTTTGGGCGAGGCCACGCAGCGCGAACTTGCCCATCGCGAACGGTGCCGATTGCGCGTACCCCTTGACGCTCGCGGACGCGCCCGTGAACAGGATCGCGCCGTGCTTGTTGGGCAACATCCGTTTTGCGGCCTGTTGCGCCACCAGGAAGCCGCCGAAGGCGCTTACTGCGATGGCATTCGCGACATCCGCCGCCGCCAGGTCGACGAAAGTACCGCGCGCTCGCCCGCTGGCATTGTAGACCACAAGATCAGGTGTCGCGATCTCGCGCTCCACCAGACCGAACAGCCGCTCGACCTCTTCAGGCTCGGTGGCGTTGCAGGCAAATGCACGCGCGCCGGTCTCGGTGCAGAGCGCACCGAGCTTTTCGATTTTTCGCGCGGCGAGCGCGACACGAATGCCTTGGCGCGCGAACAGCCGCGCCAGCGATGCGCTCAAGCCTTCGCCGGCGCCGACGATGAGAGCGGTCTTGTATTTCGGCGTTTCCATGGTGTGTTTCCTCAAGCGGCAGGAAGACCATATCTAGGCGCGCAATCCGGCGAGGCAACCCGCGGCCTCCAGAACTGGGTCGGGCGTAGCTTTGCAGGTACGGCAGCCCACCTTGCGCAAATTCCATTGATACGGAACGGCTTTGCAGCGAAAATAGCAGTGGACCTTGACCGCCGGCTCTATCTGGAATGATCTACATCATCCAAAGCGGCTTGTCGAAAGGCTCGCCATCGACAGGGCGGAACGAACAAGGGATCAACAATGCAACCTCTATCCGGACCTGGTGTGACAGGTAGTGCTGGCCAGTCCGGATTGCTGGCGCCGGATACGTCGGGGATGAATTTCTACCGCGCCGATCCGGCACTGACCGACCTGTTGCGGATTCATCTGCCCCAGGCGGTCTTCAACCATATCGAGCCGCATCTTGACCGGCTGGGTGCGCTCGCCGGTGGTCATCTCGATGAATGCGCGCGCCTCGCCGATCGCCACCCGCCGATCCTGCACCAGCGCGACCGTTTTGGCCGCGATGTACAGTGGATCGAATATCACCCGGCCTATCGCGAACTGGAGAAAGTCGCATTCGGTGAGTTCGGCATTCACGCGATGTCGATCCGCAAGGGCATTCTGGGCTGGGGCGACAGATACCCTGTTGTCGCCAAGCACGCATTTACGTTTTTGTTCAATCAGGCCGAGTTCGGCCTCGGCTGCCCGATCAATGTCACCGACGGCTGCGCCAAGCTGTTGGCGAATTTCGGCAGCGATGCGCTGAAGGCAAAATATCTCGACGGCCTGACCCAGACCGACATGAGCAAGCTTACCCAAGGCGGTCAGTTCATGACCGAGAAGGAAGGTGGCTCCGACGTCGGCAAGCTGACGACATCCGCCGTGCAAGAGGGCGATCATTGGCGTCTGTCAGGCGAGAAATGGTTCTGCTCCAACGCCGACGCCGAAGTGGTAATGCTGCTGGCGCGGCCGCAAGGCGCCGAAGCCGGTACCCGCGGTGTCGGCCTGTTCCTGATGCCCAGGCACCTTGAGGACGGTTCGCAAAACCACTACCGGATCGTTCGCTTGAAGGACAAGCTCGGCACCCGCTCGATGGCCTCGGGCGAGATCAAGCTGGAGGGCGCGATCGCGTATGCGGTAGGAAAGCTCGATCGCGGCTTTGTGCAGATGGCCGAGATGGTGAATTCGTCGCGGCTCTCCAACGGCGTCAAATCAGCCGCGCTGATGCGCCGCGCCCATCACGACGCGATGACGGTTGCAAGCAATCGCGTGGTGTTTGGAGGCCGCATCGTCGACCTGCCGCTCGGGCGGCGGCAATTGATGAAGATCGCGCTTGCGACCGAGCAGGCGCTGTCGATGAGTTTCTTGACCGCCGACGCGCTCGACCGCGCGGAAGCCGGCAGCCAGGATGCGGCCGCGCTTTTGCGCATCCTCACCCCTACCTTGAAATTCCGCGCCACCCGCGATGCCCGAAAAGTCTGCGGCGATGCGCTCGAGATGCGCGGCGGCATCGGTTACGTCGAGGAATTTGCAACCAGCCGGTTGTTGCGCGACGCCCATCTCGGCTCGATCTGGGAAGGCACCGGCAACATCGTCGCGCTCGATGCACTCAAACGCGCGGTCGGCCGTCATGGCGCCGATAGCGCGCTCGCGGCCGATTTGCACGCACGGCTCGACGACAGCGCCAACGTGCCGCAAGCCTGGCGCGACCGACTGCGCGGTCTCGCCGACCGCGCGGTCGGCTTCGCGCGCGAGGTGGCAAGCCGTGCCGACAATGAGGCCGAGGCACGGCGCGCGACGAGTTTTCTTTATCATGTCGCAAGCGCGGTGGCGCTTGCCTGGGAAGGCGGGCGTATCCAAGAGATGCGTGGCGATGCACGCAGACTGTTGCTGTCGCGGCTGGTGGTCGATCACCGGATATCGGCAGGCGATCCGTTCCGGCTTACGGAAAATGCGACGCAGCACGCAATCGCGGGCCATCTGCTCGGCGAGCGTTCGGTCGGGATAGGCGAGGTTGGCGAATTGCTTGCCGCGACGTAGGCTGAAGGGCGAAAACAAAGTGATAGGGAGTACCCGATGAAGGCCGCCGTCCTGCACGAAGTCAACAAGCCTTTGGTCATCGAAGACGTCAGCCTGCCGAATCCGGGCCCTCGTGAGGTCCTGATCCGCACCTCCGTCGCCGGCCTTTGCCACTCCGACCTGCACTTCATGGAAGGGCTCTATCCGCATCCGCTGCCGGCGGTGCTTGGCCATGAGTCGGCCGGCATCGTCGAGAAGGTCGGCTCCGACGTCAATTACGTGAAGCCCGGCGATCATGTCGTCACCTGCCTGTCGGTGTTCTGTGGCACCTGCGACAATTGCACGATGGGCCGCACTGTGTTGTGCACCGATACCACGGTGAAGATGCTGCCCGGCCAGTCCAACCGGCTGTCATGGGCGCGGCCGGAGAAACTCAATCAGTTCCTCAATCTCTCCTCGTTCGCCGAGCAGATGCTGGTGCACGAGAACGCCATCGTCAAAATCCGCAAGGACATGCCGCTGGAGCTGGCCGCATTGATCGGCTGCGGCGTCATCACCGGCTATGGCGCGGTGGTGAATACCGCCAAGGTCGCGCCCGGCGAAAACGTGGTGGTGATTGGCTGCGGCGGCGTCGGCATGGCCGCGATCAATGGCGCGCAGATCGCCGGCGCCGGCCGCATCATCGCGGTCGATACCAATCCGGCCAAGCTGCAGCTCGCGACCAAGTTGGGGGCGACCGACATCGTCGACCCCAGGAACGGCGACGTCGTACAGCAGGTGCGCGAGCTCACGGGTGGCGGGGTGCATCATTCGTTCGAGGTGCTGGGCCGCAAGGAGACCGCGGAGCAGGCCTTTGCGATGCTGGCGCCTGGGGGCACTGCGACCATCGTCGGCATGATCCCGTTCGGCCAGAAGATCGAGCTGCACGGCTTCGATTTCCTGCGCGAGCGCAAGATCCAGGGCTCATCGATGGGCTCGAACCATTTCCGCGTCGACATGCCTCGCCTGGTCGAGTTCTACATGCGCGGACGGCTGCATCTGGAAGACTGGATCTCGGCCAAACTGAAGCTTTCCGAAATCAACGAAGGCTTTGCCGAAATGAAGGCCGGCAACACCGTGCGCAGCGTGATCATGTTCGATGCGTGATGCTCGTCATTCCGGGGCGCGTCAAAGACGCGAACCCGGAAGTCTCGAAGTTATGCGGCAAAAGATTCCGGGTTGGCGCTAATGCGCGCCCCGGAATGACGCTTGCGCCTCACCGCGCCACATGCGCCGAGACCGCGAGCCAGCGGCCGTTCTGCCTGGCCCAACAGTCGGTATAGCGGCCAACGGCCTGCTCGCCTTCGGGTGTGGTGTAGCGGGTGGCGGCATGGATGATGGCGAAGTCGCCCAGCACGCGAATCTTGACGTCCTCCGCCCTGAGATCCTTGATCTTCACCGGCGCAGCTGTCTGCTTGAGGAATGCGGCGCGGTCGACCAGGGTTTTGTCGGGATTGGTGCAGTAAAAATCCTGCGCCAAAATTTCGTCGAAACGTTTGACGTCCGAATTCTGCACCGAGGCGACGTAATCCCGATTGAGCAGCGTCAGTTCGTCGATGTCCTTGCTCATCCGTTTTGCTCCGTTGTGGCACGAGGCATTCTTAATCATCGAACATCGGCGGCGCAACGAAGCCGCCGAATTCACGCTCGATCAGTTCCGCCAGTTTCAGCGGTGTGCGATCCTCCAGCCAGGGCCCGACGATTTGCACGCCAATCGGCAATCCGTCGCCGCCTAGACCAAGCGGAATCGCGGTCGCCGGCAGTCCGGGCAAGGTGGCGATCCCGGGCCAGGCCAGTTGATCGGGATAAGGGTAATCCTTGCCGTCGATATTGATGCTGCGCTTTTCCTGCTCCGGCGAATGATCGTGCGCAAAGGCGGATGTCGGCATGATCGGGCAGATTACGGCGTCGAAACTCCGAAACAGCTCACGCCATTGCGCGCGCAGCCGCGCCCGCGCGGTCTCGTCGAGTACCCAGGCGCGATGGCTTGTGGTGATGCCGCGCAGACGTTCGGCGGCAAGGCTCCTGTCATCTGGCGATAGCTGCGCGGCGGCGGCCTGGGCGCCGGCGTACACCTCGGGGAGAAAGAACGTGCCAAGGAACGACAGCAGCATCCGCATATACAACCGCGTCGTCTCCGCAAAGTTGGGCAACAGCGCGCTCTCTCGCGTCACGCTCGCGCCGGCCTTTGCAAGATTGCCGGCAAGTTTCTCGATCGCGTCGCGAATCTCCTTGTTCGGTGGCAATACCGGATCGGTTTCGACGACCAGCACGCGAAAATCCTTCAAGCCGGCGTGACGTGCGCCCGGCAGGGCCAGCCTGTAGGCGATACCGGCCTCCAGCGGGTCGGGCCCTGCGATCACATCAAGCACGAGCGAAAGATCGAGAGCTGAGCGCGCCATCGGGCCGATCACCGCCATGTCGCGGTCCATCGGGATCGCCGGAAACGGCGGCGGCAGATGGCCGCGCGAGGGGGCCAGCGCAAAGGTCGGCTTGTGCGCGTAGACGCCGCAATGAAACGCCGGCACGCGCAGTGAGCCGCCGATGTCGGAACCGAGCGAAAGCGGCCCATAACCGGCAGCGAGCGCCGCCGCCGAGCCGCCGGAAGAGCCGCCCGGCGTGCGGCCGAGGTTATAGGGATTGTTGGTGGTGCCGTAGATGTCGTTGTAACTCTGCCAGTCGCCGAGCCCGACCGGCACATTGGTCTTGCCGAGGATCACGCCGCCGGCTTCTTTCACCCGCGAAATCGCCAGCGCGTCTTCCGCGGGCCGGTAATTCTTTTGCGGCACAAAGCCCCATGTCGTGGGCAGGCCGGCGACGTTGTAGGATTCCTTCACGGTCAAGGGAATGCCGAGCAGCGGCTTTTGCTCGCCGCGCGCCAACGCGGCGTCGGCTTCGCGCGCGGCTTGCAGGCCGCGTTCGAAATCGCGCACGCAAATCGCATTGATTTTGCCGTCGTGGCGCTCGATGCGGCCAATGGCGTCGTTGGCGAGCTCGACGGCGGATACCTTCTTTGCCCTCAGTGCTGCCGACGCTTCGACCGCGGTATTGAAACTCCACTGCGATTTGGCCAAGGCTGTTCTCCTGCTCTGTTTGGCTGGTCTGCAGGAGATGATGCCCGGTTCCACAAGCTGCCGCTAGACCTGCGATCGCTGCGCGGGGCGAGCTACTCCGGCAGCATCCGCTGCATGATGCGGTCGCGGTAGACGAATATGTGGGCCAGCGCCGCCGCGACGTGGATACCGATCACCACCAACAACGTCCATTCCGCGGCTTGATGCAGACCGTCGATGGCTTTGCCGGCCACCTCATTGTCGGATGCCAGCATGGGCACCGGCACGAGGTAGAAGAGCGAGATCGACCAGCCGCGAAACGAGGCGAACAGCCAGCCCGTCAGAGTGGTTGCCAGCACCAGGACGTAGAGCATCCAGTGCACGGCCTCCGAGCTGAGCCGCTGCCAGCCGGCCAGCGAACTTTCCGGATCTACCGGGTGAGTAAGCCGCCATACGAATCTCAGAACGATGAGAACCAGAATCGCTAATCCAAAGGACACATGGAATGTCATGCCGGCGCCAGGTTGCATGCCGCGGTGAAGGTCGGGCATCAGCCAGCCGATCGGATATTGCACCACGAGCAGCGCCACGATCAGCCAGTGGAGCACCTTCGCGGTGGTCCCGTATCTCAGTTGGGTAGCCATGAAATTCCCTGGAGAGGTCGTTTGGGCAAGGGGTTTAGCATCACGACAACGATCCACTCGATGCCGCTTTAATTCCATAACAGGAAACAGAATTGATCGACTTAGAATCGATAAAGGCGGGCAGCGAGGCACGAGGGATGCATCGTCGCGTCAGGGTTGAAATGGTCGCGCGGAGGTGCGCGCCATCGGATTGACCGGTCCGGATGAGGTCTTCTGTTCGCTGGAATTGCTCCCGGGCACCGGAAACGCGTAGCCCAAAATCGTTTTGATGACGAGACGGTCGGACGCAGGCGTCAGTCCATAGCCAACACCGAAGTTCACATCCACGACGCCGACCTTGAAATCGGTCACGGCGAATAACGTGTGTTGCTGATCGGCGAGCTTCGGGAAGTCCCCGATCTTGCCGAAATCGGAATAATATTCGAGCCCTACAAACAGATCCTTATCGAGCTTTCGCGCCAGCCGCGCCGCTGGCGCGAAGTCCGCCTCGCCAAGTT
The DNA here is from genome assembly GCA_005884765.1 of Alphaproteobacteria bacterium. Classification (GTDB taxonomy): domain Bacteria; phylum Pseudomonadota; class Alphaproteobacteria; order Rhizobiales; family Xanthobacteraceae; genus Bradyrhizobium. Next base: position 10,946 of record VAZV01000167.1, read on the forward strand.
TTCCAAAGCCGATATCTACGATCGGGTTGACGATGAATTCATAGTCGGCGTTACGGACGCCGATGATGGGCCGCATCTCCATTGCAAATCGCGTTTGCGAGAATTTGGGCGTCTCGTTGCTGAATTCGAAATTGATCCCGTAAAAGAAGTCGCGCTTCTCGGCATTGGGCGAGACGAACAGGGTCCGCAACTTGAATGAATTTGACAAAAACTGTTGATCCTGGATGGCGAAGGGCAGATAGAGCCCGACTTCCCACCAATCGGTGACGCCATAGGCAAATTCCGGCGTGCCGTTGATTGCGTGGTTGGAGACGAGGCCACCCGGAAACGGCGGGTCCTTAAGCCCGATCGCGGTGTAGTTGAGGTGCTGCTGGATCGTGAATTGGCCCACCGCGGCAATGCCGGCGTTGTAGACCTGGATTTCATCAGTGGCCTTCGCACCTTGGGCGAGCAGGACAGAGACGGCAGTGCAGGCCAGCCAGGAAAGATGGCGCCTGGAGCCCGGTCTGAATCGGCGTCTCATCATCGCCGCGGTGCCCGCCTACGCCGCGCCGATCAGAATGCCGACCGCAAGCACGATGACGCCGCCGAGCACGATCTGGAATACCGCCTGGAGGAACGGGGTGTCCATATATCGGGCGCGGATGAAAGCGATCGCCCATAATTCGAAGAACACCACGACGCCTGCCATCGCGGTCGCGATCCAGAACGCGTTGGGCCATGAATCCGGTACCAGATACGGCATGGAGTGGCCCAAACCGCCGAGTGCCGTCATCACGCCGCTGGCAGCGCCGCGCAGCCACGGCGAACCGCGCCCGGTGAGCGATCCGTCGTCGGACAAGGCTTCCGCAAATCCCATGCTGATGCCGGCGCCGATCGAGGCGGCGAGTCCAACCAGAAACGTCTGCCAGTTCAGATGGGTCGCGAAGGCGGCGGCAAACAGCGGCGCCAGCGTCGATACCGATCCGTCCATCAATCCGGCGAGGCCGGGCTGCACATACTGCAGGACGAATAGGCGCCGGCGCGTCCTGTCTTCGGCTTCGCGTACATCCGGGCTCAGAATCTGGTTGGTCAGCTTTGCCGCGAGTTTCTCGTGGCCCTTTTCCTCTTCGGCGAGATCGCCGAGCAGCCGGCGGACCCCGACATCCTCCGCGCGCTCACTGGCCTTGGCGTAGAACCGCTCGGCTTGCAGCTCCATCGTCTCGACCTCCTTGCGGATGGCGTCGAGCGACAGATTCTTGGTCAGCCAGATCGGGCGCCGGCGCAAAAATCCCTTGACGTCCTCCCGCCGGATCGGCGGCAGATGCGGTCCGAAACGCTGCTCATACAATTCCAGCAGCCGATGGCGATGACCGCTCTCCTCCTCGGCCATCTCTTCGAATACCTTGGCGGTGTCCGGATAACGCTTCGCGAGGTCCTCGGCGAAGCTCATATAGATGCGGCTATCTTCTTCCTCTGAGGAGATCGCAACGGCCAGCACCTCGCGCTCGGTGAGATCGGCAAAATTCTTCACGGGTCAGCGCCTTCTCTGTTTAGAATGGTTCTAAACTGTTATAGAAGGCTGTGTTTCCGGGGTCAAATCCGTTTAGCGGCTGGCGCGCGATTTCTGCAGAAATTCGAGCAGCAAATGACTGACCTGCTCCGGCTGCTCCTGTTGCACCCAATGGCCGGCGTCGTCGACCAGATGAACGCTTAACATCCTGGTGCATGTGCTTTTCTGCATCGCCTCATAGACGCCAGGGCGCTGATAGGTGCCCCAATCCTGTTTGCCTGAGATAAAGCAGGAGGGCACGTCGATGGTTTTGCCCGACCAGATCTGGAGTTCGGCGTTGAAGGCGCCTGAAGTGCCGCAGCGATACCATTGCAAGCCGCCCTGGAATCCGGTGCGGGCATATTCAGCGCTGTAGAAAGCAAGCTCGCTGTCGGGAAGCCATCTGTTCGCCGCGATCGCGGCGCCATCGGGCATTTCGGCCGCGACCGTCTCCGGCATGGTCTTGGCGAGATCCATCACATAATAGGTCGGCTGTTTCGCGAGTTCGCCGGCCGACCAGGATTGCAGCGGATAAGGCTTGTTGTCTTTCCAGTCCGCGCTCTTGTGATGGTAATAGGCGCGCAGGAAATCATGCACGCCTTGCGGCGCGCGATGCATGTCGTCGTTCGCCTCACGTGTCGAATAGTACCACTGATAATGCTTGCGCGGCCGCGGCAGGCTTGCGAGCTCGCGATGCACCGGATCTTCCGGTTGGGGTTTCGCGGGCGCATCGGCGGTGTTGAACGGGAGCGATGGCGGGGCCGCGAACGGCGCGCTCATCAGCGCCACCGATCGGAACACATCGGGCCGCAGCAGCGCGCACCACCCCGCGACCGGGCTGCCAAAATCATGGCCGATGACGGCATCGACGGTTGCGTGGCCGAAGGCTGCTACGAGGCCGAGCGCGTCGCGCACCACATTGGTGAGCCGGAACGGCGTGAGATCGCCGTCGTAGTTCGCGTCCCAGCCAGTGGTGCGGCCATAGCCGCGCTGGTCCGGCGCGATCACGTGATAGCCGGCCTCCGCAAGCTGTGGCATCACCTTGCGCCAGCTATAGGCAAGTTCGGGAAAGCCGTGCAGCAGCAGCAAACACGGGCGCCCACGCGTCTCGAAGCCGGCCTCGAGCACATGCATGCGAAGGCCGTTGATGTTTTCCACGAAGCGCGAGCGGATCGTGGAGGGAAGGGGGATGTCGGGGAGGCTTTCCATTTTGGCTAGCTCACAAAAAGATTCGTAGGGTCGGCAAAGCCAACGGGTCGCACGAATGCGCGCCCGATGACAGGCTCCGCGTGCCCACCACTATGCGCGAGGACATCAACAATTGGTGGGCACGGCGCAATAGACGCGCCTTTGCCCACTCTACGATATTCTCACCGTCATCTGCGGCCAATATTTGTCGCGCAAGTGCCGCTTCACCAGCTTTCCCGTCGGCGTGCGCGGCAGTTCGGCCTCGAAGTCGATGCTGCGCGGGCATTTGATCGGCGACAGGTGCTTTCGGCAAAATGAGATCAGCTCGGCTTCCAGCGCTTTCCCTGCGCGTGACATGTCGTGCGGCTGCACCACGGCCTTGACCTCTTCGCCCATCTCCTCGTTCGGAACGCCGAACACCGCGACGTCGGCAACGTCGGCATGGGTGATCAGCACGTCCTCGGTCTCCTGCGGGTAGATGTTCACGCCGCCCGAAATGATCATGTAAGATTTGCGATCGGTGAGATAGAGAAAGCCTTCGTCGTCGAGATAGCCGACGTCGCCGAGTGTCGACCAACCCCTGGCGTTGTAGGCGCGCTTGGTCTTCTCCGGATCGTTGTGATAGGCGAACACCGGCGCATCGGCGAAATAGACCGTGCCGATCTGCCCCGTGGGCGCTTCCTGGTCGTTGTCGTCAAGGATTTTGACCTTGCCGACGACGGCGCGACCGACCGTGCCGCGATGGGTGAGCCATTGCTCTGAAGTCGAAACCGTGATGCCGTTGCCTTCCGAGCCGGCGTAATATTCGATCAGGATCGGTCCCCACCAGTCGATCATTTTGGCCTTGACGTCGATCGGGCAGGGCGCGGCGGCATGGATCGCGCCTTTGAGCGAGGAGACATCGTAGCGCAGCCGAACTTCATCCGGCAGTTTCAGCATGCGCACGAACATGGTCGGCACCAGTTGCGATTGCGTCACCCTGTGCTTCTCGACCAGCTTTAAAAACGTTTCGGCATCGAAAGATTCCATGATGATCGAGGTACCGCCTAGCGTGATCGCCATCATGTTGAAGCGCAAGGGCGCGGCGTGATAGAGCGGCGCCGGCGAAAGGTAAATGCTGTCGGCATTCATGCCGCACATGTCGGCGCAGAGAACTTTCAGAAACGGATTCGGCACGTCGATCGGTTTGCTTTCCGACTGCCGCTTGATGCCCTTTGGTCGCCCCGTAGTGCCCGACGAATACAGCATGTCGTAGCCGGCGACCTCATCGGGGATTGGCGTGGTCGGCTGCACGCTCGCCTCCTTGTCGAACGAGCGGAAGCCGGGGAGAGGCTCGTCGAGCATATAGAACAAGGGCCCGCCGGGCGCATCCGTGATCAAGCTCTTGACCTGGTCGGCGCATTTCGGCGAGGTGATGACGAGTTTGGCGCCGCAGTCTTTGACGATATAGGCGATCTCGTCCGGGGTGAGATAGCGGCTGATCGCGGTGTAATAGAGCCCTGAGCGCTGCGCCGCCCAGCAGATTTCCATGAAGGCAAGGCGATTCTCCATCAATAGGGCGATGTGATCGCCGGCCTTCAGCCCGAGCAAACGGAACAGATGCGCGCCCTGGTTCGAGAGTTCGTCAAGCTCGCGATAGCTGATTGCCTTGCCGCTGCCCGCCATCTGGTAGGCGACCTTGTCGGGATGGCTACGCGCGTGAATCGATGGGTGGGTCATGAAGGATTTCTCAGAGGCGCGAATAGTGAGTAGCGAATAGCGAATAGATGAGAGGCGGCGGCATGCGCCCTGCATCCACTCACTATTCGCTACTCGCTATTCGCTTCTTCTACAGCCTTTCCACAATCGTCACATTGGCCATGCCGCCGCCTTCGCACATGGTCTGCAGGCCGTAGCGCTTGTTGCGTTGCTTGAGCGCATTGACGAGCGTCGTCATCAATTTGGTGCCGGAGCAGCCAAGCGGATGGCCGAGCGCGATCGCGCCGCCATTGACGTTGAGCCGCTCGGGGTCGGCGCCGGTGGTTTTGAGCCACGCCGTCGGTACCGAGGCAAAGGCCTCGTTGACCTCGAACAGGTCGATGTCATCGATCGACAGGCCGGCCTTCTTCAGCGCGCGTTCGGTCGCGTGCAACGGCGCGTCCAGCATGATCACGGGATCGCCGCCCATCATGGTCATGTGGTGGACCCGCGCCATCGGCTTGATACCGAGCGATTTCAGGCCCTTTTCGTTGACGACCATCACGCCGGAGGCGCCGTCGCAGATCTGGCTGGCACTTGCCGCGGTGAGCTTGCCATTCTCGGCGATCAGCTTGACGCCCTTGATGCCCGCGAGGCTGACGTCGAAGCGGATGCCTTCGTCGATATTGTGCGTATCGGTCGAGCCGTCGGCGCGGGTGATCTGCACCGGAACGATCTCGTCTTTGAAGCGGCCGGCCTGGGTGGCGGCAATCGCGCGCTGGTGGCTGTTATAGGAATACTCATCCAGTTCGTCTTTGGAGAGGCCGTATTTTTCCGCCATCATCTCTGCGCCGGTGAACTGGCTGAACATGATGTTGGGGTAGCGCTGCTCGATTCCCGGGCTCTTGTAGTGGCCGAAACCGTTCTTTGCGGGCAGCGACGAAGCCAGACCCATCGGCACCCGCGTCATCGACTCGACGCCCGCGGCGATCACGATATCCATGCTGCCTGACATCACGGCTTGCGCCGCAAAATGCAGCGCCTGCTGTGACGAGCCGCATTGCCGATCGATCGAGGTGCCGGGCACGCTCTCGGGCAGCTTTGATGCCATGATGGCATTGCGCGCGATGTTGTTGGACTGCTCGCCGGCCTGCATCACGCAGCCCATGATGACGTCCTCAATGTCGGCGGGATCGGCGCCGGTGCGCTCCACCAGGGCATCCAGCACAGTCGCGGCAAGATCCGCCGGATGCCAGGTCGAAAGACGTCCTCCCTTGCGTCCGCCGGCGGTCCGGGCGGTGGCGACAATATAAGCCTCGGCCATCTCTTCATCTCCCTGATTGTTCTGGGTTTGTCTGGAATGTCGGGGCGGATTTAAGGGATGCTCAGGGATTTAGTCAATCGATCAATTAACCCTTGAGTGCGGCGCTTGCATCGGCTTATCTCGCCTTGGATTTCGGTTTGGGTTTTCGTCCCGCGGGCGGGTCATGGGATCACAGTTGAATACCAGCGTGCCGACAAGCTTTCCGGCCGCGAAGAACGCCACCGCCGAGAAGCTGCTCATGGCGGCGAGCGCACTGATGATCGAGCGATCGTCCATCGAGGTATCGCTCAGCGATATCGCGCAAAAGTCCGGCGTCAACGCCGCGCTGGTGAAATATCACTTCGGCAACAAGGACGGACTGTTGCTGGCGCTGCTGGCCCGGGATGCCGCGGCCGAAGTGTCGAACCTCGAATATCTGTTGGCGCAGCCGATCACGCCGACCGCCAAGCTCAGACTGCACATTGCCGGTATCATCCGCGCCTATCACCGGTTCCCCTACATGAACCGGTTGATCCATTATCTCTTGCATGAAACCAGCACCGAGGCCGCCGACGAGGTCTCGCAATTCTTCGTCGCCCCGCTGCTCGGGTTTCATCGCCACCTTCTAGCGGAGGGCATCAGGTGCGGCGAATTCCGCAACATCGATCCGGTGTTGTTTTACACCAGCCTGATTGGCGCCTGCGATCATCTCTTTTTCGGCCGCCACGCGATGTCGCGCGCGACCGGCGTCGGCCCGATCACCGACGAGGTCTGCCGGGAGTACATCCAGCACATGGAGGCGCTGATCTGCGGCGGAATGCTCACGACAAATGGAGTCGTTGCCGCCGGATGATCATTTCGAAGCTTTAGAGTCCAGAGAAGAAACGCCCAAGGAAAGGTTTCAAAATGCAGTTGAAAGACGTTGCCGTCCTCATCACCGGCGGAGGCTCGGGCCTGGGTGCCGCCACCGCGCGCGCCATGGCCGCCAAAGGCGCCAAGATCGGCGTGCTCGACCAGAGCAAGGAGAATGCCGAAAAGATCGCGGCCGAGGTAAGGGGTGTTGCCCTGCATGCCGACGTCACCGACGAAGAACAGGTGAAAGCGGCGCTCGCCAAAGCTGAGGCCGCGCACGGCATCGCGCGCGTATTGATGAATTGTGCCGGGATCGGCGGCTCGCAGCGCATCGTCGGCAAGGACGGCGTCTATCCGCTCGCCAAATTCGCGCGCATCATCAACGTCAACCTGATCGGTACCTTCAACTGCCTGCGGCTGTTTGCCGAGCGCCTGGTGACGGCGGAGCCGATCGGCGAGGAGCGCGGCGTCATCATCAACACCGCGAGCGTCGCGGCCTATGAAGGCCAGATCGGCCAGATCGCCTACTCCGCCTCGAAGGGCGGCGTGGTCGGCCTGACCCTGCCGGCCGCGCGCGACCTCGCGAGCCAGAAGATCCGCGTCAACACCATCGCGCCCGGCCTGTTCCTGACGCCGCTGTTGATGGGATTGAACGAAGAGGCGCGCAAGAGCCTCGGCGCGCAGGTGCCGCATCCGGCGCGGCTCGGCGATGCCAGCGAATACGGCAACCTCGCGGTGCACATCGTCGAGAACCCGATGCTCAACGGCGAGACCATCCGTCTCGACGGCGCGATCCGCATGGCGCCGCGGTAGTTACCGCTCGCAACTGTTGCCGACGGCGAGCAGGAGCGTGCCCGCGAATGACCAGCGAATAAAAGGTAGATCGCCATGAATTTCGATTTCTCCGATGACCAGAAGCAACTGCGCGATCAGGCCAGAAAGTTCCTGGCGGAGAAGTGCCCGCCCAAAGCGGTGCGCGCCGTGCTGGACGCCAAAGCACCGTATGACAAGCAACTGTGGAAGGGCCTCGCCGAGATGGGCTTTCTCGGCGTCGCGATCCCGGAAGAATTCGGCGGCGCCGGCGCCGGCCATCTCGAGCTCTGCGTTATCGCCGAAGAAATGGGCCGCGCGCTGGCGCCGGTGCCGTTCTCCTCGACCGTTTATCTCGCTGCGGAAGCGTTGCTGCTCGCTGGCAGCGAGGCGCAGAAACGGAAATGGCTGTCGGCCATCGCCGCGGGCGAGGCGATCGGCACGCTGGCGCTGTTCGAAGGCAAGGGCAATCCGTCGCCGCAGGCCGTCAGGCTCACCGCATCAGGCGGAACGCTCAACGGCGTGAAGAAGCCGGTACCCGACGGCGCGATTGCCGATTTCGCGATCGTCGCCGCGCGCACCGGTTCGAGCGGCCGCGAGACCGACGTCTCGCTGTTCCTGGTCGACTTGAAGGCCGGCGGCCTTGAAGCCAAGGCGCTGACCAATATCGATCCCACCCGAGGACAAGCCGAACTCAACTTCAAGAACTGCAAGGCCGAACCGCTCGGCGCTGCCGGTGAAGGCTGGAGCATCATTTCCCGCGTGCTCGACCGCGCCGCGGTACTGATTGCGTTCGAACAAGTCGGTGGCGCCGACCGCGCGCTCGAAATGGGCCGCGATTATGCGCTGGATCGCATCGCCTTCGGCCGGCCGATCGGTTCGTTCCAGGCGGTCAAGCACATGCTGGCCGACATGTATGTCTCGGCGACGCTCGCGCGCTCCAATTGCTATTACGGCGCCTGGGCGCTTTCGAGCGATGCGTCGGAATTGCCGGAGGCCGCCGCTGCCGCGCGCATCAGCGCAACGCAGGCATTCCAGCATTGTGCCAAGAACAACATCCAGGTTCACGGCGGCATGGGTTTTACCTGGGAGTTCGATTGCCACATGTACTACCGCCGCGCCAACGCGATGGCGCTTTCCCTCGGTAGCCTCTCTTATTGGGAAGACGCGCTGATCGATCGCATGCGCAAGAAGAACGCGGCGTAGGACAGAGGAGAACGGGAATGAATTTCGACGACACGCCGCAGGAAGCCGAATTCCGTGACACCGCCCGCAAATGGATCGACGCCAACGCGCCGAAGGAGTTCGAAGCGGAGCTTTCGAAATCGTCGCTCGGCCGCATCCGCCTCGCGAGCCACGACATGGTCGAGGTCGGCAAGGCCTGGCAGAAGAAGAAGGCGCAAGGGGGATGGGCCTGCCTGCACTGGCCAAAGGAATATGGCGGCCGCGGCGCAACGCCGATCGAGCGCGTGATTTGGCAGCAAGAAGAGGGCGTCTTCGGCAAGCTGACGCAGCCATTTCAGATTGGCGAGGGGATGTGCGGGCCGACGGTGATGGCTTACGGCAGCGAGGAGGCCAAGCAGCGCTATCTGCCGAAGCTCGCCTCGGGTGAGGAAATCTGGTGCCAGTTGTTTTCCGAGCCTGCCGCCGGCTCCGATGTCGCGGGCTTGCGCACCCGCGCGGAACGACGCGGCGACGATTGGATCGTCAACGGCCAGAAGATCTGGACCTCCGGCGCGCATTATTCCGACTGCGGCCTCCTGATCACCCGCACCGATCCCAATGTGCCCAAGCACAAGGGTTTGACGATGTTCTTCCTCGACATGAAGAGCAAAGGTGTCGAGGTGCGGCCGATCAAACAGGCCAACGGCATGCAGGAATTCAACGAGGTCTATTTTACCGACGTGGTGATCCCTGATAGCCAGCGTCTCGGCGCGGTCGGCGACGGCTGGAGCGTGTCGCTCACCACGCTGATGAACGAACGGATGTCGATCGGCGCGCGGCTTGCGACCGGCTTTCCCGAGATGTTCGAGTTCTGCTCCAATCTGATGACGGAGGATGGGCTTGCGATCGACGATCGCGCCACGCGCTCGAAACTTGCGAGCTGGGCGGTGAAGGCGAGCGGGCTGAAATATACCAGCTACCGCGCGATCTCGGCGCTGTCGAAGGGCGAGCGCCCGGGGCCGGAAAACTCGATCGGCAAGCTCGTCGCAGGTGTGATGCTGCAGGACATCGCGACCTATGCGATGGATCTCGAAGGCGCGGCCGGCGTCTTCACCGGTGAGGCCGAGGAGGAAGCGCGCGGCCAGTTCCAGCAGATGCTGCTGTCTTCGCCGTCGATGCGCATCGCCGGCGGCACCGACGAAATCCTGCGCAACATCATCGCCGAGCGCGTGCTGGGGCTGCCCGGCGACATCCGCGTCGACAAGGACGTGCCGTTCAACGAGATTCCGATTAAGGGACGATAGAGGGACCATGATCATGGATGACGCGGCAAAAGCGCCGAACTCGCATTACGCGACGGAAGATCGCATCGGCGTGCTCGAAGAACTGCTGAACGAGCGCTATTCGGTTCGCGCCTTCCTGCCGCGAGAGGTTCCGCGCGAGACCATCGCGCACGTTCTCGCCGTGGCACAGCGCACGGCGTCCTGGTGCAACAGCCAGCCGTGGCAGGTCGTGATCGCGAGGGGCGAGGCCAAGGAACGGTTTCGCAAATTGATCTATGCGGAGGCGGCGTCCGGCGCACCGGACGGCCACGACTTCCCACCGCCGCGCGAATATCTCGGACGCTACTTGGAGCGCCGCCGCGAGAGCGGATTTCAACTTTACAACACGCTCGGTATCGCCCGAGGCGACAAGGCCGCCTATGCGAAGCAAGCGCTGGAGAATTACAATTTCTTTGGTGCGCCGCACGTTGCGATCATTCACACCGACGAGCCGCTCGGGGTTTACGGTGCGATCGATTGCGGCGCCTATGTCGGCAATTTCATGCTGGCCGCGCAAGCGCTCGGTCTCGGCACCATCGCGCAGGCAGCCCTAGCTCGCCATTCGGCGCTGATCCGCCGCCACTTCAATCTCGGCGACGACCGCCGCGTGGTCTGCGGCATTTCCTTCGGCTATGCCGACCACGCCCACAAGATCAACAGCTATCGCACCTCACGCGCCGACGTTGCCGATACCGTGACGTTTGTGGATAGCTAAAACTTCGGCGGGCGTTTCTCGGCGAAGGCCCTGACGCCTTCCTTGATCTCTTCGCCGCGCATGCTGTCGCGGGCGCGCTGATCGGCGGCCGCCTCGTCGAGCTTGCCGCGGGCGATTTCGTTGATCGTGCGCTTCATGCCGGCCATCGCGACCGGCGCATTGCCGGCGAGCAGCGTCGCCAGCCGGTCCACCTCTTCGTCGAGCGACTCGGGCGGCACCATGGCGGTGAGATAGCCGATCCGCAGCATTTCCGGCGCGCTGATCTTCTCGGCGGTCAAAAACAGCTTTTTGGCGTTGTCGGCGCCAAGCCGTGAAACATAGCGGGCGATGCCACTTTTGTAATAGTGCAATCCCAGTCGTGCCGCCGGCATGAACATCTCTCCGGTGTCGACGCCGATGCGGAAGTCGCAGGCCAGCGCAAGGTCGGTCGCGCCGCCATAGACCCCGCCATTGAGTCGGCAGATCGTCGGCAGCGCCAAGTCTTCCAGGCGGTTGACGACGATTTCGAACGCCGATCCGGCGCTCTCTTCAGCGGCGCTGGCGGCGCGCTCGGCAACCGAGTTCAGATCGTAGCCGGCGCTGAAGGCCCGCCCGGTGCCGGTCAGCACCAGCACCCGCATCGCGGAATCGGCCTCGATGCGGTCGAACAGGCGCAAAAGCACGTCGAGGTCTTCCGCCTGCAGCCGGTTCAGATGCTTCGGCCGGTTGAGGCGGATAGAGGCACGCGCGCCGTCGCATTCGAGGACCGGCGGCGTCGCCGCTTCGACGGCTGTGGATTGGACGTGCATCACTTGTTCTCCAGCTCCCGCCGCTTGGCCTCGGCGTCGATGGTCTCGGCGAGATCCGGATGCCGTGCCATCAACAGGCGGAAGTCGACGAGATCGAGCACCAAGAGCCGCGATACCCGGGTGGTCGTGATGTTGGCGGAGCGCAGATTGTTGCCGAGCAGCGCCATCTCGCCGAAGAACGCGCCGTCGCCGAGCGTGACTTTCTTGCCCGGCAAGTCGACTTCCACCTCGCCTGCGGCGATGAAATACATGCAGTCGCCCTGCTGGCCCTTGCGGATGATCATGGTGCGCGCCGGCAGATCCATAGTGCGCAGCATGTGCGTGACGTCGGCGATCGCGGCCGGGCCGAGCGAGGCAAAGAACGGCACCTTGCTGACCGACTCCCAGGTCTTGAGGAAATTGTCGCGGCGGGTTTCAGCGGCAAAGCCGGTGGCAAGAATACCGGCCCACAGCCCGAACACGCCGATGCCGCAGATCATCACCAACCCCGCGACCAGCCGGCCGAGGGGCGTGATCGGAACGACATCGCCATATCCCGTCGTGGTCAGGGTCGCGACCGCCCACCATAACGCCGCAGGCACGCTGCCGAAGCCGGCCGGCTGGGCGTCGCGCTCCAGAAAATACATGGCTACCGAAGCCAGAAACAGCACCATGAGAAAGATCACCAGCACGCTCAAGAGCGGCCCGGATTCCTGCACCAGCACCCGGCGCAACTGCCGCAGTCCCGGAATCCCCGGAACCACCTTGAACATCCAGAATATGCCGAGCAACCACGCCGATTTGGGATTGGCGCCAAGGACGAGCGCAAGCGGTATGGCTGCCGCCGAGAAACCGTCGAGCAGCCCACGGCCCGACAATGCGTAAGTCCACAAGCGATCCGCCTTGGACGCGTACTGAAGCCGTACCACCCATTCGAACAGGAAGAAGGCCAGGCATGCCCACAGCACCGCGTCGACCCAGTGATGCGCCGCCTCATAGGCGGGATCGACGGTGAGCAGCACCATCATGGCGACGCCGGTCAGGACGGCGACATAGGCGGGCCTCGTCATGTTGCGGCCGGCTGTTGCCACCACGAATAGCTCCAGGGCGGGAAAAGCGTGCGGCTTGGACATTCGAATAAGCGGCCTTGCGGCTTAAAGAGAAACGGATGCGGCGACGGCATGGCGTGACCGGTCCCCCCCCCAAGGTGCCCAAGCGGGGGGAGGTCGTCAACGACGGTTGGAAAACAACGTTATCGACGCTCACCTCGTGTTGTTCGCTTCGAAAAACCGGCCTCGCCCTGCCTTGCGCTGACCCATGGAGGCAGGCGGGATATCCGAGGAATTTTGGCCGGAACAGCCCAAATCCCAGACAAAACGTCGCTTTTTGCGCGTATATCAAAAGCGCCCGCGGACATTATGATGCCCCGCTTTCCTCCTTTTGGTTTTTGGTTGGCCTCGATGGATACCTCACATCTCGCAGAACACGCAGGAACAGCCGGCGCCCTGTTCGCATCGGTCTTCGTGGTCGCTACCACCACGATGCGGACGATGATCCCTCTGAGGGTTTTCGGTATCCTCACCAATCTGGTCCTGATCACGACGGCGATTCCAAGCCATAATTACCTGGTCATTCTGGTGCAGACGGTGGTGCTGGTGCTCAATTCCTATCGGCTGCACCAGATGCTCCAGCTCGTGCGCGACGTCAAAAAATCCGTCAATAGCGACCTGTCGATGGAATGGTTGAAACCCTTCATGACCGAGCGCAGATGCGAAGCCGGCGAGGTATTGTTCTACAAAGACGAGAAGGCCGAGGACATGCTCTATATCGTCAGCGGCCGATTCAAGCTGGTCGAGTCGGGCATCGAACTGCCGGTCGGCGCCATTGTCGGCGAACTCGGCATGCTCTCTCCGTCCAACGTGCGAACCCAGACGCTGGAATGCGTCGAGGCCGGCTTGATCCTGAGCGTCAGCTACAGCAAGGTCGAGGAACTATACGTGCAGAATCCAGCCTTCGGCTTCTACTTTCTGCGTCTCTCCAGCGCCCGGCTGTTTCAAAACATCGGCACGCTGGAGCAGCGGCTGGCGGAGCAGACGGCGGCGGTGTCTGCCGCGGCGCCGAAGCCGGCTTGAGCCGCCGGAAACAGGGGCACTCACGTGTCAGACGACGGCCTGCTGTCTTCGCTTCGCTATCTGTTCGCCGATTTCCTCGACGAGCAAGATAACACGCCGCCGTCCCTTCCCGACGGCTTGCCCGACGGCGCCTCGTCCGTCGTCAGCGATGGCATTCATTTGTTGATGGATTATCAGGGCGCCGCCTATGCAAAGCTCTATGTCGAGCGGCTGCAGCGCTTCGTCGGCCGTCAGGGCGTCGATGCCGCAACGTTTCGTGAGATCGCGCGCTTGATGGGCAACCGCATGGCCTACGAGGATGCGATCCGGATCGCGCAGTTGAAGCTCGCCGAATTCCGCGACAGTGACGGTCAGGTTCGATCCACCGACGTCAAGAAATTCCGGTTCGATGAATTGGTCGATGCGCTTCCTGCGGTAGCCGCCGATCCCGTGCTGATGGTGCTCGACAAGCTCGGGTGGGCCCACAGGCGGGTCTCGATCCCTTTCAGCACCGCAAGCCGTTGGGGCCTTCGCCGCTTGAAGATCGAAGCGTGGCTGCGCCGATGGCGGTTGTTTTCGATCCGCTATAGCGAGGAGCGCGCCTGGGTTGAACGCTGGCTGCACATGATCGGCCGCAGTCTGGAGAAGCAGCCAAGTGCGACATCGGCGATCGTGGAGACCGCGACCATGGTCGAGGGTTACGGCGATCGCTATCGTCAGGGGCTCGCCGACTGGCACGCGATCATCAACGGCCTGGCGAAACCGACCTTCGATGGCGCGCTGCCGCTGCAAGACCTCGCCGGCGCGGTGGCCGAAGCACGCGCTGCCGCCCGGCCCGATCCGAGGCAGGTAGCGCTCAAGCGAGCGATCGCCGAGATCAGGGCGCGGGCCTTAGGTGCTGGCGCCAGTGCTGCGGCAGGATGATTTTTGCGCTATTTCGTCGCGACCGCGACCTTGATCAGCGCGCGCTGGCCGGCGGCGGTTAAATCGCTGAGCGTCGTTTTGCCGCTGCTGGCGCATCTGATGATCTGCTTGGCGACGCGTTTGCGAACCACGTAGTCCTCACCATGCGGGACCTTCTCGCAAACGCGGTCGAGCGCGACGTTCATGTTTGCCAGGGTGCGCGAGTCGAATTTACCCTCGATCATCTCCCCCTCCTCGTATTCCTCCTCAGTTTGAAGTTCAAACACCCAAGGCCCACGATCAGCCGGAGTCGGGCAGGTTGTCGGTACGCCCGACCATCTAGATTGGCGCGTCGCGCACTCCACGGGCCGCATCCGGAGAGCCGCGTGGCGCGGGCTGTCGGCAAATGTTCGAAATCCGAGCCTCGACGGGTCAGCCGGACGAGGCCTGTTTTCGCCTCTTCGCATCACTTCGCCCTCGTTGAGCGGGCAGAAGGCCACAGGATGAAACACCCCGCTCAGGAGGTCGTCAAGAGAAGATCGGCGGCACGGTATCGGCAAGCCGCGCGGAAAAAAAAGTTAGGCGCTTTGCGCCGATTTCACGACCACTACCTTGTCGTCGCGGGCGGCGTGCCGCGTCAAATGGTCCCGGCGCATGCCGATCTCGTCGCGGACCAATTCATAGCCGAGCTTGAACGTATCGAGCCCATCGCTTGAGATGGTGCCGTCGCGCAGGCCTATCACCGCGCCGCGCAGGATGGCCTCGAGTTCGTCCTGCAGTGCTTCCAGCGCATCCAGTGAATTGGCGTGCTCGACCTTCTCGCCGATCATGAGAATCGCGGTTGCCAGTTCACTGGCCTTCTCGGGCGCAATCCGAGTGATCTTGGTGTAGATGGCGGCGAAGATCGAACCGATCACGCTGAGCGCCGCAGCGCCGAGATAGAGCAGGTCGCTGTAGCGGTCCATGAACGACTTGGTGTCGTCGTTGATGTATTCGGCGGCGCCTTGGTGCGCGACGATGAAGGCGTCCTTGTCGGTGGCCGCAGGCTCGATCCGGGAGGCGAAGCCGTCGTCCAGCGCGAGTCCCGCCTTGTTCTCGTAGATGAGGCGCGCGAGGTCGCCTGCCGTCGTCGTCGGCATCCGCGATTGCGCGACCAGCAGCCATTGCAGGCCGATCGTGTCGAGATCGTCATCGGGGATTTCGGGCGAGGAGGACAGCATGCCGGTCGACAGCGTTTCCTCGGAAATGCCGGGGATCTTTCGCGCCAGCGCCTTGGCTTCGTCGATCGCATTCAAGGTGAATCCGCCGCGTTTGGCATATTGCTCGTAACTCTTGTCCTTCATGACTTTGGAGGCGTGCCCGATCGCGATGACGGCGCCGAAGCCGCCCGATCCGAGCAGCTTGTCCAGCGTCGATCCGGCCGGCGCCATTTGCACCCGCGAAGCGGCATCCGTGCCGTCGCTCACGTCGAGGACATTGCGGACAAAGGCGACATTGTTGTCACCGTCGCCGAGCACCGCGATCCTTTTCGTCTTCTTCAAATCCGCAAGCGACTTGATCTTCTTGTTGCCGGGGCCGATCAGCAGCAGCACATCGTGCTCCAGGATCGCCAGCGCGCGGGCGCGCGGTGGAACCTTGGCGTCGGTGCGCAGCACTGCGAGATCGGCCTCCTTGCGGTCGAACTGCGTGAGCGCCTTGGCATTGTCGGCATTGAACGTGATCTTCAGGCGCAGCCGCGAGGAGGTGTTCTTGAGAACCGTGGCGAGCTTGGCGGCAAACATCGCCTCATCGCTCTTGGCGTCGCCGACAGCGATGGTCAGCGTCTCGGAGTTTCGCAACCAGACGCGGCCGCCCCCCCACCGTGGCAACCGTCAGGATCAGGGTCAGCAGCGCAAATAGCAGCACCTGCCGGCGGTTGCTCTTGACAACCTGCGAGCGTGGGAGGAGCGGCTCCGCCGGCGGCGTTGGGATTTCAGCGCTCATGGCTCTTACCCCGATGTCAGGATTAGTCCGGCCGCGGCGGCGGCATCGCGGCTCGTCCGGCGGGATCGTAAATGCCTAAAAAAGAACGACAATTTTTGCGAGTGGGATGATATCCGCAGCGCCTCGCGAATTGCAAATTGCGGGCCCCGGTAACGTTACTGGCTGGCCGGAACCCATGGAGGCGCTATCGCCGCTCGGCCACACCTTGGTTTTTTAAGGTTCCTTGCAGGTGCAATCCGGCGCGGGAGATGTCATAAAAGATCAATGCCGGGTCGATTTGGCCGGGTTTTTGTGGAAGTTGCGCTGAACGCCTCGTTATCCCCGTGCGTTCCAGGTCCGAGCAGCGAGGGCGTCAGCTTTGTTGTTTCCCCCTATGTCGTCTTCGGTTCCGGTTGGTCTGTTGATTGGCTGGATGCTGCTTTTGACTGTCAAGCACGTCATTGCGGACTTCCTGCTGCAGAATTCCTGGATGGCCCAGGGCAAGGATCAGAAGAAGGGCTGGGCGCTGCCGCTCCTGGTGCATTGCCTGATACACCTTGCGGTTGCGCTGTTGTTCATCCTGATCGTCGCGCCGCGATTCTGGTTCGTCGCCTTTATCGATTTCGCAATCCACATCACCATCGATCGCGCCAAGGGCCTTTGCGTCTCGACTTTCAACGTGACGATGGAGCATCAATGGTTCTGGTGGCTGATCGGCATCGACCAGGCGCTCCACCATCTCACCGGCTTCGGCCTGTCGATCTTCATGGCGGCGAATTAAACTCGCAGGCGCTGGCGCTGGCGTTACGTCGAGGCCGTTGCGCCCGACTTGTCGTTCCAGCAGGGTCCAGCCCAGCCTTTCGTAAAAAGCCGTCGTGCGCGACCAGCGCGAACGGGATTGGCGTGTCGCTCATGTTCTCGCGCAAGCGGCCAGAGATATAGTCGAGCGAAGTGCCTTCCGCTTCCCACCAGGCCTGCCAGATCCGCATCGCGACGGTGTTGAAAAATTCCGGGCGCCGGCGCAGGTCGGAGATGGTGAAAGCAAGAGACATTGATTTGCGTCCGGCGCGATCGCGCACCATGCTGTTTCAATTGTGGAGGCCGGAACACCCATGACAGAACAACCACTGACAAAAAAGACCGTCGATGTGCATGGCTCCCGCATGGCCTATCACGAGCGCGGCTCCGGCGCGCCGGTCGTCTTCCTGCACGGCAATCCCACCTCGTCCTATCTCTGGCGCGACGTCATCGGCGAACTCGACGGCCGCGGCCGGCTGATTGCGCCCGACCTGATCGGCATGGGCGATTCCGCCAAATTACCCGAGCCGGAGCCGGATACCTACCGTTTCACCACCCATCGAAAATATCTCGCGGGCTTCTTCGATGCGGTGATCGGCGAGAGCGAGCCCGTCACGTTCGTGCTCCATGATTGGGGTTCGGCGCTGGGGTTTGACTGGGCCAACCACCATCGCGATCGCGTTCGCGGCATCGCCTATATGGAAGCGATCGCGCGCCCGGTGGCGGGCTGGGAGGAATGGAGCGCGGCCGCGACGCCGATCTTCCAGGGTTTTCGCTCCGACAAGGGCGAGAGCATGATCCTCGACCGCAACATGTTCGTGGAGCGGGTGCTGCCGGGCTCGGTGCTGCGCAAGCTGACCGAGGCCGAGATGGCGGAGTATCGCAAGCCGTTTGCGAAACGCGAGGACCGCTGGCCGACCCTGACGTGGCCGCGCCAGATCCCGATCGCGGGCGAGCCTGTCGACGTGGTGCAGAGCGTGTCCGACTATGCGCAGTGGCTGGCCGAGAGCGAGATTCCGAAACTGTTCGTCAATGCCGAGCCCGGCGCGATCCTGATCGGACGTGTCAGGGATTTCTGCCGGAGTTTTAAAAACCAAACCGAGGTGACGGTTGCGGGGTCGCATTTCATCCAGGAGGATTCCGCTGCCGCCATTGGCCAAGCGATCGCGGCTTGGATGAAGGCCCATTCGCTCTGAGCGTGCGCGGCGGCTCCGATTTGCGAGCCTTCGCGCAAGTCCTCCGTGCGACTACCGGCTTCCGTGGTTAACCCTTCGTTAGATAATTGCATTGCATCTTCGCAAGCAGGGGGAACTGCGATGTTTTCAAGCCGCGACGCCTACGACAACGATTTCTGCCCGGTTCGGGACGAACTGCTCGGCGAAATGTACCGCGCGAGCGCGCAGGGCTTGCCGATGTTAGTGGAGAGCGTCGCTTCCGATGTCCGCGCGATGCTGGCGCTGTTCTGCTATCGCCGCAGCCACCTTTACTCGCTTGCGCTCGCGATTGCCGCAAGCTGCAGGGAACGCGACCTGATCCAGCTGGGCGGCCGCGTCGGCTCTACCCTTTACGCGCTGTCGCGCGAACCCGCGGCGCGCTCGGCGCCGTCATTGTCCTACGGCAACCGCAAGCCGATCACGCTCTCGACCAAGCCGCTTTCCACCTTTTCGCCGATCGAGGACGAACTCGACGACGAAGATATGGCGCAAGCTGTGACGGCTTAGGCGGCAAATCCGCTGAGCGCCGGCAGGCCGTGCTTCTTCCGCGCCATTGCGCATTCGGCATCGCCGGGCATGCAGGTCCGGCAAACCTCCGGCCGTATGGCATAGATCCCGCATGAGGTCGCGATCCCGACCTTGCCTTGCAGCGCCGCGCAACGTTCGCCCTCGCAGCGCATGCCCGACAGCTTTTCGTTGACGAGGTCGGCTGGAATGCGATCGAGCGCCGCATCGTCCTCGGTGGAAAAGCGCGGCCAGTTCGACGAATAGGCGCAACAGGCGCCGCAAGCTTGGCAGGGGCTTTCCCCTACAACGGATGGATCGTTCGTTGCCATGCCGTCTCAAGCTTCCTTTGGCCGTTCCCAGACCAGGCTTTGGCGCCATCTCGCCCGCAGGATGTCGCGCCGCTCCGGATATCTTTCGTCGAGGTAATCGGCATTGACGACACGGTCGGTTCGAAAACTCCGAAAATCCTTGCGCAGCTCGCACCAGGCTGCGAGCAGCCGCACCGCTTCGAGATAGCCGACCGCAATCGGCCAGATCGTGCGTTCGCTGTCACGGCCCTGTTCATCGCGATAGTGCAGCGTGATTTTCTTGCCTTCGTGAATCTGCGTCCGCGTCCGCGCCATGTCGATGCGGTCAGGCTCCCTGCCCCAGCCGGGGCGGGCGCGGCTCGCAGGTTCGAGCACGAACGGCCGCAAGCGCTCGGGGACGGTGTCGGCGATCTTTGCAATGAGGTCGTCGGCGGCGCGCGCGAGCGCGACGTCGGCGTGTCCCGCCACCCACTGCGCCCCCAGCACGGCCGCCTCGATTTCATCGGGGGTGAGCATCAAGGGCGGCAAGTCGAATCCCTTCTCCAGGATATATCCCATGCCGGCCTCGCCGCGGATCGGCACGCGCTGACCGATCAGGGTCGCGATGTCGCGATAGATCGTCCGCTTCGAGGTCTCGAGTTCAGCCGCGATCGCATCCGCGGTCAGCGGTTTGCGGGTGCGCCGAAGCACCTGAATGATCTGAAACAGCCGGTCGGCACGTCTCATGGAACGTCTCATCTTCTTGCTGGACAGCTTTTTGCGGGCTGCCCTTGCGGGATGCTGACAGCATGTTGGCAGCAGGGGGTTTTTATAAACGGGACAACACTTCAACTGAAGGGAACTTGTCCATGATGTTTTCTCGTGAATTCGCTGTCCAGGGCGGTCTCACGCCGCTTTTGCGCGTCCGTGCCTGGGCGCTGGAGCGTGCCTGCGCGGTCCCATTCCACTCCGGGGATCTCCGCTGGGCGGTCGTCGCCCTGGGTTTGCGTGCGCTCGCCTCAGTGGAGGCCGTCCTGCAGAAGCAGCTAACCGCCTGGGCGCGAAACGTCATCCGCCACGCGCTGCGGGGCGCCCGTTTCGCTGCCACTGCTGACACCACGGTGGCAGCAGGGGGTGTTCAGGTTCAGGCTCTGTTTCGAGCGATCGGGAGCCTCGCATGATCACCCTCTACGGATTTGGCGCCGGATTCGGCCTTCCGGAAATCAGCCCGTTCGTGACCAAGACCGAAGTCCAGCTGAAAATGGCCGGTCTTGCCTATCGCAAGGAGCGGGCGATGCCGCCGGCCTCTCCCAAGGGCCAACTGCCCTATATCGTCGATGATGCCCAAAGCATTGCAGACTCCACCTTCATTCGGGCGCACATTGAGGCCAAATACGGCTTCGATTTCGACGCCGGTCTTGATTTGCGGGAGCGGGCGCAGGCCTGGGCGTTCGAGCGGATGATCGAGCATCACATTTATTGGGCGCTGGTCGGGGCGCGCTGGGTCGATCCCGTCAACTTTGCCAAGGGGCCGACGCATTTCTTCGACGGAGCACCCGCGCATTTGCGCGAAAAACTCCGCGAAGACGCGCAATTCCGCGTGGCCGAGAACTATTTGTTGAGCGGCCTCGGCCGCCACGCCCCGGACGGCGACCTTGAGCTCGCGGCGCGCTCGCTGTTTGCGTTGTCGGTGCAGCTTGCCGGCCGGCCCTATTTGTTCGGCGACAAGCCGTGCGGCGCCGACGCCACCGCCTTCGGGGCCCTCGCCGGCATCCTAACGCCATTCTTTGCGTCCAGCTTGCGCGAGCGGACCGAACAGTTTCAAAATCTGACGGAATATGTCGACCGGATGATGCTGCAATATTATCCGGATTTTGCGTGGACCCCGCTGCGCGAGGCGGTTGCGGCTTAAGGCTTAATGGGCCGGCGCGGGCCGGCCCTTCAATGTGGCCAGCTCAGCCTCCAGTTCCGCGATGCGCCCATCGCGCAAGGCCAGCGCAGCCGCCACGTCGGCGGCATCGAATTTCTGCGGAATATGCTGCGGGCAATTGGTGTCCCAGGCCGCGATCTTGAATAGGATCACCTGCTCGGGCCGCGCCTTGTAGCCGTGCGGCATCAGCGAGGCCGTCAGCGCCGGATCGTCGTCAACGACGCGCGCCTCGCCCCAGATCTTGACCCGGCGGCGATGGGCATAGTCCATCACGAAGATGTATGACTTTGGATTTTCCGAAAGGTTGCCTTGGGTGATGTACTGCCGGTTGCCACTGAAGTCGGCGAACGCCAGCGTGGTCTTGTCCAATATCTTGATAAAACCCTTCGGTCCGCCGCGATGCTGGATATAGGGCTGGCCGTCCGCCGAGGCGGTCGCGAGATAGAAGCTGTTGGTCTGTCCCAGCAAGCCCGCAAGATTGTCGTCGATCTCGGTGCGCCAGCCGCCGCGCTGCTCGACGTGGGCATACGCCTCGCGCGATCCCTTGCGGGCCTGGATCGATTTCACCGCGGGCGTGAACGCGACGTCGCTGGATGAGGTCACAGTATCTGACATCGGCATGTCTCCAGTTTCTCACCAATCAAAATGGCCTTTCCCCGAATTTAAGCAATCGACCGGATTGACAGTTCATCATTGCAGGATATGCAATGATGCCGTGGACCGCATTGACGCCATGCAGGCCTTTGTCGCTGTCGCCGACCTCAAGGGTTTTGCGCCGGCCGCGCGCAAGCTCGGCCTGTCGCCCTCGGCGGTGACGCGGCTGGTCGCCGCGCTGGAACAGCGTCTCGGCGCGCGGCTGCTGCAGCGGACGACGCGGTCCGTGACGCTGACCGATGTCGGGACCCGCTATCTGGAGCGCGCCAGGCGCATCCTCGCCGATATCGAGGAAGCCGAAGGCGCGGCCGAGGGAGAGCGGACGCGGCCGAGCGGCCGGCTGGTGGTTTCGGCGCCGGTGGGGTTTGGACGCCGCCATGTCAGCCCGATCGTGTCGGTCTACCTCAAGCGCTATGGCGAGGTGTCGGCCGAATTGCGGCTGTCGGACCGCGTGGTCAACCTGATCGAGGAGGGCGTCGATCTCGCAGTCAGGATCGGGCATCTGCCGGATTCCTCGCTGGTGGCGCGCCATGTCGGCGAGATGCCGAGGATCGTGGTCGCTTCGCCCGGCTATCTCAAGGCGCGCGGCGAGCCGAAGACGCCGGAGGCGATCGCCTCGCACGATACGATCCTGTTTGGCAGCACGCCGGAGTGGCGCTTCGTCAGGGATGGCCGCGAGTTTCGCGTGACCTGCACGCCGCGTTTCACCACCAACATCGCTGACGCCGCGATCCAGTACGCGGAAGCGGATGGCGGCCTCACGGATGTGATGGCCTATCAGGCGGCCGATGCGATCAAGGCCGGCCGGCTCAAAGTTGTACTGGCGAAATTCCAGCGGCCGCCGCTGCCGATCCAGATCGTCTATCCGACGTCGCGGCTGTTGTCGGCCAAGGTGCGCGCCTTCGTCGATCTCGTGGTCGAAACCAGCGAGTGGCATTTCGGAACGTGATTGTCGTTCCGGGATGCGCGCCCCACAAAATTCGCCGTCGTCACCCGCGAAAGCGGGTGATCCAGTAAACACAGGCGTCTCAATTCATGCAACTGCCGCGGCATACTGGATGCCCCGCTTTCGCGGAGCATGACGGCGCTATTCGAAACCGGTGCCCGCGTTACAACCATCTATGCTTGCTTCGTCACCACGCGAAACGTTGCATTGGCGCGCGCGATCACGGTGTCGTCGGCCCTGATCAGGCTTTGCGCAAAGCAGATCGTAGAGCCGGTCTTGATCACGTCCGTTTCGACCGTGAGCCACTGACCGATCTGGGCGCTGTTGATGAAATCGATGGACATGTTGACCGTCACCAGTGAATGAGTGCCACGCATTCTGTGCGCGCAGCTGTGCCCCATGGCTTTATCTGCCAGGGCTGCAATCAATCCGCCATGGACGAACCCCCGCGCGTTCGTATGCGGCGTGGCCAGCCGCAGCCCCAGGACGATCGCGTCGGGCGTTTGCTTCGAGTAGATCGGCTCCCAGGGATCGGTGAGTGGGCTGCGCCGCGATTGGCGCTCAAAACCTGCGGGGATAGCGGTGGCGTTCATGGGTCAAACTCGAGCATTGGCGAAGCTTCGTCATTGAACGCGATCCCTGCGCGAAATGCACCGCATACAAAGTTTTAAACGCGGTCTGCTCGTCATTGCGAGCCAACGGGTCGCGCGAATGCGCGCCCGATGACAGGCTCCGCGAAGCAATCCAGAAAGCCACGCAAAAAAGACTGGATTGCTTCGTCGCTTCGCTCCTCGCAATGATGGTTTAGAACGGCAGCCCGACGTAATTCTCCGCCAGCGACGTCGTTGCGGCCTTGGAGCCGACGACATAGTCGAGTTCAGCTAATTGAATGCGCGCGCCAAAACCTTCGGTGTCGGGAAACTTATGCAGCATCGAGGTCATCCACCAGGAAAAGCGCACTGCTTTCCACACCCGCGCTAGCGCCGTGGCGGAATAGGCATCGATGCCGGCGGAGGACTTCTCGTCATAATATTCGCGCAACGCTACGGCCAGATAATGCGCGTCGCTGGCGGCGAGATTGAGCCCCTTGGCGCCGGTCGGCGGCACGATATGCGCGGCATCGCCGGCCAAAAACATCCGGCCGAACCGCATCGGCTCGGCGACGAAGCTGCGCAACGGCGCGATGCTCTTTTCGATCGAGGGTCCGGTGACGAGATGATCGACCGCTTTCTGGTCCAGCCGTCGCTTCAACTCATCCCAGAAACGCTCGTCCGGCCATTGGTCGATGTGATCGTCCAGCGGACATTGCACGTAATAGCGGCTGCGGTGCGTTGAGCGCATGGTGCAGAGCGCAAATCCGCGCTCGTGGTTATTGTAAATCAGCTCGTGGCTGACCGGCGGCGTTTCGGAGAGGATGCCGAGCCAGCCGAATGGGTAGATCCGCTCAAAGGTCCGGATCGCCTGAGGCTTGACGCTGGCGCGGCTGACGCCGTGAAATCCGTCGCAGCCGGCGATGAAATCGCAGGCGATTTCGCGCGCGGCTCCGTCCTTGACATAGCTGACGCGCGGATGATCGGTGTCGAATTCGTGCGGCTGGGCGTCACTCGCTTCGTAGATGGTGGTCAAGCCGGCCGCCTCGCGCGCATTCATCAGGTCGAGCGTCACTTCAGTTTGGCCATAGATCATTACGGTCTTGCCGGTCGCGGCTTTCATGTCGATGCGATGACGGCTGCCGCCAAACGCAAGCTCGATGCCGTCATGGACCAGCCCCTCGCGGTGCGCACGAGTGCCGGCGCCGACTTCGTCGAGCAGCGCCACGGTGCCTTCTTCGAGGAGGCCGGCGCGGATGCGGCCGAGCACATATTCCGGGGTTTGCCGTTCCAGGATGATGTTGTCGATGCCTGAAGCGTGAAGCAGTTGCCCCAGCAGCAATCCCGCCGGCCCCGCGCCAATGATTGCTACTTTCGTCCGCAAATACTTGCTCCCTCCGATGTTATAGGCTCAACCTTGAGCCAGCGGTCGTTGCCGCCAACTTGCCACGACAATTATATCATATAACAATACGTGCAAAGGGCCACGTAAAGCCTGCGCCAGGAGGGAGACGATGTCGATGAGGAAGATGCTATTGGGGTTGCTGCTGGCTTTGGGCGTGACGCCGGCCTGCGCGCAGGACAAGACCTTCGACCTGAAAATCTCGCATTGGGTGCCGGCGTCGCACCCGCTGCAAAAGGCGCTGGAAGACTGGGCCACCGCGGTCGAAAAGGCATCCGGCGGCACGATCAAGTCAAAAGTCTTTCCCGCCCAGCAGCTCGGCAAGGCATTCGACCATTACGACATGGCGCGCGACGGCATCGCCGACGTCACTTACGTCAATCCCGGCTATCAGCCCGGCCGCTTTCCAATCGTCGGCGCGGGCGAACTTCCGTTCCTGATGTCGGACGCCAAGGGCGGCTCGGAGGCGCTCGACGCCTGGTACCGGAAATATGCCGACAAGGAGATGAAGGACGTCAAGTACTGCCTGGCATTCATCCATTCGCCGTCGTCGTTCCACTCGCGCACCAGGAAGATCGTGGTGCCCGACGACATCAAGGGCATGAAGATCCGCCCGGCGCACGCCACCATGGCGAATTTCGTGACGCTGCTCGGCGGCACCAACGTGCAGTCGTCGGCGCCGGAAGTCCGCGACATCATCGAGCGCGGCGTCGCCGACGCCGTCACCTTCCCGTGGGGATCGCTGGTGCTGTTCGGCATCGACAAGGTGACGAAATATCACATGGATGCGCCGCTCTATGTCACGA
The DNA here is from genome assembly GCA_005884765.1 of Alphaproteobacteria bacterium. GTDB lineage: Bacteria > Pseudomonadota > Alphaproteobacteria > Rhizobiales > Xanthobacteraceae > Bradyrhizobium. The sequence continues at coordinate 36,385 of VAZV01000167.1, forward strand.
CCTTTGTCTTCGTGATGAACAAGGACAAGTACAGCCAGATGTCCGACAAGCAGAAAAAGGCGATCGACGACAACTGCAACACCGAGGCTGCGGGGCGCGTCGGCGAGCCCTGGGGCAAGTTCGAAGACGCCGGTCTCGACAAGGTGAAGGCCGAGGAAGGTCACGAAGTCTACAAGCTGACACCCGAGCAGACGGCGCTATGGAAGAAGGCGTCCGAACCGCTGGTCAAGGCCTGGGCCGACAACGTCAGGAAGACCGGCGTCGACCCTGATGCGGCGATGGCCGAACTGAAGGCGTCGCTCGCCAAATATAACGCCTTGACGCAGTAAGGCTCACATCACACTTCCATACGGCAGCGGGATTGTCCTGCCGCCGTATTCTCCTTGCAACCACCGGCGATAAAGAAGCGAACATGAAGCGCGCCTGGATGGATCGTTTCATCGATACGATCGAATGGATCGCGGCCGGGATCGTTGGCATCGTCGCCGCCGATATTTTCCTTTCTGTCCTGCTGCGCAACACCCTCAATTATTCGATCCCCGATTCCTTCGACATCGGGCGCATGCTGCTCGGCATCCTGATCTTCTGGGGCATCGCCGCCACCAGCTATCGCGGCACCCACATCACCGTCGACCTGGTCTGGGCCAATGTCGGCCCGAGATACCAGCGCCTGATCGACGTGTTCGCAACCCTGGTGCTGTTGTTCGTGGTGAGCGTGCAGACCTGGACGTTGTTCGACAAGGTGCGCGGCACCTATAACGACAATGTCCTTACCTTCGATCTGCACATGCCCGCCTGGCCGTTCTTCGCGATCGCCTGGGTCGGCGACATCTCCGCCGTGCTGTTGATTGCGATACGCACCTACCGCCTGATATTCCACCCCGAAGAGATGCACGATCCCACCATCAAGGCGACGGAGTAGGGACGCATGAGCACCGACGGCGTCGCTGTCCTCGGCTTTGTCGCGCTGTTCGTGCTGATGCTGCTGCGCGTTCCGGTTGGCATGGCGATGGGGCTGGTCGGCGTCTCCGGCTTCAGCTACCTGGTCGGCGGCACGCCGGCGCTGAAGCTGGTCGGCCAGACCTCGATGCGCACGGTGACCGACTACACCTTTGGCGTGATCCCGATGTTCCTCTTGATGGGAACGTTCGTCAGCAATTCCGGCATGAGCCGCGAACTGTTCCGCGCCGCCAACGGCTTTGTCGGACATCTGCGCGGCGGGCTCGGGATCGCGACCGTTGCGGCCTGCGGCGGCTTTGCCGCGATCTGCGGCTCGTCGGTCGCGACCGCCGCGACCTTCTCGGCGGTGGCCTATCCGGAAATGCGCCGCTTCGGCTACCCGCAGTCCTTTGCCACCGGCGTAATCGCAGCCGGCGGCACGCTGGGGGCGATGCTGCCGCCATCGACCGTGCTTGCGGTCTACGGCATCATCACCGAACAGGACATCGGCAAGCTCTTCATCGCCGGCATCATTCCGGGTTTGCTGGCGATGACAATGTACATGATTACAATCGCGCTGATCGGCTACTTCCGGCCGGGCTTCTTGCCAAAAGGCACCACCACCACCTGGCGCGAGCGGTTCGCGGGGCTCAAGGACATCTGGGCGCCGGTGCTGCTGTTCATCTTCGTGATCGGCGGGCTCTACGGCCTGCCATTCCTGCCGCGATTCACGCCGACCGAAGCCGGCGGCGTCGGCGCGTCAGGCGCGTTCCTGATCGGCGTCCTCACCGGACGACTGGACAAGGACAAGATCCTCACCTCGCTGCTGCAGGCGACGCGCACCGCGGCCGCCGTCTTCACGGTGCTGATCGGTGCGCTGATCTTCGGCTATTTCCTCACGGTGACGCAGACCCCGCAGAAAGTGACGGAATTTCTGACCGGGCTTGGTCTCGGCAGCTACGGCGTGCTGGCCGTCATCATGGTGATGTATCTGGTGCTCGGCTGCCTGATGGACGCCATGGCGATGATCATCCTGACCGTGCCGATCATCTTTCCGGTAGTCACCCACCTTGGCTTCGATCCCATCTGGTTCGGCGTCATCATCGTGATGACGGTGGAGTTGGGGCTCATTCATCCACCGGTCGGCATGAACGTCTTCGTCATCAAGAGCGTGGTAAAAGACGTCTCGTTCGCCACCATCTTCAAGGGCGTGATTCCGTTCGTCGCGACCGATCTGGTTCGCCTGGTGATCCTGATCGCGTTTCCGTTGCTCGCGACCTGGCTGCCGCAACGCATGATGGGCGTGCACTAGGATGCCCGCGCTCGAGACGAGATATGTCTTCAGCCTCGCCATCAAGGTAGGCGCGCCGATCGTGGCCGGCGATATCGGCCATGGCGTCAGGCGAATCATTCCGATTCTCGGCGGCGAAGTTCGCGGGCCGGGCATCAAGGGAACGATCTTTCCGGTTGGCGCGGACTTCCAGAGTGTTCGCCCCAACGGTCTTACAGAGCTCGAGGCAAAATACGCCTTCGCAATGGACGACGGCGCGATCGTCTATATCGAGAACATCGGCATCCGGTTCGGTCCGAAGGATTTGTTGGATCGGATCGCCCAAGGCGAGATCGTCGATCCTGTTTTGATCTATTTCCGCTCGGCGCCGAAATTCGAAACCGGTAGTCAAAAATATCGCTGGCTGATGGAGCACCTGTTCATCGGCGTGGGCGCAAGGCATCCTGACCGCGTCGAGATCGACGTGCATCAGGTGCTGTGACGCTCCGGTTGTCTCGGTGCTTCCCCGTCATTGCGGGCCAACGGGTCGCGCGAATGCACGCCCGATGACAGGCTCCGCGAAGCAATCCATGCCACGGCAAGACGAGCGTGGATTGCTTCGTCGCGGCGCTCCTCGCAATGACGGCGGAACATGTTGACTCCGCCGCCAATCGTTATAAAACATAACTATTCCGGACAGGACATAATAATCCATGGGAAGCGCGGCGACCGCAGCTCAATCCAGCCTGCTCACGATCGAGAGAAGCGGCGCGGTGCTGGCTGTCGGCCTCAACCGCCCCGCCAAGCGCAACGCGCTCAACGACGGCATCATTCTTGCGCTCGGTGATTACTTCGCGAATCTCCCCGACGATATCGGCGCGGTCGTGGTCCACGGTATCGGCGACCACTTCTCCTCGGGTCTCGACCTGTCCGAACTGACCGATCACGATGCGACCGAAGGCCTGCGACATTCCCAGATGTGGCACCGGGTGTTCGATCGAGTGCAGTATTGCCGGGTGCCTGTCATCGCCGCGCTCAAGGGCGCCGTGATCGGCGGCGGGCTGGAACTCGCCTGCGCCGCGCATATCCGTATCGCCGAGCCCTCCGCCTATTTCGCGCTGCCCGAGGGCCAGCGCGGCATTTTCGTCGGCGGCGGAGGATCGGTGCGGCTGCCGCGGCTGATTGGCGTCGCCCGCATGACCGATATGATGCTCACGGGCCGCGTCTATTCGGCGACCGAAGGTGCATCCTACGGCTTTGCGCAATATCTCACCGAGGAAGGGCGGGCCTTGCCCAAGGCGATGGAATTGGCCGAACGTATCGCGGCCAACGCGCCGCTGACCAATTTCGCGGTGTTGCAGGCCTTGCCGATGATCGCGGAAGCCAATCCGCAGACCGGTCTCTTGATGGAGTCGCTGATGGCGACGGTGGCGCAGAGCGACAAGGAAGCCAAGCGTCGCATTCGCGCTTTTCTGGATCGCAAGACTGCCAAGGTCAAACCATGAGCGCGCAGGGAAACATGATCGCAAGCCCGGGTGCGAGCGCCGCACATTCGCTGCGCGCGATCTCGTTCAGCGATCCCGCGATCACGATCGAGCGCACGAGCGACGGCGCGATCTATTTGCACCCGGTCAAGGGGCTCGGCGAATATCCGCCGCGTCTCACCGATCGACTGCATCACTGGGCCAGGTCAGAACCCAATCGTGTATTCATGGCCGAGCGCGCCCCCGGCGGCAGCTGGCGGCAAACCACTTACGCGCAGCTATTGACCGCAAGCCGGCATATTGCCTCCGCTCTGCTGGGGCGCGGGCTTTCCGCCGAAAAGCCCGTCGTCATCCTCTCCGGCAATTCGATTGACCACGCGCTGGTCGCGTTCGGTGCGCTCTATGCGGGAATTCCGTTCTGCCCGGTCTCGCCGGCCTACTCGCTGGTATCGAAGGACTACGGCAAGCTGGCGTTCCTGATGAAGCTCTTGACGCCGGGTCTGATCTTTGTCGATGACGCCGGCAAATTCACCGATGCGCTCAACACCAATGTCCCGCCTGGTACCGAGATCGTCGCCGCGCAAGGCGCGCTGCCCGGGCGCGACGTGACGAGGCTCTCGGATTTGCTGGCCACGCCCGAACATCCGCGGCTCGATCCGGCGCATGACGCGATCGGTCCCGACACCATCGCGAAATTCCTGCTGACCTCGGGCTCGACCGGTAATCCCAAGGCGGTGATCAACACGCAAGCGATGATCTGCGCCAATCAGGTGATGATCCGCGAGACCATGGCGTTCCTGAAGGACGAGCCGCCCGTCATCGTCGACTGGCTGCCGTGGAATCACACTTTTGGCGGCAACCACAATATCGGACTGACGCTCTATAACGGCGGCTCGATGTACCTCGACCAGGGTAAGCCGATGCCCGGCGGCATCGAGGAGACCGTGCGCAATCTGCGCGAGATCTCGCCGACGGTCTATTTCAACGTCCCCAAAGGTTATGAGTCGCTGCTGCCCTATCTGCGCGACGATTCTCAATTGCGCCAGAACTTCTTCGCCCGGCTGCACGCGATGTTCTTCTCGGGCGCCGCGTTATCGGCCTATGTCTGGAATAGCCTTGATGAACTTGCGGTGCAGCAAACGGGCGCGCGCGTGCCGATGTTGACCGGGCTCGGCGCCACCGAGACCGCGCCGTTCTTTATGTCGGTCAATCCCTCCACCAGCCGCTCCGGCCATGTCGGGCTTCCGGTGCCTGGCAACGACGCCAAGCTGGTGCCGAACAACGGCAAGCTGGAAGTCCGCGCCAAGGGTCCGAACGTCACGCCGGGCTATTGGCGCCAGCCGGAATTGACCGCTGATGCCTTCGACGAGGAAGGCTTTTACAAATTCGGCGACGCGCTCAAGCCTGCGGATCCCAACAATCTCCACGCCGGCTTCGATTTCGATGGCCGCATCGCCGAAGATTTCAAGCTGGCGAGCGGCACCTGGGTCAGCGTCGGTCCGTTGCGCGCACGCTTCGTCGCGGCCTGCGCGCCGCTGGTGCGCGATGTCGTGATCGCCGGCATCAATCGCGACGAGATTTCCGCGCTGGTCGTGCTCGATCTCGACGGCTGCCGCCTGGTCAATCCGACGCTGCCGCTCGACGATCTTGCCGCGACCGCCGCCGATCCGCTGGTCCGCGGCGCTTTTCGCGAGCGGTTTGCGAAATTCCTCGCGAGCTCGACCGGCTCGTCGACCCGCATTACCCGCGCGATCCTGATCGACACGCCGCTGTCGATCGATCGCAGCGAAGTCACCGACAAGGGCTCGATCAATCAGCGCGCGGTGCTGGAGCATCGCGCTCCGTTGATCGAAGAGCTTTATTCACCCACGCCGTCGGCCCGCGTGATAACGCTGGGCTAAGAGCCGAACGCACAGGGAGGATATCATGCAGATGAAGGATCAGGCCGCGATCGTCACTGGCGGCGCATCGGGGCTCGGCGCCGCGACCGCGCGCAAGCTTTCCGCGCTCGGCGCCAGGGTGGCGGTGTGCGACCTCAACCTAAAGCTCGCCGAAACCGTCGCCGCCGAGATCGGCGGCGTTGCCGTCGCTTGTGACGTCAGCGATGCCGCCTCGGCCGAGGCCGCCGTCGCCGAGGCTTCCAAGGCGCATGGCCCGGCGCGGGTGCTGGTCAACTGCGCCGGCATCGGGGTGGCAAAACGGGTGATCGGCCGTGACGGGGCAATGCCGCTTTCTGATTTCGACAAGGTCATCAAGGTCAATCTGATCGGCTCCTTCAACATGCTGCGGCTTGCGACCGCGGAAATGTCGAAGCTGGAGCCGCTCGCGAACGGCGAGCGCGGCGTCGTCATCAACACGGCGTCGGTCGCAGCTTATGACGGCCAGATCGGGCAGGCAGCTTACTCGGCTTCGAAAGGCGGCATCGTCGCGATGACGCTGCCGATCGCGCGCGAATTGGCGCAGTTCGGCATTCGCGTGCTCACCATTGCACCCGGGCTGTTCCTGACCCCGCTGCTCGCCAATCTGCCGCAGGAGGCGCAGGATAGCCTTGCCGCCGCGATTCCCTTCCCCCGCCGGCTCGGCCAGGCCGACGAATTCGCCTCGCTGGCGCTGCACATGATCGACAATATCTACCTGAACGGCGAAGTGGTGCGGCTCGATGCTGCGCTGCGCATGGCGCCGCGCTAGGAAAACCGCATGTTCGTCCATCGGCGCGATGTGCAGATCCAGTGGGGCGATTGCGACCCCGCCAACATCGTCTACTACCCGCGCTATTTCGCGATGTTCGACGATTCGACTTCGATCCTGTTCGAGGCTGCCGGCTTCTCCAAGCAGGATATCATCAAGAAATACGGCCTGGTCGGCATTCCCATGGTCGACACGCGAGCGAAATTCTATATCGCCTCGACCCATGGCGACTGGATCACCATCGAAAGCCGGATCGAAAGTTTCAAGCGCTCGAGCTTTGAGGTCATCCACAAGGTGTTCAAGGGCGAGGCGTTGGCGATCGAGGCGTTCGAGACCCGCGTTTTGGTCGGGCGTCATCCCGACGACCCCTCGAGGCTGAAATCGGCAGCGGTGCCGGAGGAGATTGTTGCGAAGTTCATGCAAGGTTGACTTGCGCGCTGACGTTGGGCATCCGCATCGCCTAAGAGAAGACGGAAACAATCGGTCGAATTGGATCGAAACAAGCATCACCAGGGAGGAATGAATGAGAAAGACTTTTTTGTCGGCCGTGGCGCTTGCGGGGGCCCTCGCTACGGCGGGATCGCCGGCGACGGCACAGACCAATGAGATCACCATCGGCATCACCATCACCACGACCGGCCCGGCAGCGGCGCTCGGCATTCCCGAACGCAACGCGCTCGATTTCGTGGCAAAGGAGATCGCGGGCGTACCGCTGAAGGTGATCGTGCTCGACGATGGCGGCGATCCGACCGCAGCCACCACCAATGCGCGGCGTTTCGTCACGGAGTCCAAGGCCGACATCATCATGGGCTCGTCGACGACGCCGCCGACCAATGCGGTCTCTGACGTCGCCAACGAAGCGGGAATTCCCCACATCGCTCTCGCACCGTTCGCGATCACGCCGGAACGTGCAAAATGGTCGGTCGCAATGCCGCAGCCTGTGCCGATCATGGGCAAGGTGCTCTACGCGCATATGAAGGCGCACAACATCAAGACCGTCGGCTATATCGGGTACTCCGATTCCTACGGCGATCTTTGGTTCAACGATTTCAAGTTCCAGGCGGTGCCGATGGGCATGACGGTGGCCGATGAAGAGCGCTTTGCGCGGCCGGATACGTCGGTTGCGGGGCAAGTGCTGAAACTGGTTGCCGCTAATCCCGATGCGATCCTGGTCGGCGCTTCCGGCACCGCGGCGGCGCTGCCGCAGACGGCCTTGCGCGAGCGCGGCTATAACGGGCTGATCTACCAGACCCACGGCGCTGCCAGCATGGACTTCATCCGCATCGCCGGGAAAGCGGCCGAGGGCGTGATCATGGCGTCGGGTCCGGTGATGGATCCCGAGGATCAGCCCGACAGCGCGCTCACCAAAAAGCCGGGCCTCGCCCTGGACAAGGCTTACGAGGCAAAATACGGCCCCAACAGCCGCAGCCAGTTCGCAGGCCACTCCTATGATGCGTTCCTGGTTCTCGAGCGCGTCGTTCCGGTCGCATTGAAGACGGCCAAACCCGGCACGCCGGAATTCCGCGAAGCGATCCGGCAGGCGCTTTTGACCGAGCGTGAGATCGCCGCGAGCCAGGGCGTCTATAACTTCACCGAAAAAGACCGCTACGGCCTCGACGACCGCTCGCGCATCATCCTCACCGTGAAGAACGGGAAATACGTGCCCGCGGAGTGACGTCGCCGCTTACCCTCCCTGGAGGGGGAGCGTAAGTAGAGCGCGTCCGTCAAATTTGAGCAAGTAGCCCGCATGAGCGCAGCGACATGCGAGAGCTCATGGAGATGTCATCCCCGCATGTCGCTGCGCTCATGCGGGCTACGCTTGCTCCCATCCGTCATGGCCGGGCTTGTCCACCACGCCTTCGTTGCTTTGAGAAAAGTAAGACGTGGATGCCCGCGACAAGCGCGGGCATGACGCCGAGAGTTGTTCGTAACGCCAGGTCTAAATCGCGCTTTCGCCCTCGTGCGTAAATCCGAGATAGCTCGCGGCGACGCGCTGGTTTGCGGCAACCTCGCTGGCCTGTCCGCTCAGGATGAATTCGCCGAGCTCCATCACATAAGCGCGGTCGGCGATCTTGAGCGCGGCTTGCGCGTTCTGCTCGACCAGCAGCACCGACACGCCTGATGCGCGCAATTCGCCGATGGTGCGGAAAATATCGGCGACGATGATCGGGGCCAGACCGAGGCTCGGTTCATCCAGCATCAAGAGCTTGGGCGCTCCCATCAGCGCGCGGCCCATCGCCAGCATCTGCTGCTCGCCGCCCGACAGCGTTCCGGCCAATTGCTTGCGCCGCTCCTTCAGCCGTGGAAACAGCGTGTAGACCCGCTCGAATGAAGTCTTCGCTTGCGCCCTGGGGACGCGGAACGCGCCGAGCTCGAGATTATCCTCGACATTCATGGTGGCGAACAGCTCGCGATGCTCCGGCACCAGGCTCAGACCTGCCGCGACGCGGTCCTCGATCTCGAACCGCGCCAGATCCCCGCCGGCAAAGCTGACGCGTCCCTTCAGCGGCAGGATTCCCATGATGGCGTTGAGCAGCGTGGTCTTGCCGGCGCCGTTGGCCCCGATGATGGTGACAATCTCGTTGCCGGCGATCTCGAGCGATACCGAGCGCACCGCCTCGACCTTGCCGTAGGCGACGTGGCCGTCCGTGAGGTGCAACAGCGCGCTCACGCGGCTGCCCCAAGATAGGCCTTGATCACCTCTGGATCGGTCTTGATCGCAGCCGGCGTGCCTTCGGCGATCTTGGTGCCGAAATCCAGCACCACGACGCGGTCGGCGAGATCCATCACAAAGCCCATGTCGTGCTCTACCAGGAGCACCGACATGCCGCCGTCGCGCAACTGCCGGAGCAAGGCCGCGAGCCTCTGCTTCTCCATGTGGCGCAGGCCCGCGGCCGGCTCGTCGAGCAAGAGCAGCATCGGATCGACGCACAGCGCGCGCGCAATCTCGACGATGCGCTGCTGTCCGAGCGAGAGCGAGCCGGCCGGCTGGTCGATTTGGTCGGAGAGCCCGACGCGCTCGATCTGGCGCATGCTGGCGAGCGCGCCGGCGTTGCCGCGCAAATGCGCGCCGATCGCGACATTCTCCAGCACGCTCATGTCGGGCACCAGCTTGACATGCTGGAAGGTCCTGGAGATGCCGAGCTTCACCACCTCTTGCGGCGGCGCGTTGGCGAGTTTCTTGCCGAGCACCGAGATGGCGCCACCGCTCGCCGTCAGCACGCCGGTGATCAGATTGAAGGTCGTGCTCTTGCCGGCGCCGTTCGGGCCGATCAGCGCGACGATCTCGCGCACCCCGACGTCGAACGAAACGTCGTTGACGGCGATCACCCCGCCGAATTGCTTGCGCGCATGCTCGATCTGCAACAGCACATTTGGCAGGCCCGCCGTTCGCGCACGTGCGGGCAAAGCAAGCGATGTGTCCGGCCGCTTGCGATCCGGCTGCCGCGGCAGCCACGACATCAGCCAGGGCCAGACGCCCGCCGGCGCCAGTTGCAACAGGCCGACCAAGAGGATGCCGAACACGATGGTCTCGAGCTGGCCTTCGCCATGCAACAGATACGGCAGATAGCTTTGCAGGACTTCCTTCAGGATGACGACGATTGCAGCGCCCAGCACGCCGCCCCAGACATAGCCGGCGCCGCCGACCACGGCGACGAAGAGATACTCGATGCCGGCCTGCGCGCCGAACGGGGTGGGATTGGCGGCGCGCTGGAAATGCGCATAGAGCCAGCCCGAGAGGCCGGCCAGCACCGCGGCATAGATGAAGACGATGAGCTTGGCGCGTGGCGTCTGCACGCCAAAGGCTTCGGCGGCGATGTGGCCGCGCCGCAGCGCGCGGATGGCGCGGCCGGTGCGGGAATCCAGAAGGTTCATGGTCAGGAGCGCGCAAGCGAGCACGGAAAACCAGATCGCGTAATAGATCGTGCCGGGGTCGATCATCTTGAGCGAGCCGATCGCCAAGGGCGGAATGCCCGAAATCCCGTCGTTGCGGCCGAGGAACTCGAGCTTGCCGAACAGATAGAACAGGCCAAGCCCCCAGGCGATGGTGCCGAGCGGCAGGTAGTGACCGGACAGCCGCACGGTGACGAGGCCGAGCAGCACTGCCGCGATGCCGCTGACCATCAGAGAGGCTGGCAGCGTCAGCCATGGCGAGATGCCATAGACCGTGGTCAGCACCGCGGTGGTATAGGCGCCGAAGCCGCAAAACGCCGCCTGGCCGAACGACGTGAGGCCGCCCACGCCGGTCAACAGCACAAGCCCCATCGCCACCAGCGCCGACAGGCCGATATTGTCGAGAAGCACGATCCAGAACGGCGGCATGTGAGGCAGATGCGGGATCGCCGCCATGACCAGCGCGAAGATGACGACGGGAAGCCGCGCGGCCATCGCGGTCAATCCTTCTCCTCCTCGACGGCCGGAGCGGCCAGCGAGCGCAGCAGAAGCACGGGAATGAGCAGCGTGAAGACGATGACTTCCTTGAAATTGCTGGCGTAGAACGAGGAAAAGGCTTCGACGGTGCCGACCAGGAGCGCTGCGACCGCTGTCAGCGGATAGCTCATGAGGCCGCCGATGATCGCAGCAATAAAACCTTTCAGGCCGATCAGGAATCCGGTGTCGTAGTACAGCGTCGTGATCGGTACGATCAGGATGCCGGAGATGGCGCCGATCAGGGACGCCAGCAGGAACGCGATTTGTCCCGACAGCGAGGTTCGGATGCCGGCAAGCCGCGCGCCGAGCCGATTGACCGCGGTCGCGCGCAGCGCCTTGCCGTAAAGGGTAAACCCGAAGAGCAGCCACAGGCCGATGATGAAGGCGACGGTGATGGCGTAGACACTGAGGCTCTGCCCGGTAAATCGCAGCGATCCGGCGCTGAAGGCTGCATCCATGATCGGCGGGCCGCGCTGGCCTTCGGCACCGAAGAACAATAGGCCGAGGCCCTGCATCGCGAGATGGCAGCCGACGGAGGCAATCAAGAGCACCAGCACCGACGTATGCGCGAGCGGCTGAAACGCGATGCGATAGAGGAACACTCCGACCGCCGCGACGATGGCAAGCGACAGCGCGATGTTGACGGCGACGCCGGCGCGGTGGGCTGCCGACCACATCGCCAGCGCCAGCACGATTGCCGGCAGCACGACATTGACCGCGACGGCGCGGGCAACGAGCCGAAAGCCGAGCGACCTACGCGCCGCCATCAGGTCGAGGAAGAACGCGACTGCGCCCATCGCCACCGCAAGCCGCGCGGTGCCCGGCATCTGGCCCGCCGACAGCGAGGCGTAGGTGAGCGCGCCGTAGGTCACGAATTCGCCCTGCGGAATCAGGATCACGCGGGTCACCGCGAACACCAGCACCAGCGCAAGGCCGAGCAGCGCATAGATCGCACCATTGGTGATGCCGTCCTGGATCAGGAACAGCATGATCGTCGTATTCAAGACCTAAGCGCTCCCCTCACTCGGACGGATGGCGCGCTTTTAAAAAGCCGCCTTTCCGCCCGACAACGGCAGTTGAAATAGGCTTTCGGTATTTGATATAGTGGATAACAATTATTAAGTATAATCTCAAGAGGCCTGGCCCCCCGCGTCTGGCCGCCCATTTCCAACCCGCCGGGCAACCTACCGGAATCGTGAGCGTCGCGCGATGACTGTTTCCAAAGCCGCTGTGGTCGATGCCGCCAAGGCGTCCCGAACAGTGCGCAAAGAGCCGGCCGAAGAGGCGACAGAGACGAGTCCGCTGCATCTCGGCGAATTATCCGAGCTGTTGGGCTATTCGCTCAAGCGCGCGCAACTCAAGGTGTTCGAGGATTTTCTACACTGCGTCGCGCCGCTGCAATTGACGCCCGCGCAGTTTTCGGTGCTGCTGCTGCTCGAGAAGAATCCGGGGCGCAATCAGACCGAAATCGCCAACACGCTCGGCATCCTCCGGCCGAACTTCGTGGCGATGCTCGACGGCCTGGAAAGCCGCGATCTCTGCGCCCGCGCACGTTCGGCCAACGATCGCCGCTCCCACATCTTGATGCTGACCGACAAGGGCAGGGCGGTGCTGGCGCGGGCAAAGAAGCTCGTTGCCAGTAAGCATGAAGCCCGTCTCAACGAGCTGTTGGGTCCCGCCAACCGCGCCGCGCTATTGTCAATGCTGACGAAGATCGCGCGCGAGTTTTGAGCGTCTGCTGGTCTATTCCACCAGGATCACTCTGACGTCGTTCACATTGGTCAGCGTCGGACCGGTCTGCAACAAGTCGCCGGTCGCGGCGAAAAACGCTGACGCGTCGTTGTTGTCAAGAAAGGCGCGCGCCTCGAGGCCGAGCGATTTCATTTTCGCAAACGTAGTCTGGTCGATGATCGCGCCGGCCGGGTCGGAGGCCGAGCCGGCCCCGCCGTCGGCGCCATCGGTGTCGCCGGCCAGTGCCGAAATGCCCGACATGCCCTGGAGCAGCCCGGTCAGCGCCAGCGCGTATTCCTGGTTGGGGCCGCCGCGCCCGGTGCCGCGCACGGTAACCGTGAGTTCGCCGCCCGACAGGATCGCGACGCGCTGGCCCTCGCTCCGCGCTTTAAGCGCCAGGCGGGCGTGATCGGCGGCGACGTCGCGGGCTTCGCCTTCGAGATCGGCGCCAAGGTCGATAACCGCGTAGCCGGCGTCCTTGGCGAGCTTGACGGCGGCGTCGAGCGAAGCCTTTGGGCGCGCGATCAGTTCGAAATGCGCGCGGGCAAAGGCGGGATCTCTCTCCTTGCAGCTTTCGTTCCTGGGGTCATCCAGCGCGCGGCGGATCGCATCATCGACCTCAAGACCGTATTTGGCGACGATCGCGCGCGCGTCGGCGAGCGTGGTCGGGTCCGGCACCGTCGGTCCGGAGGCGATTGCCGACGGCTCGTCATGCGGAACGTCCGATATGGCCAGCGTCACGATCTCGGCGCGTTGGGCGGCGCGCGCGAGCCGCCCGCCCTTGATCCGCGACAAGTGCTTGCGAACGGTGTTGACCTCGGCGATCGGCGCGCCGGAGCGGAGCAGCGCCCGCGTCACCTGCAGTTTCTGCACAAAGGACACGCCCTCGGCCGGCGCGATCCAGTTGGCCGAGCCGCCGCCCGACAACAGCACCAGCACCAGATCGTCGGCCTGCGCCTGCCCCGCGAGATTCAGGGTCTCTTCGGCGCCCCTCAGCCCGGCTTCGTCCGGCATCGGATGGCCGGCTTCGACCACCTTGATCCGCCGTGTCGGCACGCCATGGCCGTGACGCGTGGTGGCGATACCGGTCAGGCACGACGGCTCGAGTTCGAGCGCGTCGAGATAATGGCGCTCGGCCGCGGCCGCCATGGCAGCGGCGCCCTTGCCGGCGGCAAGACAGATGATCTTGCCCTTTGGCACCGGCCGCAGATGGGCCCCCAGAATCACGTCGGGATGCGCGGCGGCGACGGCGGCATCGAAGATCTCGCGCAGGAAGGGGCGTCGGTCGGTCATGGTCTCACAGCGGCCTGGGATGGAAGCATCGGATGCCGGTTATCCATCCTATTGCCGCAAAAGAAAACCCCCGCAAAGCGCAAGCCTTGCGAGGGTATATGGCCTCGTATCAGCCGATAGGCGGGTGCGATCAGCCGCCCACGTCGCCGGAGATGACGTCGCCGAACAATTCCCACCTCTCGCCCTTGAACCGCTGCAGCTGCAACTGGCTGATCGGGGCGAAGTCGGTGGGCGAGGTATTGATGGTGACGCCGGGCAGCAGGACTTCGGTGCGGAAGTCTTTGAGGTTGGCCGCCTGCTTCATGACGTTTGCGCGGGTGAGGTCGTCGCCGCACTGCTTGAGGACCTGGACCATTGTTTGGGCGACGCCGTAGCCGACGATGACCGAGTTGTCGAGCTTGTTGCCCTCTGGAAAATCCTTGGCCAGGAAATCCAGGAACTCCTTCATGCCCGGGTCATTGTCCCACTGCGGATCGGTGACGTCCTTCAGATAGGCGGCGGAAATGATGCCTTGCGAATTCTCGTAGCCGGCCGGCTTGATGACGCTGCCGACGGAGGCCGCAACGTTGTTGAGAATATGCAGCGGCTTCCATTCGACCTCGGCGATCTTCTTGATCGCCTGCGCCGCGAATTTCGGCGTCGTGATGTCGACGAACACGTCGGCGCCGGTCGATTTCAGCTTGACGATGTGGTTGTCGATCGAGGGTTCGGTGGTCTCATAGCTCTCTTCAGCTGTGATCATCGAAGCAGCCTTGGCGCTCAAGCCCTCCTTCAGACCCTTGAGATAGTCCTTACCGTAATCGTCGTTCTGATAGAGCACGGCGATCTTGGCGTCAGGCTTCTCCTTGAGAAGGTATTTGGCATAGATCCGGGACTCGCTCTGGTAGTTCGGCTGCCAGCCCATGGTCCAGGGGAAGTCCTTGGGGTCGTTCCACTTGGTGGCGCCGGTCGCGACGAACAGTTGCGGCACCTTCTTCGCGTTCATGTATTTGTGGATTGCCGAATTCGGCGGCGTGCCGAGCGAATTGAAGATGAACAGCACTTCGTCGCTTTCGACCAGCTTGCGCGCCTGCTCGACGGTCTTCGGCGGGCTGTAGCCGTCGTCATAGCTGATGAAATTGATCTTGCGGCCGTTGATGCCACCGGCATCGTTGATCTTCTTGAAGTAGGCGGCTTCGGTCTTGCCGATCACGCCGTAGGCGGACGCCGGGCCGCTATAGGGCATGATGTTGCCGATCTTGATTTCGGTATCGGTGGCGCCGGTGTCGTATTTTTTTTGCGCGAGTGCGCTGCCGCCCGAGGCCGCGAACACGACGAACGCAGCCGAGGCAATGGCCAGTCTGCGGGTGGTAACGGGCATTACGTCTCTCCCTCTTTTGAGAATTCAACTTTTCGACAATTCAAGTGTGTCGTGGCCTTCTTGACCGAAAGCTCTTGTGACCTTGGTCCAGTGGTTACCATTTTACCCGCGGCGCCTCAATCAAAAGCCCCTGCGGCAAAGGCGCAGGGGCTGCTTCTTTAGTAGTTAGTCGGGGTCTACTCGCTCAGTTCGCCGCTGATGATGTCACCGAACAGGTCCCACTTCTCGCCCTTGAACCGCATCATCTGAAGCTGTTTGATCGGGGCGAAATCGGTGGCCGAGGTGTTGATCTTGATGCCCGGCAGCAGGGTGTCCGGCGCAAAATCCTTCAAGCTCGCGGCCTGCTTCATCACGTTATCGCGGGTCAGATTGTCGCCGCACATCTCAAGCACCTTGACCATGGTCTGTGCCGCGCCGTAGCCGTACACGACCGAGGCGTCGAGCTTGTTGGCGTCGGGATAATACTTCGCCAGGAAGGCGTAGAATTTCTTCATACCGGGATCGTTATCCCATTGCGGATCGGCGCCGTCCTTGGCGTAGGCGGCCGAGAGCATGCCTTGCGCGTTCTCAAAGCCGGCTGGCTTGATCACGCCGCCAACCGAGATCGAGACGTTGGAGACGATGTGCAACGGCTTCCAATCGATTTCGGCGAGCTTCTTGATCGCCTGGGCCGCAAATTTCGGCGTGGTGATGGAGATGAAGACGTCGGCGCCGGAGGCTTTCAACCTGACGATGTGGTTGTCGACGCTAGGTTCGGTGGCTTCGTAGCTTTCCTCAGCCGCGATCATTGACGCCTTGGCGCCCAATGCGTCCTTCAGGCCTTTCAGATAATCTTTGCCGAAATCGTCGTTCTGAAACAGGATCGCGATCTTGCCGTCCGGTTTCTCCTTCAACAGATATTTCGCATAGATATGCGCTTCGCTCTGATAGCTGGGCTGCCACCCCATGGTCCACGGAAAATTCTTCGGATCATTCCATTTGGTGGCTCCGGTCGCGACGAACAACTGCGGCACTTTCTTGGCGTTGAGGTATTTCTGGATCGCCGAATTTGACGGCGTGCCGAGCGGATTGAAGACCAGCAGGACCTCATCGCTCTCGACGAGCTTGCGTGCCTGCTCGACGGCCTTGGGCGGACTGTACCCATCATCGTAACTGACGAAATTGATCTTCCGGCCGTTGATGCCGCCTTCGGCATTGA
Organism: Alphaproteobacteria bacterium; assembly: GCA_005884765.1. GTDB lineage: Bacteria > Pseudomonadota > Alphaproteobacteria > Rhizobiales > Xanthobacteraceae > Bradyrhizobium. The sequence continues at coordinate 52,779 of VAZV01000167.1, forward strand.
CCTTGTTGAAGTAGGCCTGTTCGGTCTTGCCGATCACACCGTAGGCGGAGGCCGGGCCGCTATAGGGCATGATGTTGCCGATCTTGATCTCGGTGTCGGTCGCGCCGGCATCGTATTTCTTTTGGGCGAGTGCAGTGCCCGAGGTAAAAACGATGACCGCCGCCGCAAGCGCGGCAACACGCAGTTCTTCAGAACGCATTTTTTCTCCTCTGGTTTATTGCCTTGGAGCGTCGGTCGCGCCTTGCGAAACCCGTCGCGTCATCCCGGCTTTGGTATGTGATGGGCATCGTGGAATTCATCATCAGACGCGCATTGCGAGCGGTTGGTTCAACTCATCCTGCACGCTTGCTCAGTTTTTCCTGAACCTGCCGATCAATTGCTGGCCAACGATGGCGACCTGCCTAGCACCGTGCGGTACCAGGAAGATGACAAGGAATAGAAGGACGCCGAACACAGCGCCGGAGAGACCCTTGGAGATTCCCTCCGCGATGTTCGGCACGAAGATGATGAAGGCCGAGCCGACGATCGATCCGGGCAGCCATCCCACGCCGCCGACCACCATGCCGAGAAACAGCGAGATCGCGAGCGTGATGGTGTAGCTGTCGGGGGCGACGAACTGCACCGTGATCGCGCCCAGGCCGCCGGCAACACCGGTGATGCCGGCGCTCACGCCGAATGCCAGCGTCTTGTACAGCGCAACATCGACGCCCATTGCGGAAGCCGCGATCTCGTTGTCGCGGATCGCCATGAAGGCGCGCCCCGAGCGCGAGCGCAACAGGTTGACCGAGAAGATGTAGATCGCAATGGTGATCACTAGCGTGAAGTAATAGAGCCACATATCCTGCGACATCTTCAGGTGCAGCCACGAGAGCATGCTCTGCACCGCCTCCGGCGGGTCCGGCTTGGTCACGACAAGGCCTTGCACGCCGCCGGTCCATTGCTCGAAATAGCCGAGCTTCAGAAGCTGCGGCATCGCGGTCGCCAAGGCAAAGGTTGCGAGCGCCAGATAGACGCCGCTCAAGCGCAGCGCCGGCTGCCCGAACAGAAATCCGAAAGCAAAGCAGATGATGCCAGCGATCGGTAGTGTCAGGGCGTAATTCATTCCGGCATGTTCCATCAGGATCGCCGAAGTGTAAGCGCCGACCGCGTAGAAAGCACTCTGGCCGAGCGAGAACTGGCCGCTCCCGCCGGTCAGGATATTGAGCGCCAGCACGGCAACGCCGTAGATCAGCAGCATCGTCATCTGGAAGATGATGAAGTTCTTCACGAACAGCGGAGTGAGAAGCAACAATCCCAGCATGACTAGCGAGGTACCGGTGCCGAGCGTCATCGCCCGCTTGGGAACGGCCTCTATGACCCCGGGCGATTCGGTGACTACGTCTTCGATCGCTGCGCTCATGATCAAACTCGCTTGACGATAGGCCGGCCGAACAGGCCAGCGGGTTTGACGACCAGGACGGTGATGATCAGCGCCAGCGCGATCGGAAGCTTCAGTTCATTGCCGACGCCGGGGATATAGGTCCCGGCGAGATTCTCGAAGATGCCGACCAGGAAACCGCCGATCACGGCGCCAAGCGGTGAGGTCAGGCCGCCGAGCACGGCGGCGGCAAATCCATAGATCAGGACGCCGCCCATCATGTTGGGCTCGAGGAATACCACCGGTGCGATCAACATGCCGGCGATCGAGCCGATCGCCGCCGCCATGCCCCAGCCGAGCGCGATCATCCATGAGGTGTTGATGCCGACCAGCCTCGCCGATTCAGGCACGGAGGCCGCCGCCCGCATGGCGAGGCCAATCCGGGTAAACTGGAAGAAGAAGTAGAGGCCGACCAGGAGCAGCACGGTGACCCCGATCATGCCGGCCTGGTGGGTCGAGATGAGCTGGCTGCCGAGAAACGGCGAGGACCCGAACGGCGTCGGATATTGCTTGATGGTGAAATCCCAGATCAGGCCTGCGACCGAGTTGATGATCGCAAACAGCGCGATGAAGCCGGCCACATTGGTCAGGATCGGCGCCTTCGCGAGCGGCTTGAAGAGCAGCCGCTCGATGGCAATGCCGCCGAAGAAGGAGAATACCAGCGTGATCACGAAGGCGCCCCAATAGGGCGCGCCCCATTGCATCAGCTGCCAGGAAACGAAGGTCGAGAACATCGCCATCTCGCCTTGCGCGAAATTGAGGTGGTCGATCGCCTGGTAGATCATGACCACGGCAAGCGCCATGCAGGCATAGATCGCGCCGGTGGCGATGCCGGCCAGGATCTGATTGGTGAAAAGCTCCATCGCCGCAGCTCCTTAGTATCCGAGATAGGATTTACGGACGTCTTCGTTGTTCGCGATCTCGTTGGCTTTACCCGACATCACGATGCGGCCGGTCTCGATCACGTAAGCCTGGTCGGCGAGCTCGAGCGCGAGCTGCGCGTTCTGCTCGACCACCAGGATCGTGACCTTTTCCTCGCGGTTGATCTTGCCGAGGATCTTGAACAGGTCGCGCACGATCAGCGGCGCCAGCCCGAAGGACGGCTCGTCCAGCAGCATCAGCCTCGGGCGCAGCATCAGCGCGCGGGCGACCGCGAGCATCTGCTGCTCGCCGCCCGAAAGCGTGCCTGCCTGCTGGGCGTAGCGCTGTTTGAGCACCGGAAAGTGGTTGTACATGCGCTCGATATCGGCGACCACGCCGGCCTTGTCCTTGCGGCTGATAGCGCCAAGCTGGAGATTTTCCTCCACCGTCATGGTGGTAAAGGTGCCGCGGCCCTGCGGCACATGCGCAATCCCGAGCCGGACGATGTTCTCGGTGGAGCGCCCCGACAGCGGCGCGCCCTCGAACTCGATCGCGCCGGTCGAGCGCACCATGTTGCAGATCGCGCGAAGCGTGGTGGTCTTGCCGGCGCCGTTGGCGCCGAGCAGGGTGGTGAGGCTGCCTTCGTTGAGGGCGAAGTTCAATCCGTGAAGCGCCTGGACCTGGCCGTAATAGGCGCGCAGATCCTTGACGTTGAGCATCGCCGTCATTGGTCCTTGCTCCCCAGATAGGCCTTGATGACATCGGGGTCGGCCTGCACCATCGCCGGCGTTCCCTCGGCGAGCTTGCGGCCGAAATTGAGTGCGACCACATGGTCGGCGATCGACATCACGAGGCCCATGTGGTGTTCGACCAGGAGCACGGTCATGTGGCGTTCATCGCGGATGCGGCGGATCAAGTCGCCGAGGACGTGGACTTCCTCGTGGTTGAGGCCGCCGGCGGGCTCGTCGAGCAGCAGGATTTTCGGATCGGCGGCAAGCGCGCGTGCGAGCTCCACCCGTTTCTGGGTGCCGAACGGCAAGCCGGAAACCGTGGTCTCGGCGACGCTCTCGAGATCAAGGTAGCCGAGGATCTCGTGAACCTTCTTGTTGACGGTGGCCTCAGTGCGGCGAACCCAGGCCAGTTTCAGCGAGTCACTGATAATGTCGCTCGTGGTGCGCGAATGGGTGCCGAGCCGGACATTGTCGAGCACCGAGAGGTTGGGAAAAAGTGCCACGTTCTGGAAGGTGCGGCCGATGCCGATTTCCGCGATCCGGTGCGGCGGCCGCGACAGGATGCTCGCCCCCTCCAGGAGGATGTCGCCGACGCTCGGCTGATAGAGCCGGGAGAGGCAGTTGAACAGCGTGGTCTTGCCGGCGCCGTTCGGTCCGATCAGGCCGAGGATCTGGCCCTCATGCAGGTTGAAGGAGACGCCGTTCAGCGCGACGATGCCGCCGAACACGACGCTGACATCGCGAACCGCAAGCAGGGGGGATTGCCGCTCCGCGAATTGAGCCTGCGTCATCGGGCCGCGCCCGAAAGGCTGATTGGGCCGCGACGACCCGGCGCAACGACCCGCCAATCACAACCGAGGCTACCTGATGCCCTCGACCATACGTGCAACTTTCCCTCCTGATCCCAATTTCTTGCTTTCTTGTTTTTTTGATTGCGGAGCCGCGCCGCCCAGCGCCGCCTCGATGTTCCTTACCATCGCCACGAGACGAGGTCCAATGTCGCTCAAGAGCCGATCTTCCGTGAAACGGAATGCCGGCGCGCCACAGTTAAACGCATAAGGACCCGTTCCGTCATTTAGCTTTAGGGCTACCCCGACCGCGGCCACGTCGTCGTGCCATTCGCCCGCCGAGATCGCAAAGCCGTGCCTTGCAACCGTTTCGCCGGAGCGTTCGATGCCGTCACGCAGCTTGGGCCAGCGGCTGCCGTAATGCTCGCGCAGCTCGCGCAACAGGGCGGCCCGTTCATCGCTACACAGCGCCCACAGGTATGCGCGGCCCATCGCCGTGGTTGCAATCGGTATCCGCGAACCGACGTCGAGCTGAACGCCGAGCGTCAGGCCGTTCCGGCTCTGGCCGAAATAGATCATGCTGTGGCGGTCGCGGCCGCCGACCGCGACCGCGCCACCGGTCGCACGCATGACTTCCTCGCGATAGGGCTCAGACAGATGCCGAACGCCGAGATTGGCAAGGGCGGCATAACCGAGCGCCATGGCCGAGGGCGCGAGCTGATACTTCTCGAACCGCGGAACCGGTGTAAGATAGCCCAGCTTGGTCAAGGTGTAGGTCAGCCGCGAAATGGTCGGCTTTGGCAACTTGGTGCGGGCCGCGATCTCTTGATTGCCAAGCAGCCCGTCGTTGGGTTGGAACGCGCGCAACACTTCCAGCCCGCGGGAAAGCGCGACGACGAAGCTGCGATCGGTCGCTACTTTCTTGGCGGGACGTTTCATGGCTGTGCTTGCCGCGGACCTCGTTGACAAGGCACGTGCTTCAAAATAACCCTCGCTGTCAAGATGTGGAATTTAATTCCGCAGTGCGAAACGAGAACAACAACCCCAAGAACAAGAACCCAGGGAGTCCGAGCGTGAGCGAAGTGGTCAAGCTTGAGCGTCATGACGCCGTCGCCATCGTCACCGTCAACAATCCTCCGGTCAACGCGCTGAGCGCCGCCGTTCGCGGCGGCATCCTCGAGTGCATGAAAAGCGCGATCGCTGATCCGGAAGTGAAGGCCATCGTGCTGACCTGCGCGGGGCGCACCTTCATCGCCGGCGCCGACATCACCGAATTCGGCAAGCCGCCGAAGCCGCCCGGTCTGCATGAGGTGCTGACGGTGATGGAGAACTCGCCGAAGCCGATCGTGGCCGCGATCCACGGCACGGCGCTCGGCGGCGGTCTTGAAGTGGCGCTCGCCTGTCATTTCCGCGTCGCGGCCAAGGATGCGAGGTTAGGTTTGCCCGAGGTGAAGCTTGGGCTATTGCCGGGTGCGGGCGGCACGCAGCGCTTGCCGCGCGCGGTCGGTCCCGAACTCGCGGTCAAGATGATCGTCGGCGGCGATCCGATTGGCGCATCGGACGCGCTCAAGAACGGCCTGATCGAGGAGATCGTCGAGGGTCCGGCCGCAGGCGGCGAAGCGTTCGCGCGCAAGGTGCTGGCCGAGAAGCGCCCATTGCGCAAATTGCGCGACGACGACGCCAAGCTTGCGGCGGCGAAAGCCGACCGTTCGATCTTCACCAATGCGGTCGCGGCGATGACCAAGAAGGCGCGCGGGCTGGAAGCGCCGTTTGCGGCCGCCGACGCGGTCGGTGCCGCGATCGACCTGCCGTTCGACGAAGGCTTGAAGAAGGAGCGCGAGGGCTTTTTGAAGCTCGTCGCCAGCGACCAGTCGAAGGCGCAGCGCTACGCCTTCTTCTCCGAGCGCGAGGCGGCCAAGATCGCCGGCGTGCCCGAGGGGACCAAGCCGCGCAATGTCGAGCGCGTCGCCATCATCGGCGCCGGCACCATGGGCGGCGGCATCGCGATGTCGTTCGCCAATGCCGGGATTCCGGTGACGCTGATCGAGACCGGCGAAGAGCAGCTCAAGCGCGGCATGGGCGTGATGGCGAAGAACTATGAGGCGAGCGCTGCGCGCGGCGGCATCCCCGCGGACGCACCAGCCAAGCGCATGGGCCTGATCAAGGGCGTGGTCGGCATCGAAAACGTCAAGGATGCTGATCTTGTCATCGAAGCGGTGTTCGAGACCATGGCGATCAAGAAGGAAGTGTTCGGTCAGCTCGATAAATACGCCAAGCCCGGCGCGGTGCTGGCGTCCAATACGTCATACCTCAACATCGATGAAATCGCCAAGGAGACCAAGCGGCCGCAGGACGTGCTCGGCATGCACTTCTTCTCGCCGGCGAACGTGATGAAGCTGTGCGAGATCGTGCGCGCCGCCAAGACCGCGCCGGATGCGCTGGTGACGGCGGTTTCGGTGGCCCGCAAGATCGCCAAGGTGCCGGCGGTGGTCGGCGTCTGCGATGGCTTCGTCGGCAACCGCATGCTGGCGCAGCGCGGCAAGCAGGCCGAGAAGTTGCTGTTCGAAGGCGCGCTGCCGCAGCAGGTCGATGCTGTCGTGACCAAATTCGGCATGCCGATGGGCCCGTTCGCGATGGGCGATCTTGCCGGCCTCGATATCGGTTGGCGCTCGCGGAAAGACCGCGGCATCAAGTCGGAAATCGCCGACGCGCTGTGCGAAGCGGGACGGTTCGGCCAGAAGACCGGCAAGGGCTATTACAAATACGAAGGCGGTTCGCGCGCGCCGCTGCCCGATCCCGACGTCGAAAAGCTGATCGACGAGACCTTGCAGCGGCTTGGGCGCAAGCGCCGCACGGTGAGCGACGAGGAGATTCTCGAGCGCATGATGTATCCGATGATCAACGAAGGCGCGCGGATCCTCGAAGAGGGCATCGCGGCGCGCCCGAGCGACATCGACGTGATCTGGCTCTATGGTTATGGCTGGCCGATCTACCGCGGTGGCCCGATGTATTATGCCGATCAGGTGGGCTTGAAGCACATCGCCGAGCGCCTGTCGTATTACGCCAGGGAAACCAGCGACCCGAGCCTCGAGCCGGCGCCGCTGCTCAAGCGTCTCGCCGCCGAGGACAAGACCTTTGCGTCACTCGCGCAGTCGGCGAAAGCAGCTTGATGGTGGTTGAGCCTACGAGTTCGATCTCTCCGTTCCCTCCCCCCTTGCGGGGGAGGGTTAGGGAGGGGGGTGGCCGCATCGGCAGTGCCCGTGTGGACCCCCTTCCCCAACCCCTCCCCGCAAGGGGGAGGGGAGCCCTCGCAGTTGTGCCCACCTCACCGTGGGCTCCACTTCCATGACCCATCCCGGCGAACAATTCTATCCCGAAGGCGTCCATTGGGACGATCCGATTGCGCAGGGGACGCTGCCGGAGCTGTTGTCAGACGCGGCGAGCGCATTCTCGGCGCGTCCGGCGATCGAATTCCGCGACCGGCCGATCAGCTATGCCGAGCTGGAAGCGATGGTCGAGGTCGCGGCCGCCGCTTACCTGCGCGCCGGCTACGTCAAGGATACCTCCGTCGCGCTGTTCCTAGGTAATACGCCCGATCATCCGACGAATTTCTTCGGCGCGCTGAAGGCCGGTGCCCGCATCGTGCATCTCTCCCCGCTCGACGGCGAGATCGCGCTGTCGCACAAGCTCATCGATTCCGGTGCGCGGGTGCTGGTGACCAGCAATCTTTCCGCGCTGCTGCCGACCGCGCTGAAGTTCCTGGACAAGGGCCTGCTCGATCGCCTGATCGTTTGCGAGGACGATCGCTGGGGCAAGGTCGGCACGCCGCAAGCGCCGATTCCCAACAGTTCCGCGATCGTGACTTTCGCGCAATTCATCGACGGCGCCACGCGGCCGGCGCAATGGCCGACCGTCGATGCGGCCGACGTCGCCTTGCTGCAATATACCGGCGGCACCACCGGACTGCCCAAAGGCGCCATGCTCAGTCACGGCAATCTGACCTCCGCGGTGTCGATCTACGACGTGTGGGGCAGACCCGCGCGTGCCGAGCGCGACGCGATCGAGCGCGTGATCTGCGTGCTGCCGCTGTTCCATATCTACGCGCTGACCGTGGTGCTGTTGTCCTCGATCCGGCGCGGTCATCTGATCTCGCTGCATCAGCGCTTCGATGTCGAAGCGGTGATGCGCGACATTGAAGTCCGGCGCGCCACCGCATTCCCCGGCGTGCCCACGATGTGGATCGCGATCGCCGGCCTCCCCGATCTCGACAAGCGCGATCTGTCGTCGCTAGTGACGTGCGCATCGGGCGGCGCGCCGCTGCCGGTCGAGGTCGCCAAAATCCTCGAGCGCCGCGTCGGCATGAAGTTGAAGAGTGGCTGGGGCATGACCGAGACCTGCTCGCCCGGCACCGCTCATCCCAAGGAAGGGCCGGACAAGCCGGGCTCGATCGGCTTGATGCTGCCGGGTATCGAGATCGACGTGGTCTCGCTCGATGATCCAACGAAGCCGATGCCATCAGGCGCAGTCGGCGAAATCCGCATCCGCGGGCCCAACGTCACCAGGGGCTACTGGAACCGGCCCGAGGAAACCGCGGAAGCTTTTGTCGGCGACCGCTTCCTCACCGGCGATATCGGCTACATGGATGAGGACGGCTATTTCTACCTGGTCGATCGCAAGAAGGACATGATCATCTCCGGCGGCTTCAACGTCTATCCGCAGATGATCGAGCAGGCGATCTATACCCACCCCGCGGTCCAGGAAGTGATCGTCATCGGCGTCCCCGACGAGTACCGCGGCGAGGCGGCGAAAGCCTTCGTCAAGCTGCGCGCGGATGCGAAGCCATTCACGCTGGATGAATTGCGCGGCTTCCTCGCCGGCAAGCTCGGCAAGCATGAGCTTCCCGCGGCACTTGAGTTTGTCGACGAATTGCCGCGCACGCCGGTCGGCAAATTGTCGCGTCATGAACTGCGTCGGCAGCAATGCTCGCAACCAAGGCAACAACACGTCGCGTCAGGCTAGAGGTTTTACTCAGCTCACAGGAGGATCCGATGGATCTCGCTTTCAGCAAGGAAGAAATCGCGTTTCGCGAGGAAGTGCGGGCATTTTTCCGCGACAACGTACCTCCCGAGACCCGGCGAAAGTTGGTCGAGGGCCGTCATCTCAGCAAAGACGAGATGGTCGCCTGGTGGCGCATCCTGAACAAGAAGGGCTGGGGCGTGACGCACTGGCCGAAGGAATATGGCGGCACGGGATGGAGCTCGGTGCAGCACTACATCTTCAACGAGGAATTGCAGATGTATCCGGCGCCGGCGCCGCTCGCCTTCGGCGTCAGCATGGTCGGTCCCGTGATCTATACCTTCGGCAATGAACAACAGAAGAAGCATTACCTGCCGCGCATCGCCAATGTCGACGACTGGTGGTGCCAGGGCTTTTCCGAGCCGGGCTCCGGCTCCGATCTCGCCTCGCTCAAGACCAAGGCCGAGCGCAAGGGCGACAAGTACGTCATCAACGGCCAGAAGACCTGGACCACGCTCGCGCAATACGCCGACATGATCTTCTGCCTCTGCCGCACCGATCCCGCGGCGAAGAAGCAGACCGGCATTTCCTTCATCCTGGTCGACATGAAGTCAAAGGGCATCACGGTGCGTCCGATCCAGACCATCGACGGCGGCTATGAGGTCAACGAAGTCTTTTTGGACGACGTCGAGGTGCCCCTCGAGAACCTGGTCGGCGAGGAGAACAAGGGCTGGGACTACGCCAAATTCCTGCTCGGCAACGAGCGCACCGGCATCGCGCGGGTCGGCGTCTCCAAGGAGCGCATCCGCCGCATCAAGGAATTGGCCTCGAAAGTCGAATCCGGCGGCAAACCGGTGATCCAGGATCAGGGTTTTCGCGAGAAACTCGCCGCCGTCGAGATCGAACTCAAGGCGCTCGAATTGACGCAGTTGCGTGTCGTCGCCGACGAAGGCAAGCACGGCAAAGGCAAGCCCAACCCGGCATCCTCGGTCTTGAAGATCAAGGGTTCGGAAATCCAGCAGACCACCACCGAGCTCTTGATGGAAGTGATCGGGCCGTTCGCCGCACCTTACGACGAGCATGGCGATGACGGCAGCAACGAAGCGATGGACTGGACCGCGCAGATCGCGCCGAGCTACTTCAATAACCGCAAGGTCTCGATCTACGGCGGCTCCAACGAAATCCAGCGCAACATCATCACCAAGGCGGTGCTGGGCCTTTAAGAAGTAAATCACAACAGCAGTGTCGTCCTCCGCGAAAGCGGGGGACCCAGTACGCCGCGGCGATCGTGCTTACGAAGGCGGCTGTGTTTACTGGATCCCCGCTTTCGCGGGGATGACGACGGAGAGTTGGCAGCGGCAGGGGCAACAGCCTTCCTCCGTTGATTTCTGGAGAGAAGAAACATGGATTTCGATTTGTCGGAGGAGCAGCGGCTTCTTAAAGAGAGCGTCGACGGGCTGCTGAGCGATGCTTACGATTTTGATGCGCGGAAGAAATACATGGCGGAGAAGGGCGGCTGGAGCCAGGCGATCTGGAGCAAGCTCGCCGAGCAGGGCCTGCTCGGACTTCCCTTTGCCGAAGCCGACGGCGGCTTCGGCGCCGGCGCCGTCGAGACCATGATCGTGATGGAGGCGCTCGGCAAAGCGCTGCTGCTGGAGCCTTATCTGCCCACTGTGGTGATCGCCGGCGGCTTCCTGCGCCACGGCGGCTCGGCCGAGCAGAAGGCCGCCCACATCCCTGCCATCATCGACGGCAGCAAGAGCTTTGCGTTCGCGCAGCTCGAAAAGAATTCGCGCTACGATCTCAATGACGTCGTCACTTCCGCCAAGAAGAAGGGCGCGGGATGGGTGCTCGACGGCGAAAAATTCGTCGTGATCAACGGCGAGAATGCCGACACCCTGCTGGTGACCGCACGCACCAAAGGCGGCCAGCGCGACAAAAACGGCATCGGCGTTTTCCTGGTTCCTTCAAACGCCAAAGGCGTTGCCAGGAAGAGCTATCCGACCCAGGACGGCTTGCATGCCGCCGACATCGCCTTCACCGGCGTCGAGGTCGGCGCCGATGCCGCGATCGGGGATCCTGAAAACGCGCTTCCGCTGATCGAGCGCGTGGTCGACGAAGCCCGCACCGCGATGTGCGCGGAAGCCGTTGGCGCGATGGACGAGTCGCTCAAGACCACGGTCGAATATCTCAAGACGCGAAAACAGTTCGGCGTGCCGATCGGCAGCTTCCAGACCTTGCAGCACCGCGCCGCCGACATGTTCGTCGCGGTCGAGCAGGCCCGCTCGATGTCGATGTTTGCGACCATGGCGAGCGATTTCGACGACGCCAGGGAGCGCGCAACCGCGGTTGCGGCTGCGAAAGTGCAGATCGGCAAGTCGGCAAAATTCGTCGGCCAGCAGGCGATCCAGCTCCACGGCGGCATCGGCATGACCCAGGAGGCCAAGATCGGCCACTACTTCAAGCGGCTGACCATCATCGAGAACACCCTTGGCGACACCGACTATCATCTGCGCCGCGTCACCGAGAGCGGCGGGTTGGTGTGACGCCGTCGAAGGCGGGGCGACGACGGTGGCGGTGTATCTTTCTTCGCCCTCTCCCCTTGTGGGAGAGGGTGCCTGAGATGCGAAGCATCGAAGGCGGGTGAGGGGTCTCTCTCTGCGGATGCAGACCCCTCATCCGGCTTCATCTCGCTCCGCTCGATTTCGCCACCTTCTCCCACAAGGGGAGAAGGAAGAAAGAGCTGCACGGCGACCGGATATTGACGAACCATCCCCAATCCGCTTGCCTTGGCGCAAACACTACCCGGGAAGCAAACGCCAGGAAACCACATCATGTCCTTCGTGCTGGCCATCGATCAGGGCACCACATCCTCGCGCGCCATCGTGTTTCGCAGCGACATCTCGATCGCCGCCAGCGCACAACAAGAATTCCCGCAGCATTTCCCGGCCTCCGGCTGGGTCGAGCACGAGCCGGAGGATATCTGGACCTCGACCGTCATGGTCTGCCGCGATGCGCTGGAGAGGGCAGGCCTGAAGGCCAGGGACATCGCCGCGATCGGCATCACCAACCAGCGCGAAACCACCGTGGTCTGGGACCGCGCCACGGGTAAGGCGGTGCACCGCGCCATCGTCTGGCAGGACCGCCGCACCGCCGATATTTGCGCCAGGTTAAAGAACGAAGGCCACGAGCCGGCGATTTCGGCCAGGAGCGGCCTGATCATCGATCCCTATTTCTCCGGCACCAAGGTCGCATGGATGCTCGATCATGTGCCCGGCGCGCGTGAGCGCGCGACGCGCGGCGAATTGCTGTTTGGCACCGTCGATTGTTATCTCTTGTGGCGGCTGACCGGCGGCAAGGTGCACGCGACCGACGCCACCAACGCCTCGCGCACGCTGTTGTTCAACATCCACACCGGCGAGTGGGACGACGAGCTGTTGCGAATCCTGCGCGTGCCGCGCTCGATGCTCCCAGAGGTGGAAGACTCCTCGCACCATTTCGGCGACAGCGTCGCTGATTTGTTCGGCGGGCCGATCGCGATCGCAGGCATAGCCGGCGACCAGCAAGCCGCCACCATCGGGCAGGCCTGCTTCTCGCCCGGCATGATCAAGTCGACCTATGGCACCGGCTGCTTCGCCTTGCTCAACACGGGCGCGACGCCGGTTGTCTCGAAGAACAAGCTGCTGACGACGATTGCCTATCAGCTCGACGGCAAGCGCACCTACGCGCTCGAAGGCTCAATCTTCGTCGCCGGTTCTTCCGTGCAATGGCTGCGCGACGGCTTGGGCATCATCAAGCAGGCGGCCGAGACCGGCCCGCTCGCCGATCAATCGGACTCTACGCAATCGGTCTATCTGGTGCCGGCTTTTGTCGGCCTCGGCGCGCCCTATTGGAATCCGCGCGTGCGCGGCGCGCTGTTCGGGCTGACGCGCAACACCGGCCCCGCCGAGCTCGCGCATGCCGCGCTGGAGAGCGTCTGCTACCAGACCTATGACCTGTGGGCGGCGATGCGCGCCGACTGGCCCGAGGCCAAGGCCGCCAACGTCGTGCTGCGCGTCGACGGCGGCATGACCGCGTCCGACTGGACCATGCAGCGCCTGGCCGATTTGCTCGACGCGCCGGTCGATCGCCCGATGATCCAGGAAACCACCGCGCTAGGCTCCGCCTATCTCGCGGGTCTCCAGGCCGGCGTCTATCCCGAGCCCGCAAAATTCGCCGACAACTGGCGACTCGAGCACCGCTTCAAGCCGGCGATGAGCCAGGCCACGCGTGAGCGGAAACTCAAGGGCTGGGCAAGAGCGGTGAAGGGCGTGTTGGCGAGCGACGAGGGGGAGTGACACTCGGCGATTTGCCGCTTGCTCCCATCCGCCTATCCGCGCGGCGGTGCGGAGGGACAACCCCGCCCGCTGTCGCGAAGCACCCTACTGCAGCGGGCGATCGCCGGATTGTATTTTGCGTCGCGTCATCTCGATCGCCCGGTTATAGTCGGCGAGCGCTGCATCGTGGTTCTGCTTTCTCGCATAAGCTGTGCTGCGGAAGCGATAGGCGTCGGCGTTATCGGGCTCGATCTCGATCTCTCTGGTAAAGTCGGCGATCGCGCGATCAAAATCGCCCTTGTCCGTGTAGGCCTGTCCCCGCAATTGATAGGCGCGGCCGTTGTTCGGTTCGGCCTCGATCCAGGCCGAGAGGTGAGCGACGGCGCGCGCCTGGTCGCCCCTGGCCCGGTAGATGGTTCCCCGGATCCGGTGTGCGTCGGCGGATCTGGGGTTGATCTCGAGCGCCTTGCTCTCGTCGGTCAAGGCATGTTCTTCGTCGCCGTTCCGCAGATAGGTTTCTCCGCGAAGCGCGTAGGCAAACGCGCAATTCGGATCGATCTCGATCCAGCGACTGTAATCGGCGATGGCATGGCGGTAATCACCCTTGAGCACAAACGCCATGCCGCGCACGCGATAACCGTCGAAGCCGCCTTTGGGCTCGATTTCAATCGCCTTGTCGAAGTCGGCATGGGCGAGGCCCGGCTCGCGTCTTTTTGAATGCAGGACCCCGCGTGAAACGAAGCCCCCAGCGTATGTTGGGTCTATCTCGACCGCCCTGGTCACATCGGCGATCGCGCCGTCCGGATCGCCCTTGTTCCCGCGGGCGACGCCGCGGTTGTTGTAGGCCGGTGCGTTGTTCGGATCGATCTCGATGGCCTTGCCGTCATCGGTGAGTGCCTGATCGTGGTCGCCCTTGCTGCCATAGGCCGCGCCGCGTGTCGTATACGCACTGGCGATGTTCGGATTGATCTTGATCGCCTCGTTCTCGTCGGCAATCGCTTCGTCGAAATCGCGCTGCCGCCAATGCGCCGCTCCGCGAAGAGCATAGGCGATGGCGCGGTTGTCCTGGGGCAGACCGCTCGATTCAAGCAGCCGCGTGCAGGCGGGAATGACGAGATGGTCGGCGTCAACCGCCTTGCACAATCGCCAATCCTGAGCGCTCTGGGCCAGCGCGCCACACGGCATCGAGACTACCACCAATGCAATCAACGATCCTCTCATAGCCCCCAATTCCCAAATGAAACTTCGGCTGACTGGACAACATGATCCTGCCCTGTCATTCAATCTAGAAGTGTATGGTCGTCAGTTGCAAGACCTATGAAACGCATGTAGGGCAACAACCATGATCCTGATCGGCCAATACGACTCCCCCTTCGTCCGCCGCGTCGCGATTGCGATGCGGCTTTACGGCATCGCCTTCGAGCATCGGCCGTGGTCGACCTTCGGCGATGCCGAGAAGATCGCGCCCTATAATCCGCTGCGGCGGGTGCCGACGCTCGTGCTCGACAGCGGCGAGGCCCTGATCGAGAGCACGGCGATCCTGGACTATCTCGATGATCTGGTCGGGCCGGAAAAAGCGATGATCGCAGCCAGCGGACCGGCGCGTTATCGCGCCTTGAAGATATGCGCGCTTTCGACCGGGCTCGCCGACAAGGGCGTCAGCCTGCTCTATGAGCGCGTGCTGCGGAAGGAACCGTCGAAAATGTGGGTCGAGCGGTGCCAGGCGCAGATTCGTGATGTGTTGGAGGTGCTGGAAAAGGAGCGCGCCGCGGTTGGCAGTCCCTACTGCTTCGGCGAGCGCATTGGACACGCCGATATCGCGGCGGCCTGCGCGCTGCGCTTCACGAGCGAAGCTCATCCGCAACTGTTCACTGAGGTGCGCTATCCGATGCTGGCCCTGCACGCCGCGCGCTGCGAAGCGCTGCCGGAGTTTCAGGAGATCGCACAGCCGCTGGCGCCGCCGAGCGGGGATTGACTCACGCACGCGGTCGTCATCATTGCGTAGGGCGGATTAGCCGAAGGCGTAATCCGCCATTTGCGTGCGAGGCTGCGGGTGCTTGCTGAGCACCCGGCTTTCCCTGCGCCCTCTGTCTTTCGAGGGACATCCTTCTTGCAGCAGCTCGGGCGCACTCACGCCGCGGGAAGCGCCGGCTTATGCCACGTCATTGCGAGGAGCGCGGCGACGAAGCAATCCAGAGCTGTTGTCCCGATTGCATCTTTGGGTTGCTTCGCGGAGCCTGTCATCGGGCGCGCATTCGCGCGACCCGTTGGATCGCAATGACGGCTCTTTGAAATTTGGATCAATCCGACAACTACCCGGCGCCCACCTTCTTCTTCCGCCACGCCAGATGCACCGCGCAGGTGCAGCCCGGCGGGTGCGAGGCGACTTCTTCCGGCGCCGCATCGTTGGCGGGTGTGGCGCGCGCTTGCGCCTGCGCCGGCATCGCCTCTTTCACGGCGCGGTCTTGCGCCTGACGATCCTGCGCCGGGATGTAGTTCAGGATCGGCGCCAGCCAGCGCTCGACCTCGGCGGATGTCATGCCTTTGCGCGCGGCGTAGTCCTCGACCTGGTCGCGCTCGATCTTGCCGACGCCAAAATAGAAGCTTTCGGGACTTGCGAAATAGAGCCCGGAAACCGACGAGCCCGGCCACATCGCGAAACTCTCGGTCAGCTTCACGCCCGCAGTCTTTTCGGCATCGAGCAGCGCAAACAGCGTCTTCTTCTCGGTGTGATCGGGCTGTGCAGGATAGCCGGGCGCGGGGCGGATGCCCTGATATTTTTCCAGGATCAGGTCTTCAGGCGAAAGCGCCTCGTCCGGGGTGTAGCCCCAGAACTCGCGCCGCACGCGCGCATGCATCCGCTCGGCGAACGCTTCGGCGAGGCGATCGGCTAGCGCCTTGCACAGGATCGAGGAATAATCATCATTGGCATTCTTGAAGCGGTCGGCGATGATATCTTCGCCGATCCCCGCGGTGACCACGAACGCGCCGATATAATCCGGCACGCCCGAGGCACGAGGTGCGACGAAATCCGACAGCGCGGCGTTGAAACGGCCTTCGCGCTTCTCCAGTTGCTGGCGCAGCGTGTGGAAGGTCGCGATCTTCCTGACCCGCGCCTCGTCGGCGTAAACGGCGATGTCGTCGCCATCGGCATTCGCCGGCCAGAAGCCGATGGCGGCGCGTGCCGTGAACCATTTTTCCTTGATGATGCGATCGAGCATCTTGCGGGCGTCGTCATACAGCGAACGCGCCGCTTCGCCGACTTTCGGGTCGTCGAGGATGGCGGGGAAACGCCCGGTCAACTCCCAGGTCTGGAAGAACGGCGTCCAGTCGATGTATTCAGCCAATTCCGCGAGATCATAGGCGTCAAAACTCTTGACGCCCAGGGCCGCCGGCCGCTTCGGCGGCGTCTTCGCAAAGTCGATCTTCACCGCATTGGCGCGGGCGTCCGTAAGCCTCAAGCGCTTCTTGTCGGCCTGCGCCCGGAAATGCGCCGCGGAAATTTTCGCGTATTCGGCGCGCACCTCGGCGGCATAGGCCTCGCGCCGCTCCGCCGACATCAGCGAGGAGGCGACGCCCACCGCGCGACTCGCGTCATTGACATGCACCACGGGGCCATTGCGATAGTTCGGGTCGATCTTCACGGCTGTATGCACGCGGCTGGTGGTGGCGCCCCCGATCAGCAGCGGCAGCTTCAAGCCTTGCCGCTCCATCTCGCCGGCGAGAAAACTCATCTCATCGAGCGACGGCGTGATCAGGCCGGAGAGCCCGATGATATCGGCGCCCTCGGTCTTCGCGGTTTCGATGATCTTGGCGGCCGGCACCATGACGCCGAGGTCGATCACCTCGAAATTGTTACATTGCAGCACGATGCCGACGATGTTCTTGCCGATGTCGTGAACGTCGCCCTTCACCGTCGCCATCACGATCTTGCCGGCGGCGCTGCGGCCGTCGCCGGCGATGCCGTTGGCCAGGTTGCGCGCCTTTTCCTCCTCCATGAACGGCATCAGGTAGGCGACCGCCTGCTTCATGACGCGCGCCGATTTCACGACCTGCGGCAGGAACATCTTGCCGTCCCCGAAGAGGTCGCCGACGATGTTCATGCCGGCCATCAACGGGCCCTCGATGACGTCGAGGGGACGTGCGGCGGATTTTCGCGCGGCTTCCGTATCCTCCTCGATATGTTCGGTGATGCCGTGCACCAGCGCGTGGCTCAATCGCTTGTCGACCGGCCATTCGCGCCAGGCAAGATCGGTCTCCTTGGCCTGCTTCCCCTTGCCACGGAATTTCTCCGCCAGTGCCAGCAGCCGCTCGGAGGCGCCCGCGTCGTGGTTGAGGATGACGTCTTCGCAGGTTTGGCGGAGTTCAGGATCGATGTCGTCATAGACGATCATCTGCCCGGCATTGACGATGCCCATGTCCATGCCGGCATGAATCGCGTGGTAGAGAAACACCGAATGCATGGCCTCGCGCACCGGCTCGTTGCCGCGGAACGAGAACGACAGGTTGGAGACGCCGCCGGAAATATGCGCGCCGGGCAGGTTCTGACGAATCCAGCGCGCGGCCTCGATGAAATCGACGCCGTAATTGTTGTGCTCTTCGATGCCGGTGGCGATGGCAAAAATATTGGGATCGAAGATGATGTCTTCCGGCGGGAAATCGAGCCGATTGACCAGGACGTCATAGGCGCGCCGGCAGATCTCGGTCTTGCGCGCGAAGGTGTCGGCCTGGCCCTTCTCGTCGAACGCCATCACCACCACGGCGGCGCCATGGCGCTGCGCGATCTTGGCCTCGTGGATGAATTTTGCTTCGCCTTCCTTCATCGAGATCGAGTTCACCACCGGCTTGCCTTGCACGCATTTCAGGCCGGCTTCGATCACGGCGAATTTCGACGAGTCCACCATGACAGGCACGCGGGCGATGTCCGGCTCGGCGGCGACGAGATTGAGGAAGGTCGTCATCGCGTTCGCCGAATCCAGCAAGCCTTCGTCCATGTTGACGTCGATAACGACCGCGCCGTTCTCGACCTGGTCGCGCGCCACTTGCAGCGCGGCGGGGTAATCGCCCGCGGTGATCAATTTGCGGAATCGCGCCGAGCCCGTGACGTTGGTGCGCTCGCCGATATTCACGAACGGGATCGCCGGCGTTAGTTCGAACGGCTCCAGCCCCGACAGCCGCAGCCGCGGTTCGATCACGGGAACGGTGCGCGGCTTATGCGGCGCGACGGCGGCGGCGATCGCAGCGATATGATCGGGCGTGGTGCCGCAACAGCCGCCGACGATGTTGACGAGCCCGTCTCTGGCGAACTCGCCGATCAACCGCGCCATATATTGCGGGGTCTCGTCATACTGGCCAAACTCATTGGGCAACCCGGCGTTGGGATAGGCGCAGACAAGTGCGTCGGCGACGCGGCCGATGTCGGCGATGTGGGCGCGCAGATCTTCGGCGCCGAGCGCGCAGTTGAACCCGATCGTGATCGGTTTCGCGTGCCGCACCGAATTCCAGAACGCCTCCGGCAATTGTCCCGACAACAGCCGGCCGGATTTGTCGGTGATGGTGCCGGAGATCATTACGGGCACGTCGATGCCGCGCGCTTCGCAGATTTCGGAAATGGCGTACAGCGCGGCCTTGGCGTTGAGCGTGTCAAAAATGGTCTCGACCAGAAGCAGATCGGCGCCGCCGTCCAGGAGGCCGTTGACCTGTTCGCCGTAGGCCTTGCGCAGGTCGTCGAAGGTCACCGCGCGGTAGCCCGGGTTCGACACGTCCGGCGAGATCGACGCGGTGCGGTTGGTCGGTCCGCCTTGCGCCTTCGCGATTGAGCTCATAGGCGAGGTCCGACATGTCGTAGTCGGCCTGCGCGATCGCGGTCGAGGAGAAGGTGTTGGTGGCGACGATGTCGGCGCCGGCGCGCAAATAGTCGGCGTGGATGTCCTCGATCGCGTTCGGCTGCGTCAGGATCAACAGATCGTTGTTGCCCCTGACGTCGCGATGGAAATCCTTGAAGCGCTGGCCGCGAAACGCGGCCTCGTCGTATTCAAGGCCCTGGATCATGGTGCCCATGGCGCCGTCGAGCACCAGGATGCGCTCGCGGGCGGCCGCAAGCAGCGCAGTTCGCTTGGCGGAAACAGGCATTTTCATCAGGCGGCCTTCTGCGCGCTCTTGGGGCGGATGCCGAGCAGATGACTGATCGCAAATACGAGGTCCGCGCGGTTCATGGTGTAGAAATGGAAGGTATCGACGCCATGCTTGGCGAGCTTTTGCACCTGGCCGGCAGCCACGGCCGCCGCCACCAGCTTGCGGGTCTCGGCATCGTCGTCGAGGCCTTCGAATTTTTGCGCCAGCCAATCCGGCATGCTGGCGCCGGCGCGCTTGGCGAAGTTCGCGGCCTGCTTGAAATTCTGCACCGGCAGAATCCCCGGCACGATCGGGATTTCGATGCCGCGGGCACGAACGCGGTCGAGGTAACGGAAGTAGAGATCGTTGTCGAAGAAGAACTGCGTGATGGCGCGCCCAGCACCGGCATCGACCTTGGCCTTGAGCATGTCGATGTCGGCATCGAAACTCGCACTTTCCGGATGCCGTTCGGGATAGGCCGACACCGTGACTTCGATATCGCTGTGCGCCTGCTTGATCGAGGCGACCAGATCGGCCGAGCTGCGATAGCCTTCCGCATGCGGCGCATAGGCGCTGCCGATGCCGCCGGCGGGATCGCCGCGCAGCGCCACGATGTGGCGGACGCCGACCTCATGGTAGCGCGCCACCACGTCATCGACGTCGGCGCGGGGCGCATCGACGCAGGTCAGGTGCGCGGCCGGGGTCAGGCTGGTCTCGGTCAGGATGCGGGCGATGGTGGAATGGGTGCGCTCGCGGGTCGAGCCTCCGGCGCCATAGGTCACCGACACGAAGTTCGGGGCAAGCGGCGCCAGCCGGTTGATCGTGTCCCAGAGATTGCGTTCCATCTCCTCGGTCTTCGGCGGGAAGAACTCGAAGGAGATCGCGGGAGTTTTGGGCGCGCGGTGCCCGTCGGGCGATGGCGAGGCAACTTCAGTCATGGCACCACAGACTCCACGCACGGTTCGCTCAAGGTCAGGCTTGGCCTTGGAGACCGTAAAATAGGTCAAACCGGGTCCCCGAAACAGCCCATCCATGGTGGGAAATAGCCCAATTACCCATGATGGCTTCGTATTTTCGATCAAATATCGATCGGGTGGGCAACGGCTCTGCGCGCCCTCAGATCTCTCGAAAACCCAATAAATTAAGTGAAAATGGCTAATTTATCGAGGACTATGTCGGATGTCATAGCTGGTGGGCAGAATAAAATCTTTGACATCGGCCTTACACATGTCCCACTTGTCCGCGTTGAGAGCCAGCGGTCCCGGCCGTTGCCGCCGCGCCTCTGCCCTGCGCGGACGGGTCTTTGTGGGGCGGATATCGCGAATTAGCTTCGCTGCCATGATTCCGCTTTCCGTCCTCGACCTCTCCGTCGTCACGTCAGGCACCAAGCCCGCCGCGGCGCTGCGCAACAGCATCGACCTGGCACGGCATGTCGATGCGCTCGGCTATGTCCGTTACTGGCTCGCCGAGCACCATAATCTCGCGTCGGTGGCAAGCCCCGCACCCGATCTGATGATCGGGCAGATCGCCGCGGTGACGAACAACATCCGCGTCGGCTCCGGCGGGGTGATGCTGCCGAACCACGCGCCGCTGGTGGTCGCCGAGCGTTTCAAGATGCTGGAGGCGTTGTTTCCCGGCCGGATCGATCTTGGCCTCGGCCGCGCCCCGGGCACCGATGGTGCCACCGCCCATGCGCTGCGCAGCCGGCTCGACGCCAGAGGGGGCGACGATTTCCTCGAGCGGCTGCATGAGTTGACGCTGTGGGAGACCCGCGATTTCCCGCCTGGCCATCCCTACAACAATGTGGTGGCGATGCCTGACGATGCGCCGCTGCCGCCGATCTGGCTGCTCGGCTCCAGCGACTACAGCTCGGAGCTCGCCGCGCAAGTCGGAATGGGCTTTGCGTTTGCGCATCATTTTGCGTCGTTCGACGCGGTTGAAGCAATGATCAACTACCGCAACCACTTCAAGCCGTCGGGCTGGCGCGCGACGCCGCACGGCATCCTGGCTGTGGCGGCCGTTGCCGCCGAGACCGATGCCGAGGCCGAAAAGCTCGCCTCATCGATGGATCTCAACCGCCTGCGCCGCGACCGCGGGCAATATCTGCCGCTGCCGAGCGTCGAGGAGGCGCTGGCCTATCCCTACACCGACGCCGAGCGCGCCTCGATCGCGCGCAACCGCTCGCGGCTGTTCGTCGGCAGCCCCGCAACCGTGATGGCGAAGCTGCAGCCGATGATGACGGCAAGCCAGCCGGACGAACTGATGATCATCACGGCCGTGTACGATCACGACGCGCGCAAGAAGTCCTACAACCTGCTCGCGGATGCGTTCGGACTGGGGAAGAAAGTGGCGGCGTGAGTTTCCGGAGACACTCTATCCACGTCATGCCCGGGCTCGTCTCGGGTATCCACGTCCTTGCTTCCGGGACAAAGAAAGACGTGGATGGCCGGGACGAGCCCGGCCATGACGACGTGGGTACGCGCGGTATCTACTCCGGCTTCTCGCTAAACGTGGCGCGGAAGGGGTGGCCGGGATAGACGCCTACGATGCGGAATTCGCGCGAGAAGAACTTCAACTCCTCCAGCGCAAACGCGAGGCCGCGGTCGTCGGGATGGCCGTCGACGTCGGCGTAAAATTGCGTGGCGAAGAAATTGCCGTCGACCATGTAGCTCTCGAGCTTGGTCATGTTGACGCCGTTGGTGGCGAACCCGCCGAGCGCCTTGTAGAGCGCGGCGGGCAGGTTGCGCACCCGGAAAACAAAAGTCGTGACCAGCGGTCCCGATCCCTGCTTCGCCCATTCGGCTTCGCGCGCCAGTAGCACAAAGCGTGTGGTGTTGTGGGTCTCGTCCTCGACGTCCTCGGCCAAAATATCCAG
This sequence comes from Alphaproteobacteria bacterium, assembly GCA_005884765.1. GTDB lineage: Bacteria > Pseudomonadota > Alphaproteobacteria > Rhizobiales > Xanthobacteraceae > Bradyrhizobium. The sequence continues at coordinate 74,897 of VAZV01000167.1, forward strand.
GCCGTAGATGTTTGCGGCGAGCTTCGAGGCGATCGCCGCCGCACTCGTGTCGCCGCGTTCGGCGATATCGCGCGCGCTACCGGCGGTGTCGGCCGCCACGATCGGCTTGACGCCGAGCTTGCGGATGATGCGGCGGCATTGTCCGAGCGCATGGACGTGGCTCTCCACCGTCTTGATGCCGGCAAGCCTGGCGCCGCGCGGCGCCATCAATTGGTGGCGGATCGGCAGGAACCACTCGCCGACGATGAACAGGCCCGATTGCGGCAAGAGATGATGGATGTCGGCGACGCGGCCCGCCACCGAGTTCTCGATCGGGATCATGCCGAGGCTGGCCTCGCCCGTGGCAATCGCGGCGAGCGCGTCCTCAAACGTCGGGCAGGGCAACGGCTCGGCGTTGGGATAGGCTTCCACGATCGCGATATGGGAATTCGCGCCGGGCTCGCCCTGGAAGGCGATTTTCAGTTTCTTGGTCGTCGTCTTGCTCATGGCGCGCCTTGTATCAGCCGATCAGCGTTTTGAAAGGATATTCCGGGCCGTTTCGAGGTCGGCCGGGGTATCGACCCCCCGCGGCACGCTGTCCACGATGGTGATATCGATGCGCATGCCCGCCTCCATCGCGCGGAGCTGCTCGAGTTTTTCCTGCTGCTCCAGCGGCGAGGGCGGCAAACCCACGAACCGCTCCAGCGCCGCGCGCCGATACGCATAAAGGCCGATATGATGGTAACGCGGCCCATCCCCCCAAGGGGCGGTGGCGCGGGTGAAGTACAGCGCGCGTAGCCGCCGCTCGCCGATCGGCGAACCCACCGCCTTGACCACGTTCGGATTCAAGCTCTCTTCCTCGGCATGGATCTCCGCGGCAAGCGTCGCGATGTCGACTTCGGGATCGGAAAGCGGCGGCAGCACGTCGCGGATATTGCCGGGCGCAATGGTCGGAAAATCGCCCTGCAGATTGACCACGATCTCGGCCTCACGTCTCGGATCGAGCTTCTCGAGAGCTTCGTAAATCCGGTCCGAGCCGGACGGGTGATCGGCGCGCGTCATCACCGCTTCCCCACCATGGGATGTTACGATGGCGGCGATCTGCGGTGTGTCGGTTGCGACCGCCACGCGGCCGATTTGGGCGGCCTCGGCGGCGCGCAGCACATGCACGATCATCGGCAGCCCGGCTAAATCCAGAAGCGGCTTGTCCGGCAGGCGCGTCGAGGTCATGCGGGCTGGAATCAGCACCAAAGTGCGGGTTTTGCTCATCGGAGGTCTGGTCGGAGATTGTTCGACAACGGGCCGGAAATAATGGGGATTGGGTGAAAGTCGGCGCGTTTATACGGGTTGCCAGAGCACGGGCAAACCGATATCTCAACGTGGCTCGGGTGCGGCGCGAAAAGCCGATTCCCGAGGCTCTTCCCGCGGGCCGTTTCCTCCGGCCGAATCGACCTTTTCCGGCCTGGAGCCTGATCCGAAATGGACTCCTTCGAACTTAACAAAATCCTCGGCGCCATTCTCGGCACCTGCCTTGTACTCCTGGTCACGAGCTTCACCGCCGGTGCGATTTTTACGCCCGTAATGCCGCAAAAGCCGGGTCTCGAAATCGCGGTGAAGGAAGAGACGGCGGGCGGTGCCGCCAAGGAAGCCGCGCCGCCATCCGAGCCGATCGAGAAGCTGCTGCAGACGGCTTCCGTTGAAAAGGGCGAGGCCGCGGCGAAGAAGTGCCAGGCGTGCCACACCTTTGAAAAGAACGGTCCCAACCGCGTCGGCCCGAATCTTTATGGCGTCGTCGGCGACAAGAAGGGTGAGGGCCGCGGCTTCAATTTCTCCGCTGCCATGAAGGCCAAGGGCGGCACCTGGACCGATCAGGACCTCAACCAGTTCATCGCCAATCCCAAGGCCTTCGTTCCGGGCACCGCGATGGGCTTTGCCGGCATCACAAAGGACAGCGAGCGCGCCGACGTGATCGCCTATCTGCACAAGCTGGCGGATAGCCCGGTTCCGCTGCCGACCGCGGCGAAATAGTCGCGGCCTCGGACAAATTCCCTGTAAGCGGCCAGGCAATGCCTGGCCGTTTTCGCATGAGGCGCAGGGCTCGCGGTCTTGTTATCGGGACCTTTCGCCGCATCGGGGCTAGTATCATGAGGAAAAAGCAACATAATTTGCCGAGCCGTTGCCTTATATTGGGTTCCAAACTCCGCTAGCCCCACAGCAACAGGATTCTCCCCTTTGGCGATTACCCGACGAAACCTTCTGCAAAGCGGCGCCTTGGCCGCGATGGCCCCGGCTCTTGGTGGTATGGCAGGCGTTGCCGCGATGGCTCCCGCGCATGCCCAGTCCGAGCCGGCCTGGCGGCACGCGCTGTCGCTGTTTGGCGACATCAAATACCCCGCCGATTTCAAGCGCTTCGATTACGTCAATCCGGATGCGCCCAAGGGCGGCGTCGCGCGCATGATTTCGATCGGCACCTTCGATAATTTCAATGTCGCGGTCTCCGGCGTCAAAGGCTCGCTCGCGCCCGCCGCCGCCCTGATCAACGAAACGCTGATGACGCGGGCGCAAGACGAGGTCGCCACCGAATATGGTTTGCTGGCCGAAGCAGCCTCTCATCCGGACGATTTCTCCTGGGTCACCTATCGCCTGCGCAACGAGGCCCGCTGGCATGACGGCAAGCCGGTAACGCCGGACGACGTGATTTTTTCAATCGAGGCGTTGAAGAAGAACAGTCCGTTTTACGCCTCATACTATCGCCACGTTGCGAAAGCCGAAAAGTCCGGCGACCGCGAGATCAAGTTTACCTTCGACTCTCCGGGAAATCGGGAATTGCCGACCATTGTCGGCGAGCTGCCGATATTGCCGAAGCATTACTGGGAGAGCACCGACGGCCAGGGCAAGAAGCGCGACATCTCGGCGACGACGCTGGAGCCCCCGCTGGGGTCCGGCCCCTATCGGATCAAGGAATTCAGCGCGGGTCGATCGGTCACGCTGGAGCGCGTGAAGGATTATTGGGGAACCAACGTCCCGGCGCAGGTCGGACAAAACAATTTCGGCGAACTGCGCTTCGAATTCTTCCGCGACAACCAGGTCGCGCTGGAAGCGTTCAAGGCCGACCAGGCCGACTGGATCAGCGAGAACTCGGCCAAGCAATGGGCGACGGCCTACGACTTTCCGGCCGTCGAGGAAAAGCGGGTCTTGAAGGAAGAGTTCCCGATCAACGATTCCGGGAGGATGCAGGCCTTTGCGCTCAATCTGCGGCGCGACCAGTTCAAGGACGCGCGGCTGCGGCGCGCCTTCAATTACGCCTACGATTTCGAGGAGATGAACAAACAGCTGTTCTACGGCCAATACAAGCGCATCAACAGCTACTTCGAAGGCACCGAGCTTGCGTGTTCAGGATTGCCGCAAGGCGAGGAACTGCAAATCCTCGACACCGTGCGCGACAAGGTGCCCACCGAGGTCTTTACCACGCCCTATCAGAACCCGGTCGGCGGCAACCCCGAGGCCGTGCGCGCTAACTTAAGAGAGAGCGTGCGGTTGTTGAAAGAAGCCGGCTACGAGGTTCGCGATCGAAAGCTCGTCGATCCAGCGGGCAAGCCGGTCACTGTCGAAATCCTGGTGCAGGATCCGGCAGCCGAGCGGATCGCGCTGTTCTACAAGCCTTCGCTGGAGCGGATCGGCGTCACGGCCTCGGTCCGCGTTGTCGACGATGCGCAATATCAAAACCGGCTGCGCAGCTTCGATTTCGATATCATCATCGATCAGTGGGGTGAGTCGCTGTCGCCGGGCAACGAGCAGCGGGAATTCTGGGGATCGCAGATGGCCGATCAGCCCGGTTCGAGAAATACCATCGGCATCAAGAATCCTGCTGTCGATGTGCTGATCGACAAGGTGATATTCGCCAAGGATCGCGCGGACCTGGTGGCGGCGACCCGTGCGCTGGATCGTGTGTTGCTGTGGAATTTCTACGTCGTGCCGCAGTTCACTTATCCTTTCTCACGCTACGCCCGCTGGGACCGGTTCAGCCACGCCGATCTGCCTAAATATGCCCGCTCGGGCCTGCCCGCGCTGTGGTGGTACGATGCCGAGAAGGCGGGCCGGATCGGCAAGCGCTCTTGAAGGATATCTTGCGCATGGCGCTGCTCTCCCGCCGGCACCTGTTCGGCCTTGGTATCGGCGCGTTGAGCGCCCCACTGCTGCGGGCCGCGAGCGCATCCGAGGCCGGGACCGAGGCTCATGGCATTTCAGTATTCGGCGATTTGAAATATCCCGCCGACTTCCATCATTTTGACTATGTCAATCCGGTGGCCCCGAAGGGCGGAGTGTTTTCGCTGATTCCTTCCGTGCGAGCCTACAATCAGTCGTACCAGACCTTCAACTCCCTCAATGCCTACATTCTCAAGGGCGACGGCGCTCAGGGCATGGACATGACGTTCGCGCCGCTGATGGTGCGCGCCAATGACGAGCCCGACGCGATGTACGGCCTGGTGGCCAAATCAGTGCAGATTTCAGCCGACAAATTGACGTATCGCTTTATGCTGCGGCCGGAGGCGAAATTCCACGATGGTTCGAAACTGACCGCGCAAGACGCGGCCTTCTCGCTGACCACGTTAAAGACCAAAGGCCATCCGCTGATCATGGTGCAGATGCGCGACATGGTGAAGGCGGAAGCGCCTGATGAATCGACGCTGGTGGTCACCTTCGCCGAAAAGCGCGCACGCGACGTTCCGCTCTATGTCGCGGGCCTGCCGATATTCTCGAAAGCCTATTACGCGACGCGCCCCTTCGACGAATCGACGCTCGATATCCCGTTAGGGTCGGGGCCGTACAAGGTCGGAAAATTCGAAGCCAATCGCTACATCGAATTCGAGCGGGTGAAGGATTGGTGGGCCGCCGATCTTCCGGTCGCGCGCGGCAGCTATAATTTCGATATCGTGCGTTACGAATTCTATCGCGACCGAGACGTCGCTTTCGAGGGATTTACCGCCAAGAGCTACTTGTTTCGCGAGGAATTCACGGCGCGGATATGGGCAACGCGCTATGATTTTCCGGCTGTCAAGGATGGCCGCGTCAAGCTGGAGACATTGCCCGACGAGACCCCATCGGGTGCGCAGGGCTGGTTCATCAATACCCGCCGCGACAAATTCAAGGATCCGCGCGTCCGCGAGGCGCTGATTGACGCGTTCGATTTCGAGTGGACCAACAAGACCATCATGTATGGTGCCTATACACGCACCCATTCGCCGTTCCAGAACTCGGACATGATGGTGAACGGGCCGCCGTCGCCGGAAGAGCTCGCGCTGCTCGAGCCGTTTCGCGGCCAGCTTCCGGACGAGGTGTTCGGCGAGCCATTCGTGCCGCCGGTCTCGGATGGTTCCGGTCAGGACCGCGCGCTGCTGCGCAAATCCGCGCAGTTGCTGCAGGAAGCGGGGTTCGTCATCAAGGACGGCAAGCGGCTGCTGCCGAATGGCGAGGTTTTCAGGATTGAATTTCTGGCCTTCGAGCCGTCGCTGCAACCGCACCACGCGCCGTACATCAAGAACCTCGGCACGCTCGGGATTGAGGCCACCTTAAGGGTTGTCGATGCCGTGCAATACCGGGCCCGGGTGGAAGCGTTCGATTTCGACATGACGATCGAGCGATTTTCGATGTCGGCGACGCCCGGCGACGGCATGCGTCCGTTCTTCTCGTCGCAGGCCGCCGCCACCAAAGGGTCCTACAACCTCGCCGGCATCGCCAACCCCGCGATCGACGCGCTGATCGAAAAGATCATCGGCGCGGACAATCGCGCCGATCTGACGGTCGCCTGTCGGGCCTTCGACCGGGTGTTCCGTGCGGGGCGCTATTGGGTACCGCAATGGTATCGCACCACGCACGCGATCGCTTATTGGGATCAGTTCGCACACCCACCGAGGCCGCCGCGCTACGCACAAGGCGTCGGCGCGCCGGAAAATTGGTGGACCGACCCTAACAAAGCGGCCCAGGCCGAGCAGGCGAAATAGACCATGAGCGCTTATATCGCCCGCCGCATCCTACTGATGTTCCCGACCTTGTTGGGCATCCTGTTCGTGTCCTTTGTCGTCGTGCAGTTCGCGCCGGGCGGACCGGTGGAGCGCGTCATCGCGCAGCTCTCCGGCGCCGATACCGGCGGCACCTCGCGGATTTCCGGCTCTGCGGGCGGCGATTTCGGCAATCGCGGTCAAGTCGGCGCATCCGGCGACGCCGTCAATTCCAAGTATCGCGGCGCGCAGGGGCTCGATCCCGATTTCGTCAAGAGCCTGGAAAAGCAGTTCGGCTTCGACAAGCCGGCGCCGGAACGTTTCGCGCTGATGCTGTGGAATTTCGCGCGCTTCGACTTCGGCAAAAGCTATTTCCGCGATGTCAGCGTGCTGCAACTGGTCAAGGAGAAGCTGCCGGTCTCGATGTCGCTCGGCATCTGGATGACGCTGCTGACCTACCTGATCTCGATCCCGCTCGGCATCCAGAAGGCGGTCAAGGACGGCTCGAAGTTTGATACCTGGACCTCTGCCGTGATCATCATCGGATTTGCGATCCCGGGATTTCTATTTGCCATCCTCCTGATCATCCTGTTTGCCGGTGGCTCGTTCTTCAATATCTTTCCGCTGCGTGGCTTGACGTCGGACGGCTGGTCGCAATTTCCCTGGTACTGGAAGATCCTGGATTATTTCTGGCATCTCACGCTGCCGCTGATCTCGATGGCGCTGGGCGCATTCGCCACCATGACGCTGCTGACGAAAAACTCGTTCCTCGACGAGATCCGCAAGCAATATGTGATGACCGCGCGCGCCAAGGGCTGCGGCGAGCGCCAGGTGCTGTATAACCACATCTTTCGCAACGCCATGCTGATCGTGATCGCCGGCTTTCCTGGTGCCTTCATTCACGCCTTCTTTTCCGGCTCGCTCCTGATCGAAACCATCTTCTCGCTCGACGGGCTCGGCCTGCTCGGTTTCGAGAGCGTGCTCAATCGGGATTATCCGGTCGTGTTCGGAACGCTGTTCATCTTTTCGCTGCTCGGCCTCGTGGTCAATCTGATCTCGGACCTCGCTTACATGTGGATCGATCCGCGGATCGATTTCGAAGCGCGGGAGGTCTGATGACGATCATCGCGCCGCCGCCGATCGAAACCAAGACGCAGTCGCCGCTCGGCGAAATCGTGCCGATCACGCAGCACGCGTTCGCCCCGTCTCCGCTCAATCGGCGACGCTGGCGGAATTTCAAGTCGAACCGCAGGGGTTATTGGTCGTTCTGGATCTTCCTGATCCTGTTCTTTGTCTCATTGTTCGCTGAGCTGATCGCCAACGATCGTCCGTTTCTGATCAAGTTCGACGGGCGTTTGTACTTTCCGGCGTTCGTCAGCTATTCCGAGACCACTTTCGGCGGCGACTTCGAGACCGCGGCCGACTATCGCGATCCCTATTTGCAGAAGCTGATCGCGGACAAGGGCGGCGTCATCGTGTGGCCGCTGATCCGCTATTCCTACGATACGCATAACCTCGATCTGCCGACGCCGGCGCCGTCGAAGCCGACCTGGATGCTGACGGAAGCGGAATGCAAAGACGTGGTGCAGCGAAAGCACCTGACGAGCTGCAGCGACCTCGAATATAACTGGCTCGGAACCGATGATCAGGGCCGCGACGTGGTGGCGCGGCTGATCTATGGCTTCCGCATCTCGGTGCTGTTCGGCCTCAGCCTTACCCTGATCTCGTCGATCATCGGCGTCGCCGCCGGCGGCGTGCAGGGCTTTTTCGGCGGCTGGATCGACCTGGGCTTCCAGCGCTTCATCGAGATCTGGACCGCCATCCCCTCGCTCTATCTGCTGTTGATCCTGTCTTCGGTGCTGGTGCCGGGCTTCTTCGTGCTGCTCGGCATTCTGCTGCTGTTCTCATGGGTTTCGCTGGTGGGCCTGGTGCGCGCGGAATTCCTGCGCGGCCGCAACTTCGAGTACATCCAGGCGGCCCGCGCGCTCGGCGTCTCCAACGCGGTGATCATGTTCCGGCATTTGCTGCCCAATGCCATGGTCGCGACCATGACCTTCCTGCCGTTCATCGTATCCTCTTCGGTGATGACGCTGACGGCGCTCGATTTCCTCGGCTTCGGCTTGCCGCCTGGCTCGCCTTCGCTCGGCGAATTGCTGTCGCAGGGCAAGTCCAATGTGCAGGCGCCGTGGCTCGGCTTCACGGGCTTCTTCTCGGTCGCGATCATGCTGTCGCTGTTGATCTTCATCGGCGAAGCCGTGCGCGACGCGTTCGATCCGCGCAAGACGTTTCGGTGAATTTGTGGTATGGTCTCGACCAAATAGAGGTGCGCCATGAACAAGATTATTCGCGAGCACTATCCAGCGTCCAAGTTGCCCGAGGATCTACGGGCCGGCGTAGACCCGTCTTCGACGGTCACGGTTACCATTGTCGAAGAGGAATCGGAAACTGCGATGAGCCTCGATGAGATATGGGCGCTACGCGCGCCCCCCTTCAAGACGGCCCAAGAGATTGACAAGGAGTTGGGTCGCGATCGAGATCAGTGGGATGACTAACGAAGACGAGATACCCCGTCTCTATCTCGATGCAAACGTTTTCATCTATGCGATTGAGGGAAGCGCCGATATCGCAGACCCTCTTCGGCAGCTTTTCGATTTGTTTCGAGCTAATCGAGCAATTGGGGTCACAAGCGAGTTAACGCTTGCCGAAGTATTGCCGAGGGTGTCTGGCGTACGGCGACGAAGCTATCTCAATATGATCGTTTTGACAAGGAGTTGGGTCGCGATCGAGATCAACCGCAATCCGTTCCGGTTGCCGGACAGTTCTCTCTGCCGACTCGCGGTTGAAACTACCCAATGGGTATTCCGTGCTATCACCCGTTGCTGAAAACTTGTCTAGACTGATCCAAGAGCTTTCTTGATGGATGCCACCAACCAGCCGCTGCTCAGCGTCCACGACCTCTCGGTGACCTTTCACCAGCCGAGCGGGACGTCGGTGGCGGTCGACCGCATCTCGTTCGAGATCAAGCGCGGCGAGTGCGTGGCGCTGGTGGGCGAATCCGGCTCCGGCAAGTCGGTCAGCGCGCTGTCGATCCTCAAGCTGCTGCCGTATCCGACCGCGTCGCATCCTTCCGGCAGTATCCGCTTCAAGGGAAGCGAGCTGCTCGGTTTGTCGGAAAACGCCATCCGGGGCATTCGCGGCAATGACATCTCGATTATCTTTCAGGAGCCGATGACCTCGCTCAATCCGCTGCACACGATTGAGTCCCAGGTCGGCGAAATCCTGCATCTTCACAACGCTATCTCTGGTTCGATGGTGCGGGAGCGCACGCTCGAACTGTTGACCCAGGTCGGCATTGCCGATCCGGAGACCCGGCTTGCAAGCTATCCGCATCAATTGTCCGGCGGTCAGCGGCAGCGCGTCATGATCGCGATGGCGTTGGCCAACGAGCCCGACCTTCTGATCGCGGACGAGCCGACAACAGCGCTCGATGTCACCGTGCAGGCGCAGATTCTGGCGCTGCTTGCGGAAATCCGCGCCCGCCTCGGCATGAGCCTGTTGTTCATCACCCACGACCTCGGCATCGTGCGCCGCATCGCCGATGTGGTCTGCGTCATGAACGGCGGCAAGATCGTCGAGCAAGGTCCGGTGGAGCAGGTTTTTACCGCGCCGAAACATCCCTACACGCGCGCGCTGCTGGCAGCCGAACCGAAGCCCGATCCGGCGCCGCCACGGCCGGAATCGCCGATCGTGATTTCGGCCGAAAATTTGAAAATCTGGTTCCCGATCAAGCGCGGCCTGCTGCGCTCTACTGTCGGACATATCAAGGCGGTCGACGGCGTCAGCCTTGCGGTACGCAAGGGCGAGACGCTCGGCGTCGTCGGCGAGTCCGGATCGGGCAAGACCACGCTTGGCCTTGCGCTGTTGCGGCTGATCTCCTCCGACGGACCGATCGTCTTCCTGGGGAAGAATATCCAGGGCCTGCGGTTCAAGGCGATGCGGCCGTTCCGCCGCGACATGCAGATCGTGTTTCAGGATCCGTTCGGTTCTTTGAGCCCGCGCATGTCGGTCGGCGATATCGTTGCCGAAGGCTTGAGCGTGCATCAGCGTTCGCTTTCGAGGGACGAGCGCGAAGCGCGCGTGATCAAGGCACTGAAGGACGTCGGCCTCGATCCGGAAACAAGGTTTCGCTATCCGCACGAATTTTCCGGCGGGCAGCGGCAGCGTATCTCGATCGCGCGCGCGGCGGTGCTGGAGCCGAATTTCGTGGTGCTGGACGAGCCGACCAGCGCGCTCGACATGCTGTTCCAGGCGCAAATGGTCGATCTGTTGCGCGAGCTGCAGCGCAAGCGCGATCTCACCTACATGTTCATCTCGCACGATTTGCGGGTGGTCGCCTCATTGGCGAGCCATCTGATCGTGATGCGTCACGGCAAGGTGGTGGAGGAGGGGCCGGCCTCGGAGTTATTCAAGTCACCGAAGACCGACTATACCCGCGCGCTGTTTGCCGCCGCCTTCCGCAACGAAGCTGCGCCCGAAGGTGCGGTCGAAATTTAGAGCATGATCCGGAAAAGTGGACACCGGTTTTCCGAAAAGATCTTGCTCAATCAAAAACCTAAAGCGCGATGATGATCTAACTTAATCTCATCGCGCTTTAGAGTCCCTTGATCGCGATCACCTCGAAGCCTGTGGCCTTGATGCGCGCGATGGCGTCGGAGGCCGGTTCGATCACCGTCGCCATGTGATAGGCATTGGCATGGACGATGGTCAGGGCGTCGCGGGCGATCGCGACGTGACCTTTCCAGAAGATCAGGTCGCCGCGCTGCAGGTTCTTTGATTCCGCTGCATCGAGTTGCCGGCCAAGGCTATCCTGCTGCATGTCCGTGTCGCGCTGGCAGCCGATACCGGCAGCATTCAATGATATCTGCACGAGGCCGGAGCAATCGATGCCGAAACTGCTCTTGCCGCCCCACAGATAGGGCGTGCCGACGAAGCGTTCCGCGACTGTGACGAAATCCGGCTCGCGGTGGTCCAGTCCGGCGAGGTGCTGCTTCGGGAGATACCAGCCTTCGGGGGTGACGGCGAAGGCATCGTCTTCGCGCAACATTGTCACCATCGCGCCCAGCGGGAGCGTCTCGGTGGGCGGCAGTTTTATCGACGGGCCGGGAAACGCGAACGTCCTGATGGCGGTGACCTTGTGGGTCGCAGCAGTGGCCGGCTTGGCCAGGGCGGAAACCGGTAGCCAGCCGACATAGCCGTCACTGTTCAATTCGCCCCACGCAAAACCACTTTCGTTGCGGTCATAGATGGTGACGCGTTCGCCTTTCAGCGCCTGGGTCAGGAGCATGGCATCGGCGGCTGGCGCCTCGCGCAATGGCGCGATGGCCGCCACGACCTCGAACGTCTCGCCTTCGACAAAGCGCTCAGCATTCACCTTGCCTTCGAGATATTTGGCGGCGAGGTCGCCCCTCGCTGGCGTCAGGCGCGGATCATCCATAGCGCTCTCCCAGGAGTTTGTAGATTGCGCGGGCCGCCTGGCATTCGCCGCCTTCCGGCCGCGCGGGTTTTGCCGATGGCGTCCAGCCATAGATATCGACATGCAGCCAGCTTTTGGCGTGTTCGACGAAGCGCTGCAAAAAAAGCGCGCAGGTGATCGAGCCCGCGAACGTCCCCGATGGCGCGTTGGTGATAGTGGCGACTTTGGAATCGAGCCAGCTATCATAAGGCGGCCACAACGGCATTCGCCACAGTGGATCGTTCTCCCCTTTGGCGTATCGCGCGACGTCCTCTGCCAGCGTGTCATCGTTGGTGTAAAAGGGAGGTAAGTCCGGTCCCAACGCGACCCGCGCCGCCCCCGTCAGCGTTCCCATATCGACCAAAAGGTCGGGCTTCTCTTCGTCGGCAAGCGCCAGCGCATCGGCCAGGACCAGTCGTCCCTCGGCATCGGTATTGCCGATCTCGACGGTCACGCCCTTGCGCGATTTGAAGATATCGAGCGGGCGGAACGCATTTCCAGCGACCGCGTTTTCGACCGCCGGGATCAGAACCCGCAGGCGCACTTTCAGCTTGGCGTCCATCACCATCTGCGCCAGCGCCAGTACATTGGCGGCGCCGCCCATATCCTTCTTCATGATCAGCATAGCGGCGGAAGGCTTCAGGTCGAGTCCTCCGGTGTCGAAGCAGACGCCTTTGCCCACCAGCGTCACCTTGGGATGTGCATCATCGCCCCAGGCGAAATCGATCAGGCGCGGCGCGCGGGTCGAGGCCCTGCCGACGGCGTGAATCAGCGGAAAGTTCCGCGTCACGAGATCGTCGCCGACGATGCAGTTGAAGTTGGCGCCAAAGCGTCCTGCCAATCGTTCCGCGGCCAGCGCCAGTTCCTCCGGCCCCATGTCGTTGGACGGCGTATTGATGAGATCGCGGGCGAGCCACGCAGCGTCAGCCACCCGCGCGATGTCTGCCCCATCGATTGCCTCCGGCGGCACCAGCTTCACTCCGGGTAGATCGGCGTTGCGATAGCGGTTGAAGCGATAGCTGCCAAGTGCAAAGGCGAGCACGGCAAGTCGGGTGTCGTGCGGCGCGTTGGCGAAGCGATAGACACCCGGCGGCAGCAGGCCCGGTAATGCGCCGGGCCTGAATAGATCGCGGGACCTGCTGGTTGCTTCCTCGAGGCCGAACAGCACGTGGGCGATTTGTCCGTCGGCGGCCGGCAGCGTCAGGCACGCGCCAGGCTTGCCGGCAAAACCGTTGCTCGAGGCGAATTGCCGCCCCTCGGCCGGCAGCTCCGCGCTAATCGCCTGCCATGTCGATTTGGTCACAAACGTAATGGGAATGGCCGATGTGGCGGGCGCAGTCTCGAACACGGATGGCATGCTGCTCGTCTTCTTCATTCGATGGATAGCCTGGAGGCACCAGACTTCGCAGAGTTTTCCCGCGCCCGCAATCTCTTCGGGTGAGGTGCGAAGCGCCCGGCCCCTACACGATGCTGGGAGATCATGATAGACATGGCGCTCAAAACCTTGCTCGCCGAGACCGGCACGGGTTCCCTCTACGCTTACCTGCGCAAGCATCACAGTTGGGCGAGTGCGGGACTATCGGCCGCCGGCGCCGGTCCTCTACCAATCAAAAGGTCATTGTCTCCAGCGGGGGAATGCGATGGATGCTGTGTTAGGTGTTTTTGCTTTTGTCGGTCACGCGATCGAAGCGGTGCTGGTCTACGTCGAGAGCCACCACTGGATTTTCGGCTTTCTTGCCGGCGGCTATATTTTCTATCTCCACGACCGCGGGCTTCATGCGCGCTTTGATGCGCTCGACAAGCGCGTCGACGAGATCCGCAAGCGGCTCGCTATCGAATATTGATTCGCGCTCCCGATCGGCTTTGCCGCCGGGACCGCGGCACGGCGTGGAGGGCAAATTAACCTGTCGTTAGGGTTAACAGTCTATTGCTGGCGCGTTCGGCTTGATTAATTCGCCCGTGAGTCACGTGCTATGCGCCTTCAGTTCAGTCTTGCCCGGCACCTCGCATCCGTGGCCGTGACGGCGATTTTGGCCGCTGGCCTCGGCGGCTGCCAGACCATGTCCGACGTCACTGGAGCGCTCACCGCCAAGCCCGAGACGCCGGCCAATGCCAATCCGCAAGCCGCGACGGAAATGATGGGCGATCGCTACCGTGCCAATCCCAAGGATGCCGAGGCCGCTTTGGCTTACGGCCAGGCGCTGCGTGCCAATGGGCAGCGCGCGCAGGCGGCCGCCGTGCTTGAGCAGGCGACCATCGCTCATCCCGGCAATAAGGTGTTGCTTGCCGCGTGGGGCCGCGCGCTCGCCGACAATGGCAATTCCCAGCAGGCATTCGACGTTCTCAGCCGCGCGCACACGCCCGACAATCCGGATTGGCGAATTCTCTCGGTGCAGGGCACCGCGCTCGATCAGCTCGGCCGGCACGAGGAAGCCCGCGCCTATTACGCCAGCGCGTTGAAGATCGCGCCCGACGAACCGTCGGTGCTTTCCAACCTCGGGCTCTCCTACATGCTGTCGCGCGACCTGCCGAAGGCGGAACAGACGCTCCGCCAGGCCTATGCCAGCCCGCGGGCGGACGCGCGGGTGCGGCAGAATCTCGGTCTCGTGGTCGGCCTCCAGGGCCGCTTCGCCGAGGCCGAAACCATCGTCAAGGCCGATCTGCCGCCGGACGAAGCGGCGGCAAACGTCGCCTATCTGAAAGACATGCTGAGCCGGAAGGATGATCCGCGCGCTGGCCACGGCTCGATCCCGGTAGCGGCTCTCGGCCGGAACAACTAACCCTGTCGACCAGGATTCGAGCGTTTGACCGGGACGGCAGCTACCGTCGCCGGCCGCCTCACTTCATCATCGCGGCGACCTTGATGCCGGTCGGCCCCAGGATGACGATGAACAGCACTGGCAGGAAGAACAAGATCATTGGCACTGTCAGCTTTGGTGGCAGCGCAGCCGCCTTCTTCTCGGCCTCGTTCATGCGCATATCGCGATTTTCCTGCGCCATGACGCGCAGGCTCTGGCCGAGCGGCGTGCCGTAGCGCTCCGACTGCATCAGTGCCAGGCAGACCGATTTGACGCCTTCGAGGCCGGTGCGTTTGGCCAGATTTTCGTAGGCGACCTTGCGGTCCTGCAGATAGGATAGTTCGGCGGTGGTCAGGGTGAACTCCTCCGACAGCGCGATCGACTGGCTGACGATCTCGACGCTGACCCTGCGGAACGCGGTCTCGATTGACATGCCGGACTCGATGCAGATCAAGAGCAGGTCGAGCGCGTCGGGAAAAGCACGCCTGATCGAAAGCTGCCGCTTGCCGATCGCGTTCTTCAGGAACAGCATCGGCGCCTGCAGGCCGAGAAAGGCGGCCGCGAGGCAGATGCCGATCTTGACCGGCATCGATTTCTCCAGATGCGAGATCACGAACACGTAGAGCACCGCGCCGAGCAATAGCACGATCGGCGTCACCATGCGCGCGAACAGGAACGTGACATAGGGCGCCTGGCCGCGATAGCCCGCCATGATGAGCTTTTCGCGGGCGGCTTCCTGGGCCAGCCATTTGGTGAGGTTGAAGTCTTCGACCACCTTGGAGACGAGTTGCTTCGGTGTCTGTCGCAGCGACACCTTTTCGGTCCTGGAGAGACGCTCGCGCTCGCGTGCCCGGATGCGCTCGCGCTCGCTTGCCACCGCCTTCATGCGCTTGTCGAGGTTCTCGCCGACGAGCAGCGGCAGGATCAGCGTGTAGGCGGTCGCGCTCACCGCGATCGCGGCCAGCAGCATGGTCATGAAATGTGCGTCGTGGAGCTTGGTGACCAGGAAATCCATCATGCTGCACCGTCAGAAGTCGAAGTTGATCATTTTTTTCATTACGAAGATGCCGATGGTCATCCAGATCACGCAGCCGACCAACATCAATTGGCCGGTCGGATGAGTCCACAGCAGCGATATGTAATCAGGCGTCGTTATGTAGACGATGGTCATCACTGCGGGCGGCATCGCGCCGATGATGCCTGCCGAAGCCTTGGCCTCCATCGACATCGCCTGAATCTTCTCCGCCATCTTCTTGCGGTCGCGCAGCACCTTGGACAGATTGCCGAGCGCCTCGGACAGGTTGCCGCCGGACTTTTGCTGGATCGCGACCACGATGCCGAAGAAGTTTGCCTCCGGCAGCGGCATGCGCTCGAACAGGCGCCCGCAGGCCTCGCCGAGCGGCATGCCGATCGCCTGGGTTTCGATGATTGCCAGGAACTCGCTCTTGAGTGGCTCGGGCGCATCGGCTGCGACCACCTTGATCGAATCGAACAGCGGCAGACCGGCCTTGATGCCGCGAACGATCACGTCGACGGCGTCCGGCAGCGCCTTGAGGAAGGCCTGTTCGCGGCGCTTCTTGAGAAAGCCCAGCGCCCAGCGCGGCAGGCCGAAGCCGCCGGCGAAGGCCAGGCCGGTGGCGCCCAGCAATCCGCCGCCTCCGAGCATTGCGGCCGCGAAAATCACCGCGGCAAGCACCGCGGAAACCACGGTGAATTTCTGGGTCGACCAGTTGAGGCCGGCCTGGGCGAGGCGGACGCTGAGCGGGATTCTCTTTTCCTTCGCGCGACGCGCCTCAAGATCCTTCAGCGTCCCTTCGACTTGCTCGCGGCGGGAGCGCTGGTTCTTGTCGACGTTGCGGGCGACAGGTTCGGATTTTGCCACCGTGGCGCGGCGGCTTTCGGCCTTCTTCTCTCCCGACAACAGCGGGTAGAGGAAGACCCAGGCGATGCCGCCGATCGCGACGGCTGCCAGCGAAGCCAATGCGAGCGCTTGCATGTTCATGGTGCCCCTCTCAGCTCGCCTTTACTTCGGCGGCATCCAGCACCGCCCCAAGCCGCTTCTCTTCGCCGTAATAGCGTGCGCGTTCCCAGAACCGCGGCCGTCCGATACCGGTAGAGTGATGGCGGCCGATGATCTTGCCGTTGGCATCCTCGCCGAGCAGTTCGTAAAGGAACACGTCCTGGGTGATGATGGTGTCGCCTTCCATGCCCATCACCTCGGTGATGTGGGTGATGCGCCGCGAGCCGTCGCGCAGGCGGGCGGCCTGGATGATGACGTCGATCGAGGCGCAGATCATCTCGCGAATGGTGCGCGAGGGCAGCGAGAAGCCGCCCATCGTGATCATCGATTCGCAGCGCGACAAGGCTTCGCGCGGATTATTGGCGTGCAGCGTCCCCATCGATCCGTCGTGGCCGGTGTTCATCGCCTGCAGCAGGTCGAACGCCTCCGGTCCGCGGACTTCGCCGACGATGATGCGCTCGGGACGCATACGCAGGCAATTTCGCACCAGTTCGCGCATCGTGATCTGACCTTCGCCTTCGATGTTCGGCGGGCGGGTTTCCAGCCGCACCACATGCGGCTGCTGCAGTTGCAATTCGGCCGCGTCTTCGCAGGTGATGATGCGTTCGTCGTGCTCGATGTAGTTGGTCAGGCAGTTCAGAAGCGTGGTTTTGCCGGAGCCGGTGCCGCCAGAAATCAAGACGTTGCAGCGCACGCGTCCGATAATCTGCAGGATTTCCGCGCCTTCCGGCGAGATCGCGCCGAATTTGACAAGTTGATCGAGCGTCAGCTTGTCCTTCCTGAATTTCCGGATCGTGAGCGCGGGGCCGTCGATCGCCAAAGGCGGGACGATGGCGTTGACGCGAGAGCCGTCGGCAAGGCGGGCGTCGCAGATCGGCGAAGATTCGTCGACGCGCCGGCCGACCTGGCTGACGATGCGCTGACAGATATTGAGCAGCTGCTGGTTGTCGCGGAAACGGATGCCGGTGCGCTGAATCTTGCCGCCGACCTCGATGAACACCGTACCGGCGCCGTTGACCATGATATCGGCGATGTCGTCGCGCGACAGCAAGGGCTCGAGCGGGCCGTAGCCGAGCACGTCGTTGCAGATGTCGTCGAGCAGCTCTTCCTGCTCGGCGATCGACATCACGATGTTCTTGATCGCGATGATCTCGTTGACGATGTCGCGGATTTCCTCGCGCGCCGACTCGCTGTCGAGCTTGGCGAGCTGCGCGAGGTCGATCGCCTCGATCAGCGCGCCGAAGATCGTCGCCTTGACCTGATAGTAGGTGTCGGAGCGGCGCGTTTCGTGCACCGGCGCGGGCGGCGGCGGTGGTTTGGCCGGCGCAAGCGGCGGCGAGGAAACCGTGGGCGGTGCCGGGGCGCGCGGAGCCGCGGGCGCCGGAGCAGGCTCCGGGGCGGCGGCGGGCCGCGTCACCCTCGCATCGTTCTCTGATCCGCTACGCTTACCAAACACGATACTACTCCAGGGGGGCGCTCTATTTTGCCCGCAGCTTCTCGATCAGGGGCGACAGGAATCCCCCCCGCGGCTTTTTGGTCTCGCTGCGGCCGGTCAGCCGCTGCGCGATCTGCAGAAACATCTCGGTGGTGCGATGGTTGGCGGCGAGTTCGGCAATCATCTGGCCGTTGTTGGCCGCCGAGCCGAACGTTTGCGGGTCGAACGGGAGAGACGCGATCGGCTGGCTCTCGATCGCCTTGGCGAATTCGCTGGCGTTGATCTCGGGCCGCTTCGGCACGCCGACCTGGTTGAGGCAATAAAGCGGGATCCGGTCGTTGGGCCGCGCCGCCTTCAACAGGTCGAACAGATTCTTGGTATTGCGCAGATTGGCGAGGTCGGGCGCGGCGACGATCAGAATATCGTCAGCGCCGATCAGGGCGCGCTTGGCCCATCCCGACCATTGATGCGGCACGTCGAGCACGATGCAGGGCATCGTGGTGCGCAGCGTGTCGAAGATCGCGTCGAACGCATCGGCGCCGAAATCGTAGACCCGCTCCAGCGTCGCCGGCGCCGCCAGCAGGCTGAGATGGTCGGTGCATTTCGACAGCAGGCGGTCGATGAACGCGGTATCGACCCGGTCGGGAGAAAATACCGCGTCCGCAATGCCTTGCGGAGGATCCTGATTGTAGTCGAGGCCCGCAGTACCAAAGGCGAGGTCGAGATCGGCTACCACGGAATCCATCGCCAGATCGCGAGCGATGGCCCAGGCGACATTGTGGGCGATGGTGGAGGCACCGACACCGCCCTTGGCGCCGACCACGGCGATGATGCGGCCGACGGATTTTGCCTCCGGCGCCGAGAACAGATTGCAGATCGAGCGCACCACATCCAGCGTGCCGACCGGCGCAATGACGTAGTCGCTGACGCCGCGGCGGACCAGTTCGCGGTACAGCGAAACGTCATTGATGCGGCCGATCACAACCACGCGGGTGCCGGCGTCGCATACGCTTGCGAGTTGATCGAGGCCGGCCAGGATATTGTTGCGGCTATCGGCTTCCACCACAATCACGTTAGGCGTCGGCGCGGAACGATAGGCCTCGACCGCGGCTGCCATGCCGCCCATCTGAATCTTGAGGTGCGCCTTGTCGAGCCGGCGGTCGTCGCCCGCCGTTTGCACGGCAGCCGCGGTCTCCACCGTCTCGCAGAAGGCCTGCACCGACACGCGCGGTGCCGGCGCAATATGGTCGTCCGCCAGCGGCGCTGCGAGCTCAGGCCGTCCGTCGGAGTTCTGGCGAGCGTAGCTGATCATTTGCCTGCATCGCTGAGTTTAGCCTTGTCGGCTTCGGGATAAGTGGTCGCGGTCTGCGCGCCCTTGCCATATTTCTCGAAAGCGGTGCTCCGGCGCATCGTATAGGACGGCGTTTCGGGCCGCGGCTGCTCGAGATCGGCGGGATTGTCGACCATCGCCGCCATGTTGCGCTGAGAGGCGCAGCCGAAATTGTAGTACGGCTTGTTCTCGAAATAGCTCTTGTTCTTGATCGAGGGACCGAGGTCTTCGGGCCATAGGCCGCAGGGCCCGGCCTCGGCCGTGATCTTCGGATAGCTGAGCCGGATCGCCGCCATGTGGCGCGGGTTCTCCGGATGATACTGGCGCACGACAATGCCGCGCGGCGGCACGCCGGCGGCGGCGAGCAGCACGTGGATTTCCCGCATCGAATCCGCAGCCATGCGTGCGTTAGGTGTGCCGACCGGGACGTCCGCGTTGATCGCGCCGGTTGCTTCGTGCAGCCAGCTCCCTGCCAGGCCCACCACGTCGCTGCGCTGTTCGGCGGAAAGCCCGCCACGTCCCTGGCCGACAAAGACCACGATGGATTTATTGGCTTCCTCGATGACGATGGGGTGACGCAGCCGATAGTCATCGGGGATGCTGGCCGTTGTCACTTCTTCGCCGGTGCGCAGACAGCCGCCGAGCGCAACCGCAACGCCGACCAGCGCCGCCGCCATGCGCACGGCGCGACTGCGATCAAAGGATGTTCTGACTGTCATCGTTCTCGTCCTTGTCCCGCCTCAGTCAGTGATGAAGCCGTAAGCGCCGCGATAATTGCGGGCCGGCGGTTCGGTGCGGCCTGGCACGCCGTAGATGCGATTGAGACTGCCCAACAAATCGGCCTGCGGATCCGACGTCGCAGCAAATCCGTCATCCGGCCGCGACAAATCCTTCTGCGCCACCGCGCGGACGATATAGGGCGTCACCAGCACCATCAGTTCGGTCTGGTTGTTGACGAAGTCGCGGCTGCGGAACAGCGATCCGAGGATCGGCAATTGCGACATCCCCGGTAATCCGTTGATCGCCTGCTTGGTCTGATCCTGGATCAGGCCCGCCATCGCCATCGCGCCGCCCGATGGGATTTCCAGCGTGGTTTCCGCGCGGCGGGTCTTGATCGAGGGTATGGTCGTTCCACCGGCGCCGCCGGTCAAAGCGTTTTCGGTCGAGACTTCCGACACTTCGGTCATCACCCGCAGGCTGATCCGCCCCTCGGTCAGCACCACCGGCGTGAAGTTGAGCGAGATGCCGAATTTCTTGAAACTGACCGTCTGGACGCAATTTCCGATAGCGCCCGACGTCGTCGTTTGGCAGGTCACGCCGGTCGGAATCGGAAATTCGCCGCCTGAGATGAATGTCGCGGACTCGCCTGAGATCGCCGTCAGATTGGGTTCGGCGAGCGTGCGCACCACACCGGCGCTTTCCATTGCGCGCAGCGTCGCCTGGACCGACGGCGTCGCGCCGAACGAAGTGGTAAGGGCGTTGCTGGGAACGAGCGCCGCGCTGTTTGCAGTGAACGGGTTGGCATTGTTGAATTTCACGACCGCGGTGCCATAGTTCATGCTGGCGCTGAGATCGATGCCCATCTGCTTGATGATCGAGCGCTGGACCTCGGCGAGCGTGACCTTCAACATCACCTGGTCGCGGCCGCGGACGGTGATCGAGTTCACGACCTTATCGGGGCCGCCTGCGAGCCGGGCCGCGAGGTCGGCTGCCTGCTGCGCCTCGACCGGGCTCGCCGCCGAGCCGGTCAATACGACGCCATCGCCGAGGCCGTCGATCTGGATGTCGGAATTGGGCAGGGTCTGCTTCAGCGCAGCGCGTACACCGTTCAGATCGCGCTTCACCGCGATGTCATAGGCGGCAATCTGCTGGCCGGCGGCATCGAAAAACACGATGTTGGTCTGGCCGACCGCAGCGCCGATGATATAGGCGCGCTGGGAGGAGCGGACGATGGTGTTGGCGATCTTCGGATCGGCGACCAGCACATCCTTGATCTCGCGCGGCAGGTCGACCACGATCGATTTGCCGATGCCGAGCGAAAGGAAATGCGCATTCAGCTCGCCGTCGGCCGCAACCGGCGCCGCGACGCGATAGTCGCTCGCCACCACGGGCGTCAAAGCCGGATTGAGCGTGAGCGCAGCGGCCGCCGAAAACGACAGGGCGCGGACCATGAAAGTCCGCATCTTCGTCTGATTTGGCCCCAATTTCATGCCGATGTCCTTTCGGGCTTGACCGCCCGGCCGAGCCCGATGTCGGACCTTGCGGCAAGCACGCCTGCCGTCTGCAATCGCGCAGCCGGCTCGATCGGGGCTGGCGCGTTGTCGGACCCGCCCGCAACATGTGCGGCAAAGCCGCCGGCACCGGGTGCGATGGTCAGCACGATAATGCGTGCGGTGTTCATACGCTTCACTTTCCACATTACGCTGCGACGCTTCCGTCGCTGTGATGGGAGTTGACCAGCTATTCGTCAAAGCATGGTTAATGGAGCGTGAGGAAATTGCCTTAACCGAGAGTTACTTGCGATCAACGGATCGCGAAGTGGGCGAGGTCG
Source organism: Alphaproteobacteria bacterium (assembly GCA_005884765.1). GTDB lineage: Bacteria > Pseudomonadota > Alphaproteobacteria > Rhizobiales > Xanthobacteraceae > Bradyrhizobium. The sequence goes on from VAZV01000167.1 coordinate 96,521, forward strand.
ATCGCTTTGACCCATTCCGTCTCCGGATAGATCATCAGCGCGCCGAGCGCGAGCGCGATGCCGTAGGGGATCCCGGTCTCCTTGTCATGCAGGCGGAGCAGCCAGGCCTGCCCGGTTAGCGGATAGGGCAGCGGCCATTGCCGGAACTGAAGCAGCAACAGCGTCAAGGCGCCGCCGAACAGCGAGGCATACATGAGATAGTTCATCAAATCGGCAAAGCCGAACCAAAGTGCGACGCTGGCTGCCACTTTGGCGTCGCCGCCGCCGACCCAGCCCATGGCAAAGCAGATAAAGGCCACCGCCAGCACGGCGCTTCCTGCGCCGGCATGCAGCAGAATGTCCGAGAGGCCCATGCCGCTCGCAAGCGCAACCACCAGGAAGCCCGCGACCAGCGCCAGCGATACCCGGTTTGAAATCGTCATGGTCAGGAGGTCGCTGGCGGCCGCGAACGCCATCAGGGCCGGAAACAGCGAAAGGCGTACAAGATCGAGGATCATGGGATTACAAACGCCGTACGGCCCGCGCGGGATCGGGGCATGACCGAACTGTAGCCGCAAGAGCTAAACAATCGGAAAACATCCGACGCTCACCAGATACTGGCGATGCGCCAGCCGAGCACGAGAACGGAGAGCGCCAGCGCCAGGCAAACCAGTTGCACCGGTGCATGGTCTGCGTCGCCGGGTGGCGGCAATGCCTTGCTTGCCGTGGCAGGAACGGAATCCGCTTTACGCATACGCGATACACCAGTCCAAGAACAACAAAGGGCTCCGGACTGGCCGGAGCCCCTGATGTTCGGTCGCAATCCTCGCTTACTTCAGCGAGGTGTTGATCGCGGTGAACTTTGAGTTCAGCGTGGAGCCGATGCTGTTGACGGCGGTGATGATCACGATCGAGATGCCGGCTGCAATCAGGCCGTATTCGATGGCGGTCGCGCCGGACTCATCCTTCACGAAACGCGCAATAAGGTTCTTCATCAGGTAACTCCATGTACACGTGGCTGGTCGAACTAGGGTCTGGTCTCGCCGGCGTTCTCAGCACCGTGACCATGGCGCCACCCTAGGATCGGACGATTGCGGCACAGTTAATTCGATCGCGTAAACAGCGCCGGAACGGGCTCTTCTTGAGCACAGTAAATTTGGCATTAAGCCCTTCATTACAATTCGATAGCGGTTTCGGCCGCGTAGATCCTAGAGACGGCAGGCGCCGCGGCTGCTTTCCGTTCACGGCTCCTTAAGTGCGCAAGGGGTACCTCTTGGAAGAGTTATCCGGCGAGGCGCCTATGTCCAATCTGCCCCTTGAAGTCATCGAGATGCTCGGCCAGACGATCGAAAAGGTGGTCCCGATCACGATCGGGCTGGCGCTCGTCTTCTCGGTCCTCAGCCATTTCTGGGCCTGCAATCCCGGCATTCCGTGGTGGCGCAAGCGCGAGCTCGTCACCGACATTTGCTACTGGTTCATAGTTCCTGTGTTCGCGCGCGTATTCCGTATCGGGCTGCTTGTGCTCGGCGCCGGCGTCGTCTTCAACATCCATGACGCCGACGAGCTGATCGCCTTCTACGACAATGGCCACGGCCCGCTCGCCACGCTGCCATTGTGGCTGCAAGCGCTGCTGTTCCTGGCAATGTCCGACTTCATGCTGTACTGGCTGCACCGCATGTTTCATGGCGGCGGGTTCTGGAAATATCACGCGATCCATCATTCCTCCGAAGAGCTGGACTGGATTTCGGCGGCGCGCTTTCACCCCGTGAACCTGTTCCTGGGCACGATTGCGGTTGACGTCATCCTGTTGATGGCGGGTATCTCGCCCAACATCATGCTCTGGGTCGGGCCGTTCACCACCTTCCATTCCGCGTTCGTGCACGCCAACCTGAACTGGACGCTCGGTCCATTCAAATACGTGCTGGCGACGCCGGTATTCCACCGTTGGCATCACACCGCGCTGGGGGAGGGCGGCAACACCAATTTCGCCGGCACTTTTCCGATCTGGGACATTCTGTTCGGGACCTTCCGGATGCCGGAAAGCGAACTTCCGGATCATTACGGCAAGGACGAAGCCGCGATCCCGGCCGAGATCGTCGGGCAACTGGCCTATCCGTTCCGGCAATTGACCAGGTGATGACGCATTGATCGCCTTGTCGGCTCCGCTTTTGCAGTTCGTTCATCTATTAAAGGCAGATTAGCCGAGTCTTTTGGCGCCGAGTTGCCGTGCATCTATCAAGGATTCGCGGGACTTCGAAGCCAACCGAGTAGCGTACAAAGTAAAGAGTAGGGCGTATGAAAACCGCGCGTATTGTGGTTCTGGGCATCGCTATCGCCGCGGGCGGCGTTGCCGCCTACCTCGCAAGCGGCTCCGACAACAGGACCGTTGCGGTCGAGCCGGTGGCGCAATTGCCAACGGTCGATGTTCTGGTGGCGAAGTCGGATATTGGGCTCGGGCAATCGGTCGGCCCGGACGACGTGCAATGGCAGACCTGGCCGGCGGCGACGGCCAGCAACAATTTCATCCGCCGCAGCGATCGCCCGGACGCCACCACTCAGCTTACCGGATCGATCGCGCGATCGCCTTTCATTGCGGGCGAGCCGATCCGCGAACCGAAGCTGGTCAAGACCAATGGCTCTGGCTTCATGGCAGCGGTATTGCCGGGCGGCATGCGCGCGGTTTCGACCGAAATTTCTCCTGAAACGGGTGCCGGCGGCTTCATCCTTCCCAACGACCGCGTCGACGTGCTGTTGTCGAAGCGACAGAAGAACGCGGCAAACGGCAAGGATACGATTACCTCCGAAATCATTCTGGAAAATATCCGCGTCCTTGCCATCGATCAGGCCCCCCGCGAAAAGGACGGCCAGAATTCGGTCGTCGGCAAGACCGCGACGCTCGAGCTGAGGCCTGCGCAGGCCGGGACTCTGGCCCGGGCGCGCCAGGCCGGAACGCTCTCGCTCGCGTTGCGCAGCATGGTTGATGCCCATGCGCCGACCGCCCCGCGCAACGACGAATCGGACGGGCTCGTCACCGTGTTTCGTGGCGACGACCGCGAGGTGCTTTCCTGCACGCCATTGTGCAAGCCCGGTGCGGGCGGCTAGAGCATCATCCGGAAAAGTGGATACCGGTTTTCCGAAAAGATGATGCTCAATAAAAAACCTCAAGCGCGATGATGATTCGACCCAATCTCATCGCGCTTTAGCCCGGCTCCAACCGCGGCTTGTGGTTAACGATCCGTTAATGCGAGCGGGCGGCCTGTCCTGACCGGGCACAAGCATTCGACAATGAATCTCGCCTATTATTCGCGCTGACGCTGTTCCTGCCCCCGGGGATTTATTGATGCCGCCAGCCGTTTCAACGGTCTCCGTCAGAACTAGATGGCGCTGGTTTTGCCGCAACCGCCGCGGCACGTCCGCCATCGAGTTTGCGCTGCTCGCTCCGATATTCCTGGCGCTGCTGGGTGCGATCGTCGAGACGGCGATCATTTTCTTTGCCGGCCAGGTGCTGGAGACGGTCAATCAGGATGCCGCGCGTTTGATCGCGACCGGCCAGGCACAGACCGCGGGCGATGACGGGTCGCATTTGGGTGATGCGACGAATTTCATGTTGAACTACGTTTGCTCGAGCGCCACTCGGCCCAACGCTCTCGCCGACGTGTTGTTCGATTGCCAGAACGGCATTTACCTCGACGTGCAGAAGTATAGCTCTTTCCAGAACGTGACGATCAACAGTCAGATCGACAACGCCGGCAACTTCATCAACAACATGCAATTCAAACCCGGCGGCCCGTGCGACATCGTCGTGGTAAGGATGTTCTATCAATGGCCGCTGTTCATCACCGGTCTTGGCTACGACATCTCGAACCTGACCGGCCACAAGCGGTTGTTGTCCGCAACCGCTGCCTTCAAGAACGAGCCCTATAACGGATCTTGCCCATGAGCGGCGCCATGAAAACGGTATCGCAGATTTGGCTTCGCGCGCGGCGTTGCGCAGGCGACATGCTGGAAGATCGCAGCGCCGTTGCGGCCGCCGAATTCGTGTGGATCGCGCCGGTCGTGCTGGTGCTGTTCTTCTGCACGGTCGAGTTTTCATTGGCGGTGGCGATCGATCGCAAGGTCACCTTGATGGCACGCACGCTGTCGGACCTGACGTCGCAATCGCCGCCGGCGGGAATCTTTGACGCTGACTTCACCAACTTTTTTGCCGCCGCCAACGGCATCATGACGCCCTATATTCCGCCGCTCTATCCGGCCGTCAGCGCGACGATCACCGAAATATATATCGACCCTGCGACAGGCGTCGGGCGCGCCGAATGGAGTAAGGGCAGCGCGCCGCGAGCACTTAATACAACGGTTCCTGTGCCGGCAGGTCTGATTGTCACTGATCCAGTGACGCATGCGATCCTTCCCGGTCAATATCTGATCTTCAGCGAGGTCGGGGTTCTCTTCACGCCCACGATCAACTTTGCGAATCTGATGCCGGCGGCCGGCCTCAATCTGAAGGATGTCTCCTACACCCGCCCGCGGCAGGCGGCCTGCGTCGTTTATCAGCCGACCCCTACGGGCATTACGCCCCCCTGCCCAACATGATTATTTTGTCCGCCGCGCGCGAACGACGGCGCCCAAAATAAAAAAGGCCGCGCGGTCAGCGCGGCCTTTTCTCGTTTGGTCTCGTTGAGGCGGGATTTCCGTCAGGCCGCAGCCCGGCGGAAATCGTTAGCCGGCGGCGCGCAGATTGTCGGCCGAAGACTTGCCAGAGCGGCGATCCGCCACGATCTCGTAGGAGATCTTCTGGCCTTCACGCAGCGTTCCAAGTCCGGCACGCTCGACGGCGCTGATATGCACGAACACATCGTTGCCGCCGTCATCCGGCTGGATGAAGCCGTAGCCCTTGGTTGCGTTAAACCACTTCACGGTTCCCATGCTCACGGGATAGTCCCTTCTCAGATATCAACTGTCGAAACCCACTTGTGGCGGGCTGGTGAGATCGAATTTTTGGAAGGGTCGTCAGCGCCTGAACCGGCTGTACCGGTGGATAGCTAATGTCGTCCGGCCGAAAATCGATGGCCGTTATATTATTGGAAGCAGGCCTCCAAAACAATCCTGACGTGCACGATTTTTTTATCCGGCGAGGAGCCGCGCCATCGTGAGGCCGCCCGCGCAAGGACGCGGTGTTGTCCCATGCGCGTTTGGAGGCAGCCCGGACCAGATCATGATCCGGTTGAATCGGATCATGATCTCATCTTTTTGCTAGTGCATGGCCTGTTCGGAAAACCGGTTCCTGTCCCGCTGTCCGAGTGCGAGCGGGCTTGTTCCGGATCAGGCTCTAACGGCGGCGGAATTGGCCACCGCGGGGCGGTCCGCCGCGCGGTGCGCCGGAAGAACTGGGGCGCTCGTCCTTGTGACGGAAGATCAGCCGCCCTTTCTCGAGGTCGTAGGGCGACATCTCGATCGTCACCCGGTCGCCCGCCAGCGTCTTGATCCGGTTCTTTTTCATCTTGCCGGCGGTGTAGGCGACGATCTCGTGCCCGGCATCGAGTTGCACGCGATAACGGGCGTCGGGGAGGATTTCGGTGACCAGTCCCTCGAACTGGATCAGCTCTTCTTTAGCCATGTGGTTCTCCAGGTCGATCGACGGCTAGCGTGGTTGCTGGTTGCGATTGGGCCGTTGTTTTGGACGGCTTTCGCGATGCAAAAAAGCAACGCCTTGTATCCCTTCGGTTTTGCCGCCGCCATGTGGCGGCCGCTGCGGCTCCTGCCGGTTGCTTGGTGGAGCCCCCTTATTACCACCTGAACGGTGGCGTCGGCGAGGCCCATTCGGCCCCTGCGCGGCATCATGTGCGCGAACACCATGCGTATGGCCGTGCGGCCGTCCACCTCGATGCGGCGCCGGTGCAGGGGCCGCGTCACGATGACTTGGCCCGTGACCCGGCGTGCGGCGGTCTTCCCGGGGCAACGCGATACGAATCAGGCGTTCGATATCGCGCAGATAGGCGAGCTCCTCGGCGCCCGCAACCAGTGAGATCGCGATTCCGTCGGCGCCGGCCCGCGCCGTGCGGCCGATGCGATGGACGTAGGTTTCGGGCACGTTGGGCAGATCGAAATTCACCACATGGCTGATGCCATCCACATCGATGCCGCGGGCGGCGATGTCGGTGGCGACCAGGGTACGGATATCGCCCGTGCGAAACGCCGCCAGCACCCGCTCGCGGTGGTTCTGCGACTTGTTGCCGTGAATGGCGTCGGCGCTGATACCGGCCTTGGCAAGGCTCTTCACCACCTTGTCGGCACCATGCTTGGTCCGGGTAAAGACCAATGCGCGGCCGACCGCTTCCTGTTTCAAGAGCTGGGCGAGGAAGGCAGGCTTGGCCGCGAAATCGACCTGGATGATCCGTTGAGTGATCCGCTCCACCGTGGAGGCGACCGGGGTCACAGCGACGCGCGCTGGGTCGCGCAGCATCTGTTCGGCAAGTTCCGCGATATCCTTTGGCATCGTCGCCGAGAAGAACAGCGTCTGCCGCTTGATCGGCAGTTTGGCGACGATCTTCCGGATGTCGTTGATGAAGCCCATGTCCAGCATGCGGTCGGCCTCGTCGAGCACCAGGAACTCGACCTGGTTGAGCTTCAGGCCGTTGCTTTGGACGAGGTCAAGCAGCCGGCCGGGGGTCGCCACCATCACCTCGACGCCGGCCATTACCGAGCGGACCTGGCGTCCCATCGGGACACCGCCGATCGCCAGCGCCGAGGTCAGGCGCATGTGGCGGCCATAGGCGTTGAAGCTGTCCAGGATCTGCCCCGACAATTCACGGGTCGGGCTCAGCACCAGCACGCGGCAGGCCTTGGGTTGCGGCTTGAGGCGGTTCTGCAGGATACGATTGAGGATCGGAAGGGCGAAGGCTGCGGTCTTGCCGGTGCCGGTCTGGGCGATGCCGACGACGTCACGGCCGGCGAGGGCTAGGGGGATGGTTTGAGCCTGAATGGCCGTGGGCGTCAGATAACTTTCTTCTTTGAGCGCACGAGCGATGGGATCGGCGAGGCCGAAATCCTGAAAGGAGGTCAAAAGGAGGTCTTTCCATATCAAAAGGCAGGCGCCCGGCAATGTCGGCCAGGAGCGCGCAGGTGTCAGAGACAACCCGCGTGTTTGGGGCGTCGGTTGGTTAGCTGAAAGGGCAAGCCAGAAACCCGTTCGACGGGCCTAGAACACGCAGCTCGCAATGACCTGATTCGATGAATCATCAAGGTCTTGACGCTCATATGGAACACGAACGGGGCGCTTTCAAGGTGTAATCCGCTAGAATGACGCTGCGATGCGAAATGAATTGATGCCGGAAATTTAGACAATCGGCCGAATTTGCCCCTAAATTATTCATTTTGCCGAAAAAGCATACATTTTTTCTGTCTATAAACTAGGCAAATACCCCACGCCGGGTCTGTGCGCGAGGCAAGAATCCCTAACGAAGTCATTTGCTTATGTCATTCGGTGACGGTGGCATGGTTCTTGCGATTCCGTTAACGCAGGCGGCCGCGGGGGCCGTCGCAGCGTTTTTTCACGCCTGCGTCAGGGAGATGACAGCTCATGCCTATTCAAACCACTCACGATAAAGCGACGCCTGTTAGCCGTCGTCGCTGGCTGGCGGCGACCGCCGGGCTGATCCTCGGCTTGACCAGCTTCACAGGCGCCAAAGCGGCCGACGACACCATCAAGGTCGGCGTCCTCCACTCGCTCTCGGGCACCATGGCCATCAGCGAAACGACGCTGAAAGACACCATCCTCTTCCTGATCGATGAGCAGAATAAGAAGGGCGGCGTGCTCGGCAAGAAGCTCGAGGCCGTCGTCGTCGACCCCGCCTCGAACTGGCCGCTGTTTGCCGAAAAAGCACGTGAGTTGATCACCAAGGACAAGGTCGCGGTCGTGTTCGGCTGCTGGACCTCGGTGTCGCGCAAATCCGTGCTGCCGGTGTTCAAGGAGCTGAACAGCATCCTGTTCTATCCCGTCCAGTACGAGGGCGAGGAGAGCGAGCGCAACGTGTTCTACACCGGTGCTGCGCCGAACCAACAGGCGATCCCGGCCGTCGACTACCTGATGAAGGACGAAAAGGTGAAGCGCTGGGTGCTGGCGGGCACCGACTACGTCTATCCGCGCACCACCAACAAGATCCTCGAAGCCTACTTGAAGTCAAAGGGCGTCAAGCAGGAAGACATCATGATCAACTACACGCCGTTCGGTCATAGCGACTGGCAGACCATCGTCGCCGACATCAAGAAGTTCGGCTCGGCCGGCAAGAAGACCGCGGTGGTCTCGACCATCAACGGCGACGCCAACGTTCCCTTCTACAAGGAACTCGGCAACCAGGGCATCAAGGCGACCGATATTCCGGTGGTTGCGTTCTCGGTCGGTGAAGAGGAACTCGCTGGCATCGACACCAAGCCGCTGCTCGGACATCTCGCCGCCTGGAATTACTTCGAGTCGATCAAGACGCCCGCGAACGAGAAGTTCATCAAGGATTGGCAGGCCTACACCAAGAACCCGAAGCGCACCACCAACGACCCGATGGAAGCGCACGTCATCGGCTTCAACATGTGGGTCAAGGCGGTCGAGAAGGTGAAGTCGACCGACGCCGACAAGGTGATCGATGCGCTGCCTGGCACCGAAGCTCCGAACCTGACCGGCGGCATCTCGAAGATGCTGCCGAACCATCACATCACCAAGCCGGTGTTCATCGGCGAGATCAAGGCCAACGGCCAGTTCGATGTGGTGTGGAAGACCCCGGGCCTGGTGGCCGGCGACGCATGGTCGAAGGAGCTCGAAGGCTCCAAGGACCTGATCGGCGACTGGGTCGGCAAGAAGTGCGGCAACTACAACGTCAAGACCAACAAGTGCGGCGGTCAGGGCTCCTGATTCGCGATACGACCGGAGAAGGCGGCGATGCTGCCGCCTTCTCCCTACTTCTGCCGGGGTAGTTAAAGTGCCTGCCAACATCCTCACACGTCTTCGCGCGCTTGCGCTGTCGATTGTCCTGATCGCGTTCGCGCTGCCGGCATTCGCCGGGGCGTTCGAAGACGCGGTCGGCAAGTTTGCCAATGACGATTTTTCCGACACCGAGGAAGCGGTCGGCGCGATAGCGACATCGGGCAATCCGCTCGCCTTTACCATCATCAGCGCGTTGCAGGACGGTCGGCTGATGGCCGATCCCGACAGCAAGAAAGTCTATGTCACCGGGGCAGACGGCAAGTCGCTCGACGCCGCAACCGGCGCGCCGGTCGCAAGCGTTCCCGACAGCGCCAGCGCGGTGCGGCTCAACAACCGTCTGCGCCGGACCGTCGAGGCCGCGCTCGGCGGGTTGACGTTGTTGTCGCCCGATCCCGCCAAGCGGATCGCGGCTGCGCAATCGGTCTTCAAGTCCCATGACGAGGCATTTCTGCCGGTCATCGATGGCGCGCTCGCCAAGGAAACCAACAAGGCCGCGAAGCTCGCTTTCTCGCAGGCGCGCG
>VAZV01000263.1 GCA_005884765.1 Alphaproteobacteria bacterium
CCTCAAAAGCTACCGTGGAAACCCGCTGGACCATTACGTTTGCTTGGCAGCCCCTCTTCTCTCAATCGAAGGTAGCGGAAGGATCACGGCTGCACAAGAACATTAAGGGAACAAGGAGGCTTCAGTGGGTTGGGATAGTAGGGTCCAGAGTTAGAGCATCACGGCCGCAAAAAAGCGATTCCCAGCAAATAGTTATATAACTATTTGATTTCACACGGATAATCGTCTATATTGATTCGGGCAGGCAACGCCGGACCAACTCCGAGTCTCCAATCGCGCGAGGCAGGGTCCCTTCAACAAGGATCATCATAGGAGCCGGGGGCCTGCTCACTCTTTCTTCTGCCAACTGCCCTCGTTGGCTCCGTAGTGGTTGAATATCTGCTTCTGCGAAGCCGCTAGCCCCATCTCGTGCAGAGCCGGCATCGGCTTCAACCCCACTCCGAGATACCACGAAATTCCTTTGTAGTGGATCAGTGGCTTTAGAAGCTTAGCGCAAGACGGGTCACACTCGGCCGCGCCGCCTCTGTTCTGCTCGACCGCTTGATAAAAAGCGCCCGCGATAATGTCTGCGAGCTGAAGACCAGCGAATCTACTGTGGTCGTACACGAACACCTCATCATGATCGATGACAGACCACGCGATTTGCTTGTAGTTCAAGACCATCTCGTCCGTGTCTCTTTGCCAGTACATTTTCCAGAGGTAGTCCGCAAAATCTTGATAAATCAGGCCACCGCGTCTTGAGAATATTATCCGCAGCTTGTCCTTTCCGCGCCGCTCCTTCGGAGTTTGTTTCTCGCAATATTCGGTAATGCGTTCTAGAAGAAGGCGCGCGAGGAACCAATAAATCCAGGCCTTGTTGTTCGGGTCTAATTTAGGGTTTCTATATTTTTCGATATTCTTCTTATAGACATGACTATAAAGGATTTGCAGTCTTTCTTCGCCAAAGCCGCACAAACTAGGGGTTTCTTGAAATCCAATAGCTTGTTGAAATGCAAATCTGTCCGCTTGCTCGTGAAGTCGGCTTGAACGTCCTTAGTCCAAGCAACCATCTTTGAATCGTGCTCGATCTTCACAACGAGCGCAGCCAGGACCAACCATTCGGTCGCCCCTCGGGGGTCGTCCGGCTTCTTTACTAAGTCCAATCCGGTGTCTCCGGACTCATCGATGTAAGCGACGAAGGTGGTAGGCATGTCGAAGACCAACGGCAGGCTGACAAATTCAGGAGAGCCGCCCGCGAGCTTGAGACGGACAACAACAAAAGCGCTTCAATGAGAAGCTGGCCGGATCGCCCGGCACAAGCCGAGCGATAGGCTAGAATAAAATAAGAGCTGAATTGGACCGCTTACTGAGGCGGCTTTCTGAGTCCCGATGCGGCTCGTAGACACTCAGCATAAGAGTTTAGGATCCAGGCCCGATCAGCCGTGGTCCAGCCTGCCGAGAGGTCCCCCTTATGGAAGGCCTTTTGTTCGACGCGCTGTATGTCGAGCATTAGCTTGTAGGCGACATGTTCCGGCGAATTTTCACCGATGTGTACGACAGGGTTGTCAGCCATTGCGAATCTCCGGTTGAGGATATCGGGACCCCACAACTTAACCGATTCACACGCAGCTTCAGGTGTTGGAAATCGACTATCCCCACATTGGAGAGCAGGAGGCGCTGACCTGGCATCGTCCAGGGGCAGCCCAACCGGCCGCCCCCGGACCTCGCATCCGTTCAGAGCACCATCACCATCGGCTCGGGAATATAATGAAATCCCTCGCCGGTCTTCACCACATGACCATAGCCCGGCCACGGATAGTGGTAGGAAATCACGGGGATCTTGTTGGCCGCGAGCATATCCAGCATCTTCACACGTGACTCAGCGGCCTGGCTCGGATCGGTGTCGTAGGAAAATTGCATCCGCGGCTTTTCCAACAGCAGGATCTGGTGGTGCGTGAGGTCGCCGAGGAAGGCGAGAGATTTTCCGCCTGAATTGACCATGAAGATGTGGTGGCCGACCGTATGTCCGGGCGCCGCCATCGCTGTAATGCCGGGCAGGATTTCCTGGCCGTCCTTGTAGAACGCGAGGCGGTCGCGCACCGGCATGAGATTCTTGCGGGCATGCACGATGAAGTCCTTCATCGGGCCGCCCATCTTGCCTTCATCGGTCCAGTAATCGAAATCACTCTGGGCGATGTAGAACTGGGCGTTCGGAAAGAGCACCCGGCCAGCGTCGTCGACCACGCCGCCGATATGATCGACATGGGCATGGGTGAAAACCACGGCGTCGATGTCCTCCGGCTTGATGCCGGCTTCCGCCATGCTCTTCTGCTGGCGCCCGGTGGCCGAGCCGAACATTTTCAAGGTGCCCATCCCTGTGTCGAACAGCACGAGCTTGTCGCCGATGTTCACGATCGGCGAGTTCTGCTCCAGCACGATGTTGTCCGGCGACAGGAAATTGTCGGTCAGCATCTTCTTGATTTCGTCATCGGACGCGCCGGTGAAGGTGCCCTTGGGCGGGCCAAGTGGCAACGGGCCGTCGGAAACCACAGTGATCTGGGCGTCACCGAGATTGAACCGGTAGAAATAGGACGGCTGTGTATCGAGCTTGGGCGCGCGGGCCAGCGCGCGGCCGCCAAACATCGTGGTGGCGCCGAGACCAGCGCCGAGTGCCAGCAAGGACCGCCGCGAAACCTGAATTGTCATTTCGTTTCCTCCATTGTTCTTTGTGACAATGAGATTTTGTCGCCCCGTGCGAACCTGTAGCATGGGCACCTCAAGTTGCGACCGCTTTTGGGCCTTTGGAAGGCGTGCGGTAACGGTTGCGAGGCGCGCCTTAAGCCCGCTTCTTCTCGATCGCGTCCCAGATTTTCGCCGCGACATCCGGCCCGCCGAGGCGGGCGACGGCGCGAATGCCCGTGGGAGACGTCACGTTGATCTCGGTGAGGTTGCCGTCGATCACGTCGATGCCGGCGAACAATAGTCCGCGTCTCTTCAGCTCCGGGCCCAGCGCCGCGCAAATCTCGCGCTCGCGCGCGGTCAGGTCGGTTGCCTTCGCGGCGCCCCCCCGCACCATGTTGGAGCGCAAATCGTCCGCTGCCGGCACGCGATTGACGGCGCCGGCGAATTCACCGTCGACCAGGATGATGCGCTTGTCGCCGTGCTTGACCTCGGGCAGGAAGCGCTGGATCACCCAGGGTTCCCGAAACGTGACGGAGAACATATCGAACAGCGAGCCGAAATTCATGTCCTGCGGCATGATGCGAAACACCGCGGCCCCGCCATAGCCGTGCAGCGGCTTCATCACGACGGCGCCATGGGTGTCGCGGAAGGCGTTGATCTCGTCGAGATCGCGCGAGATCAAGGTCGGCGGCATCAGATGCGGAAAATCCATCACGAATAGTTTTTCCGGCGCGTTGCGCACGCCCACCGGGTCGTTCACGACCAGCGTCTTCGGCTGCAGCCGCTCGAGAAAATGCGTCGAGGTGATGTAGGCGAGGTCGAACGGCGGGTCCTGCCGCAGCAGAATGACATCGAATGCGGCAAGCGGCTCACGCTTGGGCTCGCCGAGCGTAAAATGGTTGCCGGGCTCGTCGCGAACGTTCAGCAACTGGACCGGCGCCACCAATTCCTCGCCGCGCAGCGAGAGCTTGTCCGGAGTGTAGTAGGAAAGGCCGTGGCCGCGCTTTTGTGCCTCCAACAGCAGCGCGAAGGTCGAATCGCCGTTGATGTTGATGCGGGCGATGGGGTCCATCTGGACGGCGACGTTCAATTTCATCTTTGAGGATCCGGGTGCCTGGGAGGGAGGAAATTTTCAGGGGCTGGCGTCGAACGCCGCTAACAGATGGCGCGGCAAATGCCGCGGCGCAATCAGCATGGCGTCGAAACGCAGCTCAAAATTCGCATGCTCGGGGTGCGCCACCAGCCAAGCCTGCGCGGCATCGATGATTCGCCCTTGCTGCCGCGCGGTCACCGCAAAGGCCGCGTCATCCAGTGTGGCGCGGGCCTTGACCTCGACAAAGGCCACAAGATTGCGCCTTTTAGCGACAATATCGATCTCGCCATACGGGGTGCGGAAGCGCTTTGCGAGGATGCGGTAGCCTTTTGCCATCAGAAAAGCGGCGGCGCGGCTTTCCGCCGAAAGCCCGGTGCGAAACGCCGCCACCCTTGCCGCTGAGGGCTCGTCAGGCTTTGCCATGTTCGCCTTTCGCGCCAAGGTCCTTGGCGAGTTCTGGATCCTTAGCGAGTTCAAGCGCGCGGGCGTAAACCTCGCGGCGCGGTCGTCCCGACAGCTCGACCGCGTGCGCGACCGCGTCCTTGACGCTGCTGCGTCCGAGCTGGACCCGCAACAGGTCATCGAGTGCTGCGTCGGTCATGGCTTGCGCATCCGCGGCGGGCGGGCCGACCACCAGCACGAATTCCCCGCGCGTCTCGAGCTCGCTGGCGCCGCGCGCCAGTTCGGAAAGTGGCGCGCGCCTGATTTCTTCATGCATCTTGGTCATCTCGCGGCAGATCGCGGCTTCCCGGCCACCCATGAGACGAGCGAGATCGGCGAGCGTGTCTTGCACGCGGTTACCGGATTCGAACATCACAAGGGTCGCGTCGATCCGCGAAAGTTCGCTCAGCCGCGTGCGCCGCGCGGTTTCTTTCGCCGGCAGGAAGCCTTCGAAGAAAAACCGGTCGGTGGGAAGGGCGGCCACCGAAAGCGCCGATAGCACCGAGGAAGGTCCCGGCAGCGCGGTCACGGCATGGCCGGCGGCGCAGACCTCGCGCACCAGCTTGAAGCCGGGATCGGAAATCAAGGGCGTGCCGGCATCCGAGACCAGCGCAATCGAAGCGCCCTCCGCCAGCCATTGCAGGATTTTTGGCCGCGCGGCTTCCGCATTGTGTTCGTGATAGGGCTTGAGTTGCGCGGAAATCGCGTAACGTTCGGTCAGGCGGCGGGTGATGCGGGTGTCTTCGCAGGCGATGATGTCGACGCCCGCCAGCGTTTCCAGCGCGCGCAATGTGATGTCGCCGAGATTGCCGATCGGTGTTGCCACCAGATAAAGACCCGGAGCCCGCTTTGGCGCGGGGAGGCTCTGGCCACCGACGGAAAAGGTGTGGAGACGAGAAGGCGTCTCACCTTCAGTTCCATATACGGAGGTGGTTTTTGCGCGCATAATAGCAGCTTAGATGGGAGATAGCCCCGGCGCTACAATTGCCAAACACCGCGCGGCCGTTCATGCCGCGTTCAACGGTGAACAAGCTATCCTTGCAACTCGAGCCTGCTCGGCGGGCGCCATAATCCTTTTGTTTTAGTTAACTATTCGCCGACAATATGCCTGAATCCGCCTTCCTGATCTTTTGGAGGCGGACATCCTGGCCGATCTCGGTCGGTCAAGGGAAGAGACACCATGGTGGCCCCGTTCGATCCCAAGACTCCCGTTTCGGAGTCCCAGCCTTTGGGTGCGACCCGGCGGACGGCGGTTGGGCTGATCCTCGCCGCCCCTCTGCTCGGGGCCTGTGCGGGCGTGCAGCAGAGCTTCAGCCAGTTTTCCAGTCCGGGCGCTTCGGGTCCGCCGCAGCAGCCGCTGGTCGCGGGCAATGGCCAGGTCAAGGTGGGACTGGTGCTGCCGCTCTCGGCCTCCGGCAATGCCGGCGTCGCGGCGCTATCGATGAAGAACGCGGCCGAGATGGCGCTGGCGGAATTCCAGAGCCCCAACATCCAGCTCCTGATCAAGGATGATGGCGGCAATCCGCAAGGCGCGCAGCAAGGCACCCAGCAGGCGCTCGACGAAGGCGCCGAGATCATTCTGGGTCCGCTGTTTGCATTGTCGGTTCCCGCGACCGCGCAACTGACGCGCGCCCGCGGTGTCTCGGTGATCGCCTTCTCGACCGATTCGAGCATCGCAGGACGCGGCGTCTATCTGCTGAGCTTTCTGCCCGAGTCCGACGTCAACCGCATCGTCGAATACTCCACCAGCATCGGCAAGCGGTCGTTTGCCGCACTGCTGCCGGACAACGCTTACGGCAATGTGGTGGAGGCAGCCTTCAAGCAGGCGGTCGGCCGCAAAGGCGGACGGATCGTCGCGTTTGAAAAATATGGCGCCGACCGCGCCACTCCGGCGCGCAACGTGGCGTCATCGCTCGGCACCGCGGACGTGCTGCTGCTTGCCGACGACGGCGATTCGGTGGTCGCGACCGCCGATGCCCTCACCGGAGCCGGGGCCAATCTGCGTAACATCCAACTCCTCGGCACCGGGCTGTGGGACAATCCGCGGGTGTTTGCGAGCCCCGCATTGCAAGGTGGCCTCTATGCCGCGCCCGATCCGGCCGGCTTCCGCGCTTTTTCCAGCCGTTACCGCGCCAAATATGGCGGCGAACCGGTGCGCACCGCGACGCTCGCCTATGACTCGGTTGCGCTGGTCGCGGCGCTGGCGCGAACGCAAGGGCCGCAACGGTTTTCGTCCGATGTCCTGACCAACCCATCCGGCTTCGCCGGCATCGACGGCCTGTTCCGTTTCCGCGCCGACGGCAGCAACGAACGGGGCCTTGCCGTGATGCGGGTCGGCTCAAGCGGCGGCGCGCCGGTCGCGGGATCGCCGAAGAGTTTTGGCGCCTGACGTCATCGCGGCCAAGTGAAGCACGGACGGAGAGCCGCGCAACCGACTCGATGCTATGTTTGGCGCAGATCAGCATCGGAGCTTGCGCAGATGAGCGACGTTACCTTCGACGGTTACGTTCTCGCCGCGGTACTCACGATCGTGTCGATCGGTTCGATTTATCTTGCGGGTCGAATTGCCGAGCGCCGAGGACGCAGCTTCAAAAACTGGGCATGGATTGCCGGGATTTTGATCGGGCCACTGGCGCTGCCGCTGCTGTTCCTGTTGCCTAGCTTGCACGGCAAGGACGGCAACCTGCCTTGTGCCGGATGAGGTGTTGCGGGCCGGGCCCGGCCTACTTTGCATGGGGTTGTTTTCGCGATTTTGTGTCCAGGCCCAGCGGTGCACCCCAACATGCCTTGGGGAGAGCTACGCCGCCAGATCCGCCACCACGGCATCGAGCACCGGGAATCCAGCTTGCGTCACGCGCAGCCGCCCGTTGGGGTCGACCGCAATAGCGCCTTCTTCGCGCAGCACCGCGATGCGATCCGGGTCGAGCGGGCGGCCTGAAAGCGCGGTGTAGCGCTTGGGGTCGATGCCCTCGGCGAGCCGCAAGCCCATCAGCAGGAATTCATCGGCGCGCTCCTCGCTGTTGAGGAGATCGTCGGTGACGACGCCATGGCCGGTGGCCTCGACCCGCATCAGCCAGGTCTCGGGGCGCTTCTCGGTCGCGGTCGCGTGCCGCGCGCCGCCGATATCGAGGCGGCCATGCGCGCCGGGACCGATGCCGGCATATTCCTCGCCGCGCCAGTAGACCAGATTGTGCCGGCACTCCGCGCCCGCCCGCGCGTGATTGGAAATCTCATAGGCCGGCAGGCCGTGCCGTGCGCAGACCTCTTGCGTGACATCGTAAAGCGCCCGCGCGGTCCCCTCATTCGGCGTCTTCAATTTGCCCGCGGCATGGAGGGAGAAGAACGGCGTGCCTTCCTCGATCGTAAGCTGATAGAGCGACAGATGCTCGGCCGCTTCCGCAATCGCAACCTTCAGCTCATCGGCCCACATCTGTGGCGTCTGGTCGGGACGGGCGTAGATCAGGTCGAACGAATAACGCTCAAAGGAGCGCCGCGCGATTGCGACCGCATCGAGCGCTTCGCGCGCGGTGTGCAGGCGTCCCAATTCCTTCAGCGAAGCGTCATCCAGGGCCTGCACGCCGAGCGACACCCGGTTGACGCCGGCGGTGCGGTAACCGGCAAAGCGCGTCGCCTCGACGCTGGTGGGATTGGCCTCCAGCGTCACTTCGGCATGCTTCGCCACGCGCCAGTATTTGCCGATCGCATCCAGGATCGCGGCAACTGTGGCAGGCTGCATCAGCGACGGGGTGCCGCCGCCAAGGAAGATCGAGCTGACCTCGCGCCCGCCTGCGCGATCGGCGGTGGTCTCGATCTCGCGGGCAAAGGCGCGCGCAAACCGATCCTCATCGATCGCGGTATGCCGGACGTGGCTGTTGAAATCGCAATACGGGCATTTCGACAGGCAAAACGGCCAGTGCACATAGACGCCGAAGGCCGGTTGTTTTTCCTCCGCCGCCGGCGAGGGAGGGTTCGGGTGCTCAGCGCGGCGCAAGGCAGATCTCCGCGAGCTTGACGAAAGCGCGGGCGCGATGCGACAGGCCCAAACCGAGCGGCGGCAGGCCATGCTTCTCGATGCTGGTCATCTCGCCGAAGGTACGCGCAAATCCGTCCGGCATGAACATCGGATCGTAGCCGAAACCGGCAACTCCGCGCGGCGGCCATACCAGCGTGCCGTCGGCGCGCGCCTCGACTTCTTCGAGATGATCGTCGGGCCAGGCGACGCACAAGGCCGAGACGAAGTGCGCCTTGCGCTGCTCCGGCGTCGTCGCGCCACGCTCCTGCAACAAGCGCTCGATCCGCGTCATCGCCACCGTAAAGTCCTTAGTTGGTCCCGCCCAGCGCGCGGACAAGATCCCGGGCGCGCCGTCGAGCGCATCCACCACAAGTCCGGAATCGTCGGCGAAGGCCGGAAGCTGCGCCGCCATGGCGGCGGCGACCGCCTTGATCTTGGCGTTGGCGCGAAAGCTGTCGCCGGTCTCCTCGGGCTCGGAAAGGCCAAGTTCGCCTGCCGAGACCGGCTCGACGCCATGCGGCGCCAAAAGTTCCCGCATCTCGGCGAGCTTGCCGGGATTGTGGGTCGCGATCACGAGCTTGCCTGTAATTCGCCGGTGCATGGTAATTTGATTATGCCACCGCGAGTTTCTGCAAGTCGACCAGCCGCGCCACGCCTTTTTTCGCCAGCGCCATCAGCGCCAGGAATTCACCTTCGGAAAACGGGGTCTTCTCCGCGGTGCCCTGCACCTCGATGATGCGGCCGTCGCCGGTCATGACGAAGTTGGCATCGGTCTCGGCCTCGGAATCCTCGGCGTAATCGAGATCCAGCACCGGCGTGCCGTTGTAGATGCCGCAGGAGATTGCTGCGACATTGTCGCGCAGCACCTTCGTCTTGAGCATGTTGCGCGCCTTCATCCAACCGATGCAATCGGCAAGCGCGACCCAGGCGCCGGTGATCGAAGCCGTGCGGGTGCCGCCGTCGGCCTGCAGCACGTCGCAATCGACGGTGATCTGACGCTCGCCCAGCGCCTCCAGGTCGACCGTGGCGCGCAACGAGCGGCCGATCAGGCGCTGGATCTCGACGGTGCGGCCGTTTTGCTTGCCGGCGGAGGCCTCGCGGCGGGTGCGCTCCAGCGTCGCGCGCGGCAGCATGCCATATTCGGCCGTGACCCAGCCGCGGCCCTGGCCCTTGAGCCATGGCGGCAGCCGCTCTTCGAGTGTGGCTGTCACCAGCACATGGGTGTCGCCGAATTTCACCAGGCAGGACCCCTCGGCATATTTGACGGCGCCGCGCTCCAGCGACACGGCGCGCAATTCATCCGCTGCACGGCGGCTTGGCCGCATGGGAATTCTCCGAAAATCCGGTAGGGTTCAAGGGTTAATGGCTCGGGGTGCTTGTAGGAGGGGGAACGGCCAGCAGCAAGACCGTTTACACCGGAAAGACCGTTTACACCCAATGCACGCTTGTCAGTTGGCAAACGGATCGACAAATTAGGCGGATAGAGGAGAGGTATCCGTGGCTCATCACGATCCGATTGGGCTGATCGCGCCGAAAGCCGGGCTTGCCCAGCTCAACGAGCGCTCGCGCGACATATTTCGTCAAATCGTCGAGAGCTATCTTGCGACCGGCGAGCCGGTCGGCTCGCGCAATATTTCGCGCCTGATCGCGGTGCCGCTGTCGCCGGCCTCGGTGCGCAACGTGATGGCCGATCTCGAGCAGCTCGGCCTGATTTATGCCCCTCACACGTCAGCCGGCCGGCTGCCGACCGAACTGGGGTTGCGCTTCTTCGTCGACGCCTTGATGCAGATCGGCGACCTCACCGAGGCCGACCGGCAGTCGATCCAGAGCCAGCTCGCCGCGGTCGGCCGGGCACAATCGGTCGAGGCGGCGCTCGGCGAAGCCCTGACGCGGCTGTCCGGCCTGACCCGCGCCGCAGCGGTGGTGTTGACCGCCAAATCCAATGTGCGCCTCAAACATATCGAATTCGTGCGGCTGGAGCCGGAGCGTGCGCTGGTGGTGCTGGTCGGCGAGGATGGCCAGGTCGAAAATCGCGTGCTGACCTTGCCGCCCGGCGTCCCCTCGTCGGCGCTCACCGAAGCCACCAATTTCCTCAACGCGCGCATCAGGGGACGCACGCTGGCGGAGGCCAGGCTCGAGCTTGAGAACGCGCTGGCGCAGAGCCGGGCTGAGCTCGATCAACTCACGCAGAAAGTGATCGCCGCCGGAATCGCGAGCTGGTCGGGCGGCGACCACGAGGACCGGCAACTGATCGTGCGCGGCCACGCCAATCTCCTCGACGATCTGCACGCACTGGAAGATCTGGAGCGCGTGAAATCCCTGTTCGACGATCTCGAGGCCAAGCGCGGCGTGATCGACCTGTTGGGGCGCGCGGAACACGCCGAAGGCGTGCGGATTTTCATCGGATCGGAAAACAAGCTGTTCTCGCTATCGGGTTCCTCCACCATCATCGCCCCCTATAGCGACGGCGCCGGTCATATCGTCGGCGTTCTTGGCGTGATCGGGCCGACGCGGCTCAACTATGCAAGGGTGATACCGACGGTCGATTATGCCGCACGGATCGTCAGCAAGATGCTGGGCGGCTGATCCTGCGGGATCGGGTCTGGGCGCTTGATTTTCGGCGCCGAAAGCACGATATCCGGGCCAATAATCCCACATTGAACCGATCTCAAGGCGATTTTTTCGAAAAGGCGATCCATGACCGATCCTAACCGGCCGAATGATGATCCGGCGAACGGCGCCCAAGCCGGCGAGCCCGTGGTTTCGAAGCCCTACGTGATGCCCGACGATCCCGAACAAGGCTCGGTGGAAGCGCTGGCCAAGGAGGCCGCAGACGCCCGTGACAAGATGCTGCGCACGCTGGCGGAGATGGAGAACTTGCGCAAGCGCACCAGCCGCGAGGTCGCCGATGCGAGGGTGTACGGCATTACCGGCTTTGCCCGCGACGTGCTCGAGATTGCCGACAATCTGCAGCGCGCGCTCGACGCGGTTCCCCCCGAGGCCAAGGCGGCCGCCGATCCCGGCCTGCAAGCCTTGATCGAAGGCGTTGAGCTCACCGAACGCTCGCTGCTCAACGCGCTGGAGAAAAACGGCGTAAAGAAATTCGATCCGTCCGGCGAAAAATTCGATCCGAATTTTCAGCAGGCGATGTACGAGGTTCCCGATCCATCGGTGCCCTCGGGCACTGTCGTCCAGGTCGTCCAGGCCGGTTACATGCTCGGGGATCGCGTGCTGCGTCCGGCACTGGTCGGCGTCTCCAAGGGCGGGATCAAGGCGGCGCCGGCCCCGGCCAACGGCAACGAGCCCGACAACGCGGCCTAGATCATGATTAGAATCATGATCTCGCGCGCTAAAGCGTGATGACTTTTCTTCGAATCGTCATCCTGCTTTGTGCTTTTGCCTGAGCATGACCTCCGCGCAAACGCGTCCCGCGTTTGTCGCGAGGGAAAACCGGTAGCCACTTTTCCGGACCATATTTTAGACGGCGAGATCGCCTGACTGAATTCGCTTGACGCCGGCTTGGGCCATATCGGTCCAGGCCTTTGCAAGCGAGCCCTGCGTGTCGATGCCGCGGCAGGCATCTTCCACCACATAGGTTTCGAATCCACTTTTGCGCGCGTCGAGCGCGGTCCAGGCGACGCAGAAATCCGTGGCCAGGCCCGCCACGAACAACCGTTCCACCCCGCGCGCCTTGAGATAGGCGGCAAGCCCGGTAGTGGTCTTGCCGTCGGCCTCGGTGAAGGCGGAATAGCTATCGACGTCCTTGTGGAAGCCTTTGCGGATAATGAGTGCGGCGTGCGGGATGGACAGATCCTTGGACAGCGAGGCGCCGTCGGTTCCTTGCACGCAGTGGTCGGGCCACAGCACCTGTTTGCCGTAGGGCAGATCGATCGTCTCGAACGGCTTCTTGCCAGGATGGACGGATGCAAAGGACACGTGCCCGCCGGTGTGCCAGTCTTGCGTCATCACCACATTGGCAAAGCCCTTGGCGATCCTGTTGATCACGGGAACAACCTGCTCGCCATCTTTCACCGCGAGGCTGCCGCCGGGCAGGAAGCAATTCTGGACATCGATCACCAGAAGCGCCGATGCGTCGTCAGGCTTGATCGATGCTGCCGCCCAAAGCGTGCTTGAAACGCAGGTCGTGATGGCTGTCGTGCCGAGACCTGCGAGAGCCAGGCCTGCCAATATCCGCCTTCGGTCCAACATGGTGCCTCTCCCGTAGCCTTAAGGATCGCTCCAGCAAATCAGTCGGGCTTGCGCGCGTAAAGCAGATTGCACCCCGCCAAAGGATTCAATTTTGGGCGGCTGCCTGGCGATTAGCCTCGCGGCTGGATTCCATCGCGCACGGCGCGGAAGCGCGGAAACGCGCTCGACCATTGGTCGCGCGGCGAGCTGCCGATGATGCGCAACGCGTTCGCGTTGCCGAACCGCAGCCATTGCACCACAGTCACGGACGTATTGTCCTTGCCGCTCGTGGCATCGATTCGGGTTTCATAGCCGGGCATGCCGTCGATCCGGATCGGCTCCGACATCGTGATCCGCGCGTCGCGCACGCCGGGGATCGACGTTGCGGCCTGCTGGGCAAAACGGCCACGGTCATCCGGCTGCGCCGCCGTGCTCCCGATCAGGCCGATCACCATGAACGGGGCGGGCTCGAAGCCGGTTGTTTCGTCATTGTCGGCAAGGATGACGGCTGCTCCGGGTGCGAGCGTGCGGATATTCTTGAAGTTGCCGAGCTCGGTGACCTTGAACGGCATCAGTCCAAGCTGCTCCTCGACCGGCACCTCCTTGCGGAGCGTGGCCGACGCGAACATCTGACGGATCGCATCATCGGTGTAGATCTTGCTCGCGTTCTCCGGAACCTGCACGGCGACATAGCCGGAAAAAGAGGTGCCCGGCAGGATCATCGAATAGCGCCGCACGCTGGTCGCGCCGTCCTTGGCGTTTTCCGCCGTGTAGTAAGCAAGGCCCGCCGGCGATTCGATGCTTTCCGGCTTGATGCCGGCGGTGCCCGCTGGATTGGCTTTGAACGCGTTCGCCACCTCGCTATATGCCTGGGCCGGCAGCTCTGCCACCAGTACCTTGACGCCATGGTCCTCGGTCTCAAAGCCGACGAAGGTCTTGGCGGGAACGAGGCCGACCAGCGGTGTAAGGCCCACGCGGACGCCCGGCGGGAAGACCGGATCACCCGCTAGCGCGGACGAATTGGCGGCAATCAGGAGGGCAACCGCGGTCAGGAATTGAAGGGGCTTCATGAAGAACCTGCTTGGCTTGCTATTCGAGGCCGCCCAGTGGTCGGGCGTCGCGGCCCCTCGGCGAGAGGCCTGCTCTGGATCGGCCGCTTTTAACGGTTTTGCAGGTCCGGCAACAGGGTAGCTTAGCAAGTCTGAACCGACACGATCTTTCAAAGACCAATGTTTTCATGGCTCAAGGTTGCGTCCGGTCCTTGCGGGGCGATACCCCCCTCCTATATGAGGCTCACCGTCGCAATATCGCGAGTATTTGATCTTAGGGGGTCTGGGATCGGGCGCCGTCAGGGCCCAGCCAACCTGCCGCAAAAAGAGGGATATCAGGACCATGGGAAAGGTCATTGGGATCGATCTCGGCACCACGAATTCGTGCGTCGCCGTAATGGATGGCAAGACATCGAAAGTCATCGAAAACGCCGAGGGCATGCGGACCACTCCGTCAATCGTTGCCTTCAGCGATGACGGCGAGCGTCTGGTCGGCCAGCCCGCCAAGCGCCAGGCCGTGACCAATCCCGAGCGGACCATCTTTGCGGTCAAGCGCCTCATCGGCCGCCGCTATGACGATCCGATGGTGGAGAAGGACAAGAAGCTCGTCCCTTACAAGATCGTCAAGGCGTCCAACGGCGACGCCTGGGTCGAAGCCGACGGCAAGACCTATTCGCCCTCGCAGGTCTCGGCTTTCATCCTGCAGAAGATGAAAGAGACTGCGGAGGCCCATCTCGGCCAGAAGGTCGATCAAGCCGTCATCACGGTTCCCGCTTATTTCAATGACGCCCAGCGCCAGGCCACCAAGGACGCCGGCAAGATCGCCGGCCTCGAAGTGCTGCGCATCATCAACGAGCCGACCGCGGCCGCGCTCGCTTACGGCCTCGACAAGTCGAAAGCCGGCACCATTGCCGTGTACGACCTCGGTGGCGGCACGTTCGACGTGTCGATCCTCGAGATCGGTGACGGCGTGTTCGAGGTGAAGTCGACCAACGGCGACACCTTCCTCGGCGGCGAAGACTTCGACATGCGGCTTGTCAACTATCTGGCCGACGAGTTCCAGAAGGAGCAGGGCATCAACCTGCGCAACGACAAGCTTGCCTTGCAGCGCCTGAAAGAGGCCGCTGAAAAGGCCAAGATCGAACTGTCCTCGACCACCCAGACCGAAATCAACTTGCCCTTCATCACGGCGGATCAGTCCGGGCCGAAGCATCTGACGATGAAGCTGACACGCGCGAAGTTCGAGGCGCTGGTCGATGATCTCGTCCAGAAGACCATCGAACCCTGCCGCAAGGCGCTCAAGGATGCCGGCCTCACCGCCGGCGAAGTCGGCGAAGTGGTGCTGGTCGGCGGCATGACCCGCATGCCGAAGGTCCAGGAAGTTGTGAAGCAGTTGTTCGGCAAGGAGCCGCACAAGGGCGTCAATCCCGACGAAGTGGTCGCGATCGGCGCTGCGATCCAGGCCGGCGTGCTGCAGGGCGACGTCAAGGACGTGCTCTTGCTCGACGTCACGCCGCTGTCGCTCGGCATCGAGACGCTGGGCGGCGTGTTCACCCGCATCATCGACCGCAACACCACGATCCCGACCAAGAAGAGCCAGGTGTTCTCGACCGCCGAAGACAACCAGAATGCCGTCACCATCCGCGTCTTCCAGGGCGAGCGCGAAATGGCGGCCGACAACAAGATGCTCGGTCAGTTCGACCTAATGGGCATTCCGCCGGCACCGCGCGGCATGCCGCAGATCGAGGTCACCTTCGACATCGACGCCAATGGCATTGTCAACGTTTCGGCCAGGGACAAGGCGACCGGCAAGGAGCAGCAGATCCGCATCCAGGCATCGGGCGGTCTGTCGGAAGCCGACATCGAGAAGATGGTCAAGGACGCCGAGGCCAACGCGGCCGCGGACAAGAAGCGTCGCGAAGCGGTCGACGCCAAGAACCATGCCGATGCGCTGGTGCATTCGACCGAAAAGGCGCTCGCCGAACACGGCTCGAAGATTGCCGAGCCCGAGCGCCGCGCCATCGAGGACGCTGTCAGCGACCTGAAGGAAGCGCTGAAGGGCGACGATGCCGAGGCGATCAAGGCCAAGACCAATACGCTGGCGCAGGTTTCCATGAAGCTCGGCGAAGCCATGTACAAGCAGCAGGCCGAGGCCGATGCGGCCAAGGATGCGAAGAAGGATGATGTCGTCGACGCGGAATTCACCGAGGTCGACGACGACAAGAACAACAAGAAGTCTGCTTAAAGCGGGTAACGACCATGACCCTCATGCCAAAGAGCACCCAAGCTGTGTCTCGATGGCTGAGGGTCATTTTTCATTGAACCGAGGGCTGCATCACTCTCATTCCCTCGGAATGAAAACGAACTTCGGGCGGATTTGACGGATGTCCACCAAGCGCTGCTACTACGAAACTCTTGGAGTCGACCGCAATGCGGACGAATCCAAGCTGAAAGCGGCCTTCCGCAAGCTCGCGATGAAGTGGCACCCCGATCGCAATCCCGGCGATGCGGCTAGCGAAATCCGCTTCAAGGAAATCAACGAGGCCTACGAAGTCCTGAAAGACGGCGAAAAACGCGCCGCCTATGACCGGTTCGGCCATGCCGCCTTCGAGCACGGCGGCATGGGCGGCGGTCCCGGCTTCGGCGCAGGCTTTGCTTCATCTTTCTC
>VAZV01000082.1 GCA_005884765.1 Alphaproteobacteria bacterium
GCCCAGCGCGGCCATGGCAAGCGCTCGTCCTACTATTCGGACTATACGTTCGGGGTGTGGACCAGGAGCGAGGACGGCGAGCAATTGGTGCCGGTCGGCAAGGCTTATTTCGGCTTCACCGACGAGGAGCTGTTGCAGATCGACCGCTTCGTGCGCCGCAACACAGTCGAAAAATTCGGACCGGTCCGCCATGTCGTGCACGAGCCGGATCAGGGCCTGGTGCTGGAGGTCGCCTTCGAGGGATTGGCGCGCTCGCCGCGGCACAAATCGGGCGTCGCGATGCGGTTTCCGCGCATTAACCGATTGCGCTGGGACAAGCCGCCGCGCGAGGCCGACCGGCTGGAGACGCTCGAGCGGATGCTGAAGGCGGCGGCCACAAATAAAGTTTTGGTAACATCTGGTGGCGGCTGACGGGTTCCCCATGTGCTCCCTGCCGTAGTACTATCGGCTTGCTGCGAATCCGTGAGGAGAAGACCGATGGCCAACGACGTCAGAGACTTGCCGGCCGCCAACCATGACGGCCTGTACCGCTTTCTCGGCGGCTCGCCGCTTGCGGTGACGTTCCGGCTGATCCTGCTCTCGATCTTGGTCGGTGTCGTGCTTGCCGCGATCGGATTCGACCCTTGGAATATTATCAACAGCATTCGCCTCCTGTTCCAGCGAATCTGGGATCTGGGCTTCGACGCCATCAACTGGCTGTGGCGCTACTTCCTGCTCGGCGCCGTGATCGTGCTGCCGATCTGGTTCCTGTCGCGGCTGTTCGGCGCCCCGCGCGGACGATAGTTTTTCACGGAACACGGGGTCATAGCCGATGCAGTTACGTTTTGTCGGCTGCGGCGATGCGTTTGGCTCGGGCGGCCGATCCAACACCTGTTTCCATGTCACGGGCCGAGACGTCAATTTCCTGATCGATTGCGGCGCCTCGTCGCTGCCGGCGCTGAAGCGGTTCGGCATCGCCGGCGATGACATCGACCTGATCCTGATCACGCATTTCCATGGCGATCATTTCGCGGGCCTCCCCTTCCTGCTGCTCGACGCACTATTTTCCCGCCGGACCCGCCCGCTCGTCATCGCCGGTCCCGAAGGGATCGAGATGCGGCTGACCCAGGTGATGGAAGCGCTATTCGAGCATTCGTCGAAAACCCGGCAGCGCTTTGAGCTGTCGGTTGTTGCGCTCAAGCCGGAGCAAGCGCGCAGCTTCGGCGCGGTCAAAGTCACGCCGTTTCCCGTCGTGCATGGCGAATCCGGCGGCCCGTTTCTCGCGCACCGCGTCGAGGCCGAGGGACGCATCATCGCCTATAGCGCCGACACCGAATGGACGGAGACGCTGGTCCCGCTCGTGCGCGACACCGACCTGTTCATCGCCGAAGCTTATCACTACGACAAGATCGTCAAGAATCACCTCAGCCTGAAGACTCTTGAAGCGCATCTCTCGGAGATCAAGCCGAAGCGGCTGATCCTGACCCATATGAGCGACGACATGCTGGGGCGGCTGGACGCGCTCGACCATACCGCCGCGCATGATGGCATGATCGTCGAGCTGTAGGCATGCACGCGCCGAGCCCATCCTCCAAAGTCACGACTGCGCAAGTGTTCGCCATCGCCGGCCCCGCGATGGTCGCGAACCTGACCACACCGCTAATCGGCATCGTCTCGACCACGGCGATCGGCCGGCTCGGCGACGCTACGCTGCTGGGCGGCGTGGCGATGGCCTCGGTGATCTTCGATTGCCTGTTCTGGCTGTTCGCCTTCCTGCGCATGAGCACGGTGGCCTTCACGGCGCAATCGCTCGGCGCCGGCGCCAGTGGAGAATTGCGCGCGATCCTGGTGCGCGGATTCATCGTCGCGGCCTTGATCGGCGGCGGCCTGATCGCGCTGCAGATGCCGCTCGCCGGCGTCGTTTTCGATGCCATGGGCGGCAGCGTCGGCGTCAGGCGTGCCGCCAACATCTATTTCTTGATCCGCATTTGGTCGGCGCCGTTCGCGCTAGCCAACTACGTCATACTTGGCTGGCTGATCGGCCGGGCGCGCGCGAAGCTCGCGCTTTCGGTGCAGATAGCGATCAACGTCGTCAACATGGCCGCGACCATGCTGCTGGTCCTGGTGTTCGATGCGGGGATCGCGGGTGCGGCGATCGCCGCCGTGATCGCGGAGACGGCCGGGTTCCTGCTCGGCGTCCTCATCGCGCGACATTTGTCGGATGGGGAGTTAGGGGTCCCGCGCGCAACGCTGTTCGACCGCGCCAAGCTGATGCGCATGCTCGGCGTCAACCGCGACATCATGATCCGCACCGCCGCGTTGATCACGGTGTGGCTGTTTTTCACCGCGCAGGCAGCGCGTTCGGGCGACGTTGCGCTTGCCGCCAACGCGGTGCTGAACAACTTCCTGCTGGTGAGCGCCTTCTTCCTCGACGGCCTCGCCAATGCAGCCGAGCAATTGTGCGGCCGCGCCTACGGCGCACGCGACCGCCTCGGCTTCTCCAGCGCGACGCGGCTGGTCCTGGGCTGGGGCTTTGCGTTTGCGCTTGCCGTAACCGCCGTGTTCGCACTGCTCGGCCCGCTCCTGATCGACGTCATGACCGCAAGCCAGGCCGTCCGCCACGACGCGCGGATCTATCTGATCTTCGTCATCGCCTCGCCCTTG
>VAZV01000264.1 GCA_005884765.1 Alphaproteobacteria bacterium
CAAATGGCGGGAAACGCGTGGCCTGGGTGACCGGCGGCGGCAGCGGCATCGGCGAAGCCGGTGCGGAAGCGCTGGCGGCGGATGGCTGGACGGTGGTGGTTTCGGGGCGTCGCAAGGACGCGCTCGATACGGTCGTGGCCAAGATCGAAACAAGCGGCGGCAAAGCCGAAGCGATCCGCTCGACGTCTCTATCGCGGCCGACGTCAACAAGGTGGCCGAGGAAATCCTCAAACGTCACGGCCGGATCGATCTTCTGGTCAACAGCGCCGGCGTCAACGTGCCGAAGCGAAGCTGGGCCGACATGGAGCTCGAAGGCTGGGACAAACTGGTCGATATCAATCTCAACGGCGTGCTCTATTGCATGCGCGCGGTGCTGCCGGCGATGCGCAAGCAAAAGGATGGCTGCATCATCAACGTCGCATCATGGGCCGGCCGTCACGTGTCGAAAATGCCCGGCCCGGCCTACACCACGACCAAGCATGCAGTGCTGGCGCTGACCCATTCCTTCAACATGGACGAATGCGTCAACGGCCTGCGCGCCTGCTGCCTGTCGCCCGGCGAAGTCGCAACCCCGATCTTAAAGCAGCGCCCGGTGGTGCCGTCGGAAGAAGAGCAGGCGCGCATGCTGCAATCGGAAGACCTCGGCCGCACCATCGCGTTCGTCGCCAGCATGCCGCCCCGCGTCTGCATGAACGAGATCCTGATCAGCCCGACCTGGAACCGCGGCTTCATCCAGACGCCGCATAGCCGGGACTAGCGGCTTCAACGGGTCGGGCGAATGCGCATAGCGAGCGACGGGGGGTCATCGCTCGCGCTCCTCGCAACGACGGAGAGGCGCATACACGGCCATCGTTTCAAAAAGTTTCAAATCCGCAAAAATTTATAATTCGAAACCGCGGCCAAAGCCTCCCGTAATTCCGAGCAACGGCGACGCCGATCATCAACCAAGCAAGCGTCGTTGTTGCCCTTCATCGCCGGCGCGGCCCGCCGGTCAACCTATCCAATCGGGAGACTATCCATGTCCAAGCGTATTGCCCTTTTGTCCGCCGTTGCCTTCGGCGCATTGGCCCTTACGGCTACCATCGCAGCACCCGTCAACGCGCAGGAAAAGACCGTGATGGTCGGCGGCGCGGCGATGTTCCCCTCCAAGAACATCATCCAGAACGCCGTGAATTCCAAAGACCACACCACACTGGTTGCCGCCGTGAAGGCTGCCGGGCTGGTCGAAACCCTGGAAGGCAAGGGCCCGTTCACGGTGTTCGCGCCGACCAACGCCGCGTTCGGCAAGCTGCCGGCCGGCACCGTCGACAATCTGGTCAAGCCCGAGAACAAGGCGACCCTGACCAAGATCCTCACCTACCATGTGGTCCCGGGGAAGCTTGACGCGTCCGACCTGACCGACGGCAAGAAGCTCAAGACCGCCGAAGGCGAAGAACTCACCGTGAAGCGGTCCGACGGCAAGGTCTGGATCATCGACGCCAAGGGCGATAGCTCGATGGTCTCGATTTCCAACGTCCATCAGTCGAACGGCGTCATCCACGTGGTCGACACCGTCTTGCTGCCGGCGTCGTAACCCGCGCGCCCGATTGGTTCCCGTTCCCCAAAGGGACGCGCAAGGAAGCGAGCCTGCGGAAGCCCGGCTCGCTTTTTTGTGACCTTCATGTCCACCATCAATGGTTCTGATAGCGCCAATGCAGTAACGGAAAGCCGGTTCCCCGCGTATAAGCAGGGTGACGGACGCCAAGGACGGATCAACGATGTCGAGCCTAACAGTCAGCGAGCAGGATGTGACACCCCAGACCGGCAAGGTCATCCAGCCCGGCTGGGTTCGGGTGACGCACTGGATCAACGCGTTCGCCATGGCCCTGATGATCATGTCGGGCTGGCAGATCTATAATGCCTCGCCGCTATTTGATTTCCGCTTCTCCAGCAGCATCACGCTGGGAGGCTGGCTCGCCGGGGCGTTGCTGTGGCACTTCGCCGCGATGTGGCTGTTGGTGGTCAACGGCCTTGTCTATCTCATCGTAGGTTTTGCCACCGGCCGATTCCGCAAGAAATTGCTGCCGATCACGCCGAGCGGCGTGATCTCGGATGTCAAGGCGGCGCTGACCTTCAAGCTCGCGCATGACGATCTGACCAAGTATAATTACGTGCAGAAGCTGCTCTATGCCGGCATCATCGTCGTCGGCATCGTCATCGTGCTGTCGGGCTTGTCGATCTGGAAGCCGGTGCAGCTGCGTTGGCTGGCGGCGCTGTTCGGCGATTACGACATCGCGCGTTACGTGCACTTCATCTGCATGTCTTTGATTGTCGCGTTTCTCATTGTTCATGTCGCGTTGGCACTGCTGGTGCCCAAAAGCCTGCGCGCCATGATCATCGGCCGCTAAAATTTCGAGGAGAGATATCATGGGCCGCATGCGTTCGCTTCTGATCCCGGGCGTCGACAAGAAATTGCTGGTCAGGGACGCGGTGAAGGCGATGCCGGATCCGGCGCGTCGCCGCTTCATCGCCGGTGGCGCCAGCCTGGGTGCGCTGACCCTTTTGACCGGATGCGACATCATCGACAGCTCCTCGGCCGAGGAAGTGTTGAAGAAAGTCTCGAAATTCAATGATGCCGTGCAGGCATGGATCTTCAATCCCGACGCGCTGGCGCCGACCTTCCCGGAAAGCGCGATTACAAAGCCGTTCCCGTTCAACGCCTATTACGAGGTTGACGACGCGCCCGAGGTCGATGGCAAGTCATGGAAGCTCGAGGTGCGCGGCCTCGTCGACGACAAGAAGTCCTGGACGCTGGAGGAACTCTACAAGCTGCCGCAGGTCAAGCAGGTCACCCGCCATATCTGCGTCGAGGGCTGGAGCGCGATCGGGAGCTGGACCGGCACGCCGTTGCGCGATTTCCTCAAAATCATCGGCACCGACACATCCGCGAAATATGTCTGGTTCCAATGCGCCGACAAGGAAGGCTACAACTCACCTTTGGACATGCGCACGGCGCTACATCCGCAGACCCAGATGACGTTCAAGTTCGCCGACGAGATCTTGCCCCGCGCCTATGGTTTTCCGATGAAAATCAGGGTGCCGACGAAGCTCGGGTTCAAGAACCCGAAATACGTGATCTCGATGGAAGTCACCAACGACTACAAGGGCGGCTACTGGGAAGACCAAGGCTATAATTCGTTCAGCGGCAATTGAGCCGCGCGAGCCGTTGTTACGCTACGTCCGATGTAGCGTATCTTGCGGCCATGACGGCGTCGAATGCACCTCCCATCTCGGAGATGGAAGGAGCGAACCCCGTGAATAACTCGAACGCGTTGGCGGCGGCATAGATCGCAAGCTCGCGCCCGGTCATGACGGTGGCGCCCTTGGCCTTTGCGGCGGTCAGGAGCGGCGTCCACAGCGGAGAATAGACAGCATCCGCAACCCACAGCGCGGGATGCAGCAGCGCCTCGGGAACCGGCGAGCCGAGGCTCGGCAGCATCCCGACAGGGGAAGCGTTGATCACGCCTACAACATCACGCAGCGCGTTCTCGACGTTGGACGCAATGCGCGTGATTAGGTGGCCTTCGAGC
The DNA here is from genome assembly GCA_005884765.1 of Alphaproteobacteria bacterium. Classification (GTDB taxonomy): domain Bacteria; phylum Pseudomonadota; class Alphaproteobacteria; order Rhizobiales; family Xanthobacteraceae; genus Bradyrhizobium. Next base: position 3,570 of record VAZV01000264.1, read on the forward strand.
CGGGCGGCGAGATCCACGGCCTTGGTCTGCTCGCTATCGAAGATCCGTAATTCGGAGACGCCCAACCCGGCTAGCGCAAAGGCAATGGCCTTGCCGACGCCGCCAGCGCCGATGATCGCCACCGCGCCATGCGGGGAGGCGCTGACGAGCGCGGCAACGGCCCGCGCAAAGCCTGTCGTGTCGGTATTGTGGCCGATCAATCTGCGGTCACGCACCACGATGGTATTGACCGCGCCAATCGATTCGGCGCCCGGCGACAGCTCGTCGAGCAGTTCGAGAACGGCTTCCTTATAGGGAAACGTGACGTTGATTCCGGCAAAACCCAGCCGCCGGACGCCTTCAAGTAGAATTTTCAACTCCTCTCGCCCGGCACCCGCGATCTCGATGAGCTGATAGTGGCAGTGAAGCTCCAGCGCGTCCGCCGCCCGCTCGTGCATGGCCGGCGCCGCTGACTGCGCGATCGGCGCGCCCAGCAAGCCTGCCAGAATGCGGCGGCTCCGAGAGGCGGGGCTGTTGGCGGATTTCATCATCGTTTCGCTGGCGTCGACAGGTTGATTGCGAACTCCCATGGCCTGGTCGACGTCACGATAGCCCATCGGCAACCCAACTCAATTACCGTTCTTAAGAGGTGCTCGAAAGTTTCCTCTGGAACATCGCGGCGATGGCGCCGAGAGCCAGCATCGCGGCGGAAACGTTCAAGGCAAACGACAGGCTGCCCATCGCATCCGTGATCGCGCCGACCAAGATCGGTCCCAGCGTCTGGCCAATCCCGAATGCGATCGTCATCGCCGCGATCCCGGCCGGCCAGCCGGCCGGTGGATAGTTGAAGCGCACGAAGGCGGTGGTCGATCCGACTACTGCAAAAAAAGCCACGCCGAACACCAGCGCCGATATCGCCAGCAGCAGCGGCGAATGTCCGAAGATCGGCAGCGCGGCGCCGATCGCGTTGACGCCGAGGATGATGGTGGTGGCGAGGCCCCCGCGATCGAGCGCCAGCACGGAGCGCCATACCCATGGCGTCGCGAACGCGCTGATGCCGATCAGGCTCCAGAAGACACTTTGCGCCGCAGCTCCACCGCCGCCGTCGCGAACATAGGCGATCATGAAGGTCATGTAGGCGATGTATCCGGCGCCAAACAGGAAATAGCCCACGAGATAGATCAGCACCGGCCGGACGGAGAACGCGGTACGTGTCGCATGGTCAACGGCGGCGCGGGTATCGAGCGGCGCGAGCATGAGCGGGATCGTCATGACGACCGAAAGCAGCGTGAGCGCCCACCACACGATCCACCACGAGCCCGGGCCGAAGGCTTGCAAAACGAACGGCGCGATCAACCCGGAAGACAGGATGCCGAGCCCGGGTCCGGCATAAAACAGGCTCATGAGAAAATTGGCCCGCTCGGGCCGTGATTGCGCAATCGTCGTCGCCAGCGCCGCTCCGCCGACGAATAATGCCGCAGCGGCGACGCCAATGAGCAGGCGGGCCAAGCTTAGCACCACGAAATTTCCAGACAGCGCGCACAGCGCGAGCGACAAGAGGCAGGCCAGCGTCGCCCAGCGGACGGTGCTGGACAACCCGAAGCGGCGGATCATGCGCGACGCGAGCAGGGCGCCGGCGAGGTAACCGACGGCGTTGATGGTGTTCATGAAGCCGGCGGCCGAATACGACCAGCCCAGCTGATCGCGCATGTCCGGCAGCACCAGCGCATAGGCAAAGCGGCCGATGCCGAGACCGATGGTCGGCGCCAGCGACAAGATCAGGATCAGCCGCGCGGGATGCGCGTAGGTCTGGGGACGATCGGGGGCGTGCAAGGGATCACTCCTGCAACACCCAACGTGGCAGAGTTCGGCGCCCTTGCACAGGGCAGCGCCGGCAATGGTGTCTTGCCATCAGCGCAATGCCGCACTAGCACTCCGCGCACAAGGCGAGATTAGTCGTCATGCCCGGCCTTGTGCCGGGCATCCACGTCTTTCTCGACGAAGCCAAGACGTGGATGGCCGGGACGAGCCCGGCCATGACGAGTGGATGAGGAACAACCATGGCGACCCACAAACTCCTGCTGCTCCCCGGCGACGGCATCGGCCCCGAAGTGATGGCGGAGGTGAAGCGGTTGATCGACTGGTTGAACGCCAACGGCATCGCGCATTTCGAAACCGAACAGGGGCTGGTCGGCGGCTCGGCCTATGACGCGCACAAGGTCTCCATCACCGAAGACACCATGGCCAAGGCGAAAGCCGCGGACGCCATCATCTTCGGCTCGGTGGGTGGGCCGAAATGGGACAGTGTGCCCTATGAGGCGCGGCCCGAGGCGGGCCTGCTTCGCTTACGCAAGGAACTCGGCCTGTTCGCCAATCTGCGCCCCGCCGTGTGCTATCCGGCGCTGGCCGATGCTTCCAGTCTCAAGCGCGAGGCGGTCGAAGGCCTCGATATCATGATCGTGCGCGAGCTCACCGGCGGCGTCTATTTCGGCGAGCCGAAAACCATCACCGATCTCGGCAACGGCCAAAAGCGCGCGGTCGACACCCAGGTCTATGACACCTACGAGATCGAGCGCATTGCGCGCGTCGCCTTCGACCTCGCGCGCAAGCGCCGCAACAAGCTGACCTCGATGGAAAAGCGCAACGTGATGAAAACGGGCGTGCTGTGGAACGAAGTGGTGACGCTCCTTCACGCCCGCGAATACAAGGACGTGACGCTGGAGCATCAGCTCGCCGATTCCGGCGGCATGAATCTGGTAAAATCGCCCAAGCAGTTCGACGTCATCGTCACCGACAACCTGTTCGGCGATATGCTGTCCGATATCGCGGCGATGCTGACCGGCTCGCTCGGCATGCTGCCGTCGGCTTCCCTCGGCGAAGTCGACGCCAAGAGCAAGAAGCGCAAAGCGCTGTATGAGCCAGTGCATGGTTCGGCGCCCGATATCGCTGGCCAAGGGCTTGCGAACCCGATCGCGATGCTCGCGTCGTTCGGCATGGCGCTGCGCTATTCCTTCGACATGGGCGCGCTCGCCGACAAGCTCGACGCGGCGATCGCCTCTGTGCTTGCAAGCGGCCTGCGCACCGCGGATATCAGATCCGAGGGCACCAAGCCCGCGAGCACGATGCAGATGGGCGAAGCGATTTTAAAGGAATTGCAGGCGCTGCACGCTTGAGTGCGCGCGCAACACGTAGGGTGGGCAAAGCGGCCACCTCCGCCGCAGCTCAACGAGTGAAGGCGGAAGCGTGCCCACCATCTAGCGTCAAGTGCAGTTCGTCTCGTTAAATGGTGGGCACGGCGCGAAGCGCGCCTTTGCCCACTCTACATCTTCGCGCTCAATACAGCGGGAAGGTCTGCGGATACCATCCGCCAAGGTCGGATGGCGGATTGAGCGGCTGCCGGTCGATCGGGCGGTTCTTGTTCTCGCGCGCGAACGATGGGTATCCGATCTCCGGCGGGAAGGCATAATCCTGGAATTTGCGGTCGCCCGGCAGGACCTCGGTGCCGGCATCGAGCCAGGAGCGCTTGGTGACATAGATCCGGGTGTGCGGCCCTTGCTGGTAGGACACATTCGGTCCGTTCGGTCCGTAATAGGGCCGACCGCGGTTATCGTAGGCGCGAGGCGACTGGGCATTGGCGGGAACATTGAAGCTGGTCGCGATCACGGCTCCTGCCGCCAGCAACAGCGCGAGCTTGCTCGCGACAGGGAATTTCCAAATCATCACGTCCTCGTTGGGGCTATCGGCTTGGCTGCCATCTTAGGCCGGCGGGGTATGTCGTCACTAGGTCAATTGAGCCACACCGCGCCACAATAATACGGCGCGAAGCGAAAAAGTTGCATCAAAACCAGTATCTTGATGCGCCGTGGCAATTAGAAGGCGCCGCGCAGCCCAGGGTTCGCCGCAGCCGTCACCCAGTCGGCGGAAGCCGTGGTCGCCGTGGCGGCACCGCAACCGCCGCGCCTGAGCTCCGCGCGGGCGAACATTTTAGCGAGTTTCGGTTCATTGCCCGAGGTGAGCAAAATCAGCCGGTTCAGCGTGCAGGCAATCGCCACGCGCTGCGCCGGCCAGCCGTTGCCCCGGCATGACCATCCTGAGACCTGCAGATCGGGCGCCTCGAAGCGTCTGGTGAAGCCAAGACATGACGGCGCTCCGTCCGTTTCGCCGGCGCGCCGAAGCAGCGTGACCATGCCGAACTTGCTGTCTACGAGACCCGCTGGCTCCAGTTCCGAGGCCCCGGAAGGCGTCATCCGCGCCGCGAGATCGGCGACCGCGGATATCGAGGAATAGAATTCACCGCCGGGACGATAGATTTCGAGCTCGGCCACGGGCTTCTCGTCCTTGCCGGCCCACCGGAATACATCCTTGCGGCCGCCTTGGGGATGCCGAAGGATACTATAAGTCTCTGTTTTCTCTGACGGATCAAGCGGGCGGACGGCGAAGGCCTGATAGGAACGGCTGGCAGCGCTCCAGCCCGCCCTGACGGGCGGCTCCGCCGCGCCCCAAGCCGCCGACCATGGGTCGAAAAAATGTACGCCGACGATGCCAAGCAATCCGAGCGCCCCCACATAAGCAAACAGCCGCGCCAGCGTGGCACAGGCTTCATCGGCAAAGCTGGTCAGGGCGGGGTGAATTCTCGTCGGGTCGTGGGATTGGCGGGACGGGGCGAAAACGAACGCATCAAAACGCCTAAACGCCATGGTAACGTTGTATTGACGGTGTTTCTCGCATAGAAGCGCTGCCTCTTTCCTTTCCGCTCGCAGCAGTGGAGAGGCATTTTTCTCCGGAGAGTGAACGATGGGTTACAAAGTCGCAGTGGTTGGCGCGACCGGCAATGTCGGACGGGAAATGCTCAATATTCTCGACGAGCGCAAGTTCCCGGCCGATGAGGTGGTGGCGCTGGCGTCACGCCGCAGCATCGGCGTCGAGGTTTCCTATGGCGACCGTACTCTCAAGGTCAAAGCGCTCGAACATTACGATTTCTCCGATGTCGATATCTGCCTGATGTCGGCGGGTGGCGCGGTATCGAAAGAATGGTCGCCGAGGATCGGCGCTGCCGGGGCCGTCGTGATCGACAATTCGTCAGCCTGGCGCATGGATCCGGACGTGCCGCTGATCGTGCCGGAGGTCAATGCGGATGCGGCCGCGGGATTCGTCAAGAAGAACATCATCGCCAACCCGAACTGCTCGACCGCCCAGCTCGTGGTCGCGCTGAAGCCGCTGCACGACAGGGCGGTGATCAAGCGCGTCGTGGTCTCGACCTATCAGTCAGTGTCGGGCGCCGGCAAGGATGCGATGGATGAACTGTTCACGCAGACCAAGGCGGTCTACACCAATGATGAATTGATCAACAAGAAGTTCCCCAAGCGGATTGCCTTCAACGTTATCCCCGAGATCGACGTGTTCATGGAGGACGGCTACACCAAGGAAGAGTGGAAGATGATGATGGAGACCAAGAAGATTCTTGATCCCAAAATCAGGCTGACCGCTACTTGCGTGCGGGTGCCGGTGTTCGTCGGCCATTCGGAGGCCGTCAACATCGAGTTCGAGAAGCCGATCACGGCGGATGAAGCGCGCAACATCCTGCGCAACGCGCCGGGGTGCCTGGTGATCGACAAGCACGAGCCGGGCGGTTACGTCACACCTTACGAGGCGGCCGGCGAAGACGCGACCTACATCAGCCGCATCCGCGAGGATGCAACGGTGGAGAACGGCCTCGTGCTGTGGTGCGTGTCGGACAATTTGCGGAAAGGCGCCGCGCTGAACGCGATCCAGATCGCGGAGAGCCTGATCAACCGCAAGCTGCTCAGCTCCAAGAAAAAGGCGGCGTAAAGCAGGTTCGAGGAGCCGGGAAAACGCGATGTCCGAGCAACCGGCTCCTTCCCGGCCCAACCCTGTGCTGCAGCGCATCGGACGCATGCTGGAGAACGTGCTGTTCGCCAGCCGCTGGCTGATGTTGCCATTCTATGTCGGACTTGTCCTCAGCCTCGCCGTGCTCTTCCTCAAGTTCCTGAGGATGCTGTGGGACTTCGTCCTGCACGCGCCCGGCGCCAAGTCGACCGACACCATCCTCGACGTGTTGTCCCTGATCGACGTTATCCTGGTCGGCAACCTCATTCTGATCGTGGTGTTTTCCGGCTACGAGAATTTCGTGTCGCGTATCGATACCAGCGGCCAGCCGAACTGGCCGGTATGGATCACCAAGATCGACTTCGCGGGGTTGAAACAGAAGCTGCTGGCGTCGATTGTTGCGATCTCGGCGATCCACGTGCTGGAAGCGTTCCTCAATATCGATGCCGCGTTCGATGCCACCAAGATGACCTGGCTGGTCGCCGTGCATCTGGTATTCGTGGTCTCGGCGCTGCTGCTGGCGCTGTCGGATCGCCTGGCGGCGGACCGAGGGGGCGAATAGCGATGACCGTGTAGATTCCATGGGGCGGTGAGCGTGGCCTTTCCGATAGGTTTGGGTTTCCACACTCGAACCATCGGAGAGTCAGATGCAAGCATCGACCGCAGACACGCCCACCGCCGGCCATTGTGGCACAATTTTCGTTGCAATC
>VAZV01000168.1 GCA_005884765.1 Alphaproteobacteria bacterium
CCGCAACCGATATCGATAATCCGCATCCCGGAACAAAGCGTCAAATAGTCCGCGACCGCCCTGACCCGGGCACCAAAGAATCCGCCGACATTCTGGTAGGCCTGATAAAGCGCGGGATGGCTCAGGATGGCCTTCACCGGGAGCTCTCATTGACAAGCTGCGCTTGCTCCTCGACATCCGAACTGACCCGCGACGCCTTCGATGGCGATTTTTCGGAATCGCTCCGGCTCGGGGCCGGATCGTATGGTAACCGTCTCGGCAAACGAGGTCGCCGGTGGATATGAGAGATCATAAATAGTGGGCGGTTCTTTGATTGGATGTATGTGCGACCGACATATTCCCCGATCAGCCCGAGCACGAGAAGTTGCACCGACGAAATCATGACGATATCAGCGCCGGCAAATTCACTGGCGGCAGCCGCATCAAAATAACGACAGTGAAATTTTCCAAGATGGCCGAACGATCGCCTCGCATGTTCGATATAGGCTTGATCGATATCAAATCCAACGTAGTCGATGCCGCGTGGCAAGTGGCGCAGGATGTAACCAGGTCCGCAACCGATATCGATAATCCGCATCCCGGAACAAAGCGTCAAATAGTCCGCGACCGCCCTGACCCGGGCACCAAAGAATCCGCCGACATTCTGGTAGGCCTGATAAAGCGCGGGATGGCTCAGGATGGCCTTCACCGGGAGCTCTCATTGACAAGCTGCGCTTGCTCCTCGACATCCGAACTGACCCGCGAGTGGATATGAGAGATCATAAATAGTGGGCGGTTCTTTGATTGGATGTATGTGCGACCGACATATTCCCCGATCAGCCCGAGCACGAGAAGTTGCACCGACGAAATCATGACGACGAGCAGCGTCAAGCTGGTCCATCCAGGTACCGTACCCGAGAGAATCCAGCTGATCACCGCTCCGGCCCCGACAAATGTGAGGATGGTCGTAAGTAACGCGCCAATATAGGTCGCGATCCGCAACGGCAGCATGGAAAAGCTGATCAGCGCATCCGTGGCGAAGCCGATCATCTTTATCAGGGGATACTTCGTAGTGCCGGCGTATCGGGCGTTGCGATCGTATTCGTAGGCGACCTGCTTAAAGCCAAGCCAGGCTACCATGCCTCGAATAAAACGATCATGTTCCGGCATCTGTACGACTTGATCCGAAATGCGCCGGCTCATGAGTCGGAAGTCACCGGTATCTACCGGGATGTTGACGCGGGTCAGATTGGCAAGCAGGCGATAGAAGGCCTCTGCCGATTTCTTCTTGAACCGGCTTTCGCCGGCCCGGCTTCGCCGCAGTCCGTAGACGACGTCGGCTTCTTCCCGCACCATCAGATCGTACATCGGAGTGAGCAATTCCGGAGGATCCTGCAGATCGGCGTCGATAACGAGGACCAAGTCGCCGCGCACGGTGGAAAGTCCGGCTGTTAGTGCCAGCTGGTGGCCGTGATTTCGCGCAAGGCGGACCGCAACGACGTTGAAGTCTTTCGCCGAAAGTTCATTGATGACTTTCCAGGTGTTGTCGGTCGAGCCGTCGTCGACAAGGATGAGCTCAAACTTCTCACCGCACAGTTTGCGCGCGGCAACGGTCATCTGACGATGAAACTCGCGCAAACCCTCTTCTTCGTTGCAGCACGGCACAACTATCGAAAGGAACATTCTTCCAGGGCGCGGCATCCCGTCGTGAATTTCCATGACTTTGACATTCTGCGAGACGGTGGATCGAATTCGATTCGAAGCTCCATACTTGGCTAATCTCGGTTAATTGTTCATCAACTTTTCGACCGAGCCCAGGGACGATTTGCCAAAACCTGCCGTCGTCGGTGGCCCTGATGCGAATTTAGTTAAGCATTGGAAGATATCGTGGTTAGTCACATCGAAAGAACCGTCTCTCCGATTTCGCAGAACGAACGACGCGTCGCAACGGAACTGTGATCGCTACATGGGCCACGTCGAATTTGATCGCTTCGCCGAAAAGTACGATGAGCAGCACCGCGAGAACGTAACCATAGCAGGCGAGCGTCCGGAGTTCTTCGCCGAATATAAGATCAAGAAGCTGAGAGAGATTGTCGATCGCAGCAACATCAGCGTGTCGCGGATATGCGACTTCGGCTCCGGAATCGGCAACTCCATACCATTCTTTCGGGCGCACTTTCCTGACGTTTCGCTCACATCGTCCGACGTGTCTGAACGCAGCCTCGCGATCAGCAAACAGCGCCATCCGGACTCCAACAATTATCTGCTTATCGAAGATGATCGCATCCCTTCCAAACCGGACGCCTTCGACGTCGTATTTTCTGCGTGCGTGTTTCACCACATTGGGCATGACGAGCACACCAGGTGGTTACGAGAGCTTCATCGGATCACGAGACAGGGCGGGTTGATTGCCATCTTTGAGCATAATCCGTTGAACCCTCTCACCGTCCAAGCCGTAAACACTTGTCCTTTCGACGCAAATGCGAGGTTGATACCTGCTCGCGACTTGGCGCGACGATTGGGTGACGCCGGCTGGGCATCGCCTCAAATCCAATACTGCCTGTTTTTCCCCCGCGGCCTTTCAATGCTGCGTCCAATCGAGAACAAACTCGGCTGGCTGCCATTTGGGGCGCAATATGTTGTGCTCGCTCGTAAGCCCTAGTGAAAGGGCCCTGCGGCCGCAACGCCGCCCGCTCTATGTGATGCAGAAGTGGCTTGGCTTCGAGCGCGACCAGGCCGCGCCGGCGGAAACCGGTGCCGCGTCGAAAGCGCTTTGAGCAAACCTGCAACTCGGCGTGCAATACGCTGCTTTTGGCACCGCCTGAGTTATTTCTTCGGCACATCCCGCCGCTTGTGAACGACCGCCACATCGTCGCCGTAGACGCGCTGCCAGTCCGGCAGGCGGTCGAGCAGCGCCACCGCCGGCGTATCTGGCTCAAGCAGCGTCGCGCCGAATTTGTACTGGTCGAGCAGCTTGAGAAAATCGCGCAGGTCGGCCAGCGACACATCGCGGTTGTAGCTCTCGATGAACGGGCCGCCGTACAATTCGCTGCGGCCGTCGATGAAAGTGGGAATGCCGGCGAAGATCAAATAGCCACCAAACGAGTAATCGTTGAGGACGGGCCCCGCGCTGGCGAGACCGGCACTGGCCACCGCCGCCTCCGGGGTGTTGTGCGGCGCCGGCCGCACGTCGCGCCCCAGCGCCAGCCCGGTCGTCACGATCATCACGGCCAAGGCCGCCAGGTTCGCGCCGCGCGCCGAGCCGGCCGCGTCATCCCCGACCTGCGCGCGGAGCTGCCGCGCCAGCGGCGCCGCCAGATAGAGGGGGGCCAACATGGCCAGCAGGTCCGCATTGCGCACCTGCGCCAGGGCAAAATGGATCAGGCCGAGCACTACCAGCGCCCGCACCACCGGCAACGTCACCCCGCGCGACAGCGCGAAGATGCCTGCCAGCAGCAGCAACTCGAAGCTGCCGACATGGCCGAAATCCTGCGGCCGCCATTCCAAGATCCAGTTGAGCGCATGGCCGGCGCTGAGCGTCGTGAGCGGGATCAGCAGCGGGCCCGGCCCGTAGGGCGTCAGACAGCACGCTGCGACCGCCAATACCGTGAACGGCAGCCAGCGCAGCAGCACGCGCGGCCATTCGCTGCGCTTCTCGTCCAGCAGCGCCTCGAGCACGGCCGGCCCAATCAGCCCGAGCGCCAGGACCACGCTGCCGTGCAGATTGGCCCACAGCACAAGTAGCGGCAGCGCCCAATAGGGCGGGGGCGCACGGTGGTCCATGCAGCGCACCAGCGCTGCCGCCCAGACCACCATGATCGGCAGCGTGAGCACGTGCGGCCGCGCCAACATATGCGGCGCCAACAACGTTACCGCCGCCATGACCATGAGCAGGGCCGGCATCGGCGAAAGCTCGCGCAGCAGGAAGCGCGCCAATAAAGCGACGGCAAGTGCGATCGCCGCCGCCGCCAGCCCCGCGACGCCGGCCCAGCCCGAAAGCGCATACGCTGCCGCGTAAATCACTTCCGACAACCATTCGAAACTGATCCAGGGCGCGCCGTGCATGGAGAACGAAAACGGGTCGCTCGCCGGCACCGCGCCGTGTGCCATGATCCAGCGCCCGATCGCGATATGAGAATAGCTGTCGGGATCGTTGAGTAGCCGCGGGGCGAGCATCAGCAGCAGGGCATAGACTCCCGCGCCCACCAGCCAGGGCAACGCCGCCTGCGCCGGGAACGGTTTGGCCGCGCTGCGGATGACCTCGTCGCTCATGCGCAGCCGAAGGTAAGGCGGCAGTGTTAATTCTTCTTTGCCGTCTGCCGCGCCCCGCTCACGCCCGCTGGGGCAATGCCGGCGGCTTCGAGTGCGCCGATCCGGCCAGCCGAAACTTCAAGGCTGCCGCGCCACCACCGGGCAGGCCTCGATGATACTGCCCGGATCTGCTGCCGCGATATCGACGCAGCTTTGCGAGTCGTCGATCACGAGACCATAGGGATCGAGCAACTCCTTGCGGATAGAGGTGCCGCGCAGATGGAGCTCCCAGATTCCTCCGGGCAGCTTGTCCTGAAGTCCTGCGCGGATGCGAGCGTCCAGCTTGCCGTTCGGCATAATCGGCAAGGCCCCGTCGGCGAGCTGATAAAACCGCGATGGCGGCGGCAGAATAGGCGCGAGATAGGCGAGCGGCTTGTCGAGCAGCAAATAGACCGCCGGCTGCGCCAGCTCGGTCGGCAGCAGCGGACGATATGGATTGGACCAGGCGCGCCGCGTCCAATCGCCGGGTTGTGTCCACGCTGCGCTTGCCAGCGCGACCACCAGAATGATGGCGCTGCGCCAGCTTGCGAGGCCAATCCACCGAGCTTGTGAAGCCGCGCCTTTCAGGATGCGAACCAGCAGCAGCACGATCAGCGGACCGCACAGTAGTTCGAGCGCAACCGCGTAGCGCTGAATCGAGAACAGCGTCAGCCAGGTTGCGTACGACACGACGAAAAAGATAATGAACTGAATATCCCGGCGGGTGAACAGAGCCACGCGACGGATCAGGCTCGTGCCCATTGCGGTGGCCAACAGCATGAATGCCACCGCAAATCGGGCATCGCGGAACGCATATTCGGAGCTTCGGTGATCGCCGGCAAGCCAGTAGAACGGATAGGCCAGTCCATCGAGCCAGCCGTGCGGGATGAATTCCCGGTCCAGTACATTGACCGGCGACAGCTCAGGTGACGGGAAGATCCCGTTGAACAGCGGAAACACCGGATTGCCGAAGTCCCGCCAGAGCTGGAAGCTCCACCATCCCCCCGCGATCAGCCCTCCGATCGCGCCGCCGAGCACAACGCAGCCGAGCGCGGCAAGCGGTCGGGTCGCGGCGATCACCGCCGCCACCAATCCGACCGCGAACACGATGTTGGTCAGCTTGAGCGCAACGGCGGCGCCGACCAGGACGCCGGCCAGGATGTGGAACATGGGCGATGGCTGGTCTGACGATGCAATGAGGATCAAGGCGGCGATGATCGGTAATGACAGGGCGATATCGGCGAAGCTGGTGCCGACTTCCGAAAGCGTCATGGGCCCGAACGCGGCGAGCAAGACGGAGGCAGCAAGGCAGGCGGCGTTGGCGGTGTTGCCGAGCAGGACGCGGGTCAAACTGTAGACCGCCACGAGGTTCAGACCGTGAATTGCGCCGACGATCAGGCCGACCCAAAGCGGTGAGAGCAACCGGCGCAGAACGTAGACTGGATAATAGATCAGCGGGTTGAAATAGGTCTGAAAACCGGCCGGAATGACGTCGACATCATAGCGATGGTTGATGGTGGCCCAGACATTATAGGCGTGATAGTTGCGCCAGTCCCAATTGACGTCGTCACCGGCGGAAAACGTGTAGATCGCCCCGGCCAGCATGCAGCCGGCAATGACGGCGAGCGGCACCGAGGGGATGCCGCGACGCCCGATCGTCCCTGCCGATTCCTTCGCAGCCACTAGACCAGCTTTTTCTTGGTTCTGATCATATCAGGCGGAGCCTTGGCGGGTTTGGAGGTCCATGGATGCGGGGCGGCAACTCCGGTCCGAATCCACAGTCGGCCAATTCGGTAAAGAGCCGCTTAAAAGTCGGTCCGGGATGGTCGGCGTCTCGTCAAAGCGTGGTGGCAACCGATGCGAAAGTCATAGGACGCAGGCGCCGTGACCTGCTTGAAATCACGGTACAATGATGCCAACAAACCATGCTTCGGCAGTGCGGGGCTGGGTAAAGATATGAGGGATCGACGCGTGCGAAATATCATGAAATCCGCGGCCGCACTGACAGCCATGCTGGCGAGTGTCCCGGCTGTGGCCGGCTGGGAGCCGACCAAGCCGGTCGAAATCGTGGTTGCGGCAGGCGCCGGCGGCGCCTCGGATCAGATGGCGCGGATGATGCAGGCCGCGATTCAGAAAAACAATCTGATGAAGCAGCCGATGGTGGTATCGCTCAAGGGCGGAGCATCCGGCGCCGAAGCCTTGATGTACATGAAGTCCAGCGAAGGCGATCCGAACAAGGTGCTGATCGCCTATTCGCTGATCTACATGTTGCCGCTGTCGGCAAAAATTCCGTTCAACTGGCGCGAGCTTACTCCGGTGTCGGTGGTCGCGCTGGACCAGTTCGTGCTGTGGGACAATGCCTCGGGGCCGAAAACCGTAAAGGAATTCATCGAGGCCGCGAAAGCCGCGAGTTCGCCGTTCAAGATGGGCGGCACCGGCTCGAAGCGTGAGGATCACGTGCTCACCGTGTTTGTGGAACAGAAGACGGGCGCGAAATTCTCCTATCTGCCCTACAAGTCCGGCGGCGAGGCCGCGACGCAACTGGTCGGCAGTCACACCGAATCCAACGTCAACAACCCGTCCGAAAATCTCGAAGTCTGGCGCGCCGGCCAGGTGCGTGCGCTCTGCGTGTTCGACAAGGAGCGGATTTCCTACACCACCAAGGTGACCGAAACGCAATCCTGGCACGACATCCCGACCTGCAAGGAAGAAGGGCTGGACGTTCAATATCTGATGCTGCGCGCGTTGTTCCTGCCCGGCAAGGTGACCGCGGAACAGCAAGCCTTCTATGTCGATCTGTTCCAGAAGGTGACGCAGACGGCGGAATACAAGGACTATATGGAAAAGCAGGCGCTGAAGCCGATCTTCCTCACTGGCAAGGACATGCTGCAATTCCTGGAGGAGGACGACACGCTGAACAAATCGCTGATGACCGAAGCCGGATTTGTCGCGAAGTAGCTTTCTTCTCCCTCGCGCCGCTCATTGTCCGCCGAAGCCCGCCTTCGGGGCGAAGGCGGATGCGGGGCGAGGTCTAGAACTCCCACCTAGTGTGACTCTAATGTCCAACTCCGAAGTCGAAATTGTCGTTGACGATCCGACCGCGCCGGAAGCCGATTCTCCAGATGTAGCGAGCAACCGCGTCGTCGATGTCGTGGTGTCGCTACTGCTTCTGGCGCTGGCTGCAACGCTTGGGTGGGACAATTGGCGCACCGGCATCGGCTGGGATTCGACCGGCCCCCAGCCGGGCTATTTTCCGTTCTATTTGTCGGTCGTCCTCGGCGGCGCCAGTCTCTATGGTCTGGTCGCCGCCTTCCTGTCGCGCAAGGAGGCGCGCGAGACCTTCGTTACCCGCGCGCAAGCCCGCCGGGTGATGGCGGTGTTCGTTCCGACGCTGCTGTTCTGCCTTCTGACGCAATTTCTCGGACTCTACGTCGCGAGCTTTCTGCTGATTGCGGGCTTCATGCGCCTGGTCGGCAAGATCGCGCTGTGGAAATCCCTGCTCACGGCCGTCGCGTTCACCGCGGTGATGTTCGTGACCTTCGACATCGCGTTCGACGTCATCATGCCGAAGGGACCGCTGGAAGCGGCCTTCGGCTACTAGCCGCGACAGGACCGCGCGATGGAAGCCTTCGGATTGCTGCTGCACGGCTTCGCCGTCCTGCTGACGTGGAAGACGCTCGTCCTGATGATGGTCGGGCTTGTGCTCGGCATTTTCGTCGGCGTGCTGCCCGGGCTCGGCGGCCCCAACGGCGTGGCGATCCTGCTGCCGCTGACTTTCACGATGGACCCGACCTCGGCGATCGTGATGCTGTCCTGCATCTACTGGGGGGCGCTGTTCGGCGGCGCCATCACCTCGATCCTGTTCAACATCCCGGGCGAGGCCTGGTCGGTCGCGACCACGTTCGATGGCTATCCGATGGCGCAGCAGGGCAGGGCGGCCGAAGCGCTGACCGCGGCGTTCACCTCGTCGTTCATCGGCTCGCTGGTCGCGGTGCTCCTGATCACGTTCCTGGCGCCGCTGATCTCGTCGTTCGCGCTCAAATTCGGGCCGCCGGAATTCTTCGCGGTCTATCTGTTGACGTTCTGCTCCTTTGTCGGCTTGGGGCGCGAGGCCAAGCACAAGACGGTGATCTCGATGTCGCTCGGCCTCTTGCTCGCGGGCGTCGGCATGGACACGGTGTCCGGCCAGTTGCGCATGACCTTCGGCTCCGCCGAGCTGTTGCGCGGCATCAATTTTCTCGTCGCCGTGATTGGCCTGTTCGGCATCAGCGAAATCCTGTTGACGATGGAGGAGCGTCTCGCCTTGCGCGGCCACGCCGCCGCCATCAGCCTGCGGGTGGTGTTGTCGGTCTGGAAAGACCTGCCGAAATACTGGGTCACGTTATTGCGTTCCTCCTTCATCGGCTGCTGGCTCGGCATCACCCCAGGCGGCGCGATCGCGGCGTCCTTCATGGGCTACAACCTCGCCAAGCGCTTTGCCAAGGATCCCGACAGCTTTGGCAAGGGCCGCATCGAGGGCGTGTTCGCGCCGGAAACCGCGGCGCATGCATCCGGCACCTCGGCGCTGTTGCCGATGCTGGCGCTCGGCATTCCGGGCTCCGGCACCGCGGCAATCCTGCTCGGTGGCTTGATGGTGTGGGGCCTCAATCCCGGCCCGTTGCTGTTCGTCGAACATAAGGACTTCGTCTGGGGCCTGATCGCCTCGATGTATCTCGGCAATGTGGTCGGATTGATTCTCGTGCTGACCACGGTGCCGATTTTCGCCTCGATCCTCCGGGTGCCATTCGCGGCCGTTGCGCCGATGATCGTGGTATCCTGCGCGATCGGCGCTTACGCGATCCAGAATGCGATGTTCGATATCTGGCTGATGCTCGGCTTTGGCGTCGTCGGTTACGTCTTCAAGAAGATCGGTATCCCCTTGGCGCCGTTCACGCTGGCGCTGGTGCTCGGCAGCCGCGCCGAAGACGCGTTCCGGCTTTCGATGATCGGGTCCGGCGGCGACATGAAAGTGTTCTGGTCGAACGGTCTGGTTGGTTCGATCACGACGCTGGCGATCCTGCTGCTGTTCTGGCCGGTGCTCGACAAGGCCTTCGGCAGCCTCGGACGGCTGTGGCGGCCGGCGAAGGTGGCCGGCTAGGCCGGTCTTTGCGTAGCTCCGGGATGCACAAGGATAATTATTGAAATCAAGGTGTTCCGCAATCGATCGAATCCCGAGGACAAGGCACCTTCGGGGCTGAATATGCCTCAATGTGGCATTTCCGCGACAGCGACTGCTGGTCCGGGAGCGTATGCTTTTCGCGGAATTTCAAGAATCTTTTTGATTGGGGTAGTTACGCCATGAAGCGAATTTCGATTGGAATTGCCGCGATTGCTTCGCTGTTCACGACGAACGTGTTGGCTGCCGATCTTGCGGCGCGGCCCTATACCAAGGCGCCACCGCCGATCGTCGAGGTCTATAACTGGACCGGTTTCTATATCGGCGGCAATGTCGGCTATAGCTGGGGCAGGTCGCGCGATGACTCAACCTTGACCAATGGTGCGGGGACGGTCCTCTTTGCGAGCTCCGGCCGCTCCGATTTGAACGGCGTCCTCGGTGGCGGCCAGATCGGTTATAACTGGCAGATGCAAAACTGGGTGTGGGGTCTTGAGGCCGATATCCAGGCCACGGACGAGAAGGGCAGCCGCTTCTTCACCTGTCCGACAGGTGTCTGTACGCCGACTTTTGGTGTCATTGCAGTCTTCCCCGGTCCCGCCGTCCCGGTATCCCCGCTGGATCAGAAGATTGAATGGTTCGGCACGGTTCGCGGCAGGGCCGGCATTCTGGCTGCTCCAAAAGTGTTGTTATACGCCACTGGCGGTCTGGCCTATGGCGAAGTCCGAACCGCCGAGACGATTGGCGCGGGGCTGTTCGGGTTTTCCAACACCGATACCCGCGTGGGTTATACCGTTGGCGCTGGCGTCGAAGGTGCGATCGGTGGCAACTGGACTGCCAAGCTCGAATATCTCTATGTCGACCTCGGCAAGACGTCCGGATCATTACTGACGACGATCCCCGCACTTGGCGGTGGTGTCCTCACCAGCAACTTCAGCTCGCGGATTACCGACAACGTTCTGCGGGTTGGCGTGAACTACAAATTCGGCGGTCCGGTAGTCGCGAAGTACTGAGTTTCTCCTCCCTCGAAAAACTGAAGCCCGGCGTGCGCCGGGCTTTTTTGTTTTTGCCAGGAAGCGGACGCCTGCTGACGACCTCGAGTCGCTCACACCACCTTGGCCTGCCTCAACTGCGCGACTTCATCGGCGCCGAAGCCGAACTCGGCCAGCACCTCCTCGGTCTGCTCGCCGAATTCAGGCGGCCGCGCGGCCATCCTGCTTGGCGTGCGCGACAGCGTCACGGGCTGGCCGACCAGGCGGATATGGCGGTTGTCTTCGTTCGGCACGTCCTGCGCGATGCCGAGATGCCGAACTTGCGCATCCTCGAACATCTGGTCGATCGAATAGATTGGTCCGCAGGGCACGCCGGCGGCGTTGAGTTCCCTGACCCAGGTCTCGGTCGATTTTTTTTGGGTGAGCTTGTCGATCACGGCGTTGAGCGCATCGCGATTCTTCGAGCGCGCCGGCGCGGTGGCGTAGTCGGGATTGCCCACGAGTTCGGGCGCACCGATCGTCTGTGCGCAGCGTTCCCAGATCCGCCCTCCCGTAGTGGCGATGTTGATGTAGCCGTCGGAAGTCTTGAAGACGCCGGTGGGGATGCTGGTCGGATGGTTGTTGCCGGCCTGTTTGGCCACATCCTTTTCCATCAACCAGCGCGCCGCCTGGAAATCCAGCATGAAGATCTGGGCCTGCAACAGCGAGGTTTGCACCCACTGGCCTTCGCCGGAGACTTCGCGTTCCAGAAGTGCCGTGAGGATGCCCATGGCGCAGAACAGGCCAGCCGTCAGATCGGCCACGGGGATGCCGACCCGCATCGGCCCGCCGCCGGGCGCGCCGGTGATCGACATCAGCCCGCCCATGCCTTGCGCGATCTGATCGAAGCCGGGACGTTTGTGATAAGGCCCGTCCTGGCCGAAACCGGAGATGCTGCCATAGACGATGCGCGGATTGATCTGGCGCAGGCGTTCATAGTCGATGCCGAGCTTGGCCTTGACGTCGGGGCGAAAATTCTCGACCACCACGTCGGCCTTCGTGGCGAGGCGCTTGAGTACCTCGAGCCCCCTGGGGTCTTTGAGATTGAGTGTCATCGCGCGCTTGTTGCGATGCAAATTCTGAAAGTCGGAGCCGTGGCGCGGACCGCCCAATTGCTCAGCCCCAGCGTCCTCGAGCAGCGCATCGATCTTGATGACGTTGGCACCCCAGTCCGCAAGCTGTCGTACGCAGGTGGGACCCGCGCGGACGCGGGTGAGATCGAGCACGGTGAAGCGAGACAGGGCTTGCGAAGCACGCGGGACGGGCATTCGGGGCACTCCAGACGAGATGACGGGACTGGTATAGGTGACCTCCCAACTATCGACAATCCTTTGATGGGCTGCTAGCCGCTTTCGAGGAATTGAGGGTTGGGAAATTGGCATATCCTCCTAACATCGCCACTGGGATGCGGAGGCTTTCTTGAGCGGCTCCCGAGACAGTCGCGCACGGAGGTTGCTTGCAGGCTGGTCTGCGAATCTTTTTCAGCTCCTGCTCGGCATTACCCAGCAGGTGGCGCTGGTCCCGGTCTTTTTGCACTACCGCTCAAGCGAGATGCTTGCGGCGTGGCTTGCGCTCTATGCGGCGGGCAATCTCGTGCTGGTGGCCGATGTCGGCCTTCAGTCACGCGCGATCAATCGGTTTCTCTCGTTCAAATCCTGTGTCGACAGCGATGGGCGGACTGCGGCCTATTACGGTGCGATGCAGCGCGTCTATCTCGGGCTAACGGTTCTCTTGATCGCGTTGGTGCTGGCGGGAACGTTCCTGTTCCGCCCCGCGAGCGTGCTCGGATTTCACGCCATAGCGGATTTCGATGCCTCGTTCGCCATCATGGTCGCAGGGATGCTGTGCGTGCTGCCTTCCAACCTCGCGGCAGCCCTTTATCGCGCGCGCGGCCTTTATGGTCGAGCGGTATGGACGCAGTGCGCCGCGATGCTGGTTGCACAGCTTGGACAACTCGCTGCGATCGTGACAGCGGAAAGCCTGACCACGATCTCTATCGCCTATGCGGCGCCGCAGATAGCGGCGGCCGGCTATCTTGCAATCATCGACGTGCGCCGCCTGTTTCCATTCCTGCATCGCGGCGCGCGTGGAGATTGGTCTTGGCACCGGCCTTGGCACTGGTCTCGGCACGGGTCTTGGCACTGGATCGGGGGGCAGTTCCGCCGCGCGTTCCCGTTTGCCGTCGCCGGAGGTACTGAGGTCGCGCTGCAGAACCTGCCGATGCTGCTCGTGAGCGCCCTTGTTGCCGATCGTGTCGCGGTCGCGCAATGGGGACTGACCCGGGTCGTGGCCGGACTCGTGCGGGCACTGTGTGTTCAGGCGACACTTCCTTTGGCAGCGGAGCTCGGCCACGATTATGCAATCGGTGCAACGCAACGAATGCGGCGCCTCTATGCGCGGGGATCGGTTTTCGTAGCGCTCCTGGCGAGCGTTGTGGTTTCCGGATTCCTGGCATTTTGGCCGGATTTTTTCTCGCTCTGGACCCAGGGCGCCATTGCCTACGACCCGCTCCTGACATTGACGCTGTTGATTGGCGCCGAGATGGTTGCACCCGCCATGCTGGCCCTTGGCTTCGCTTATTATAGTGATCGCGGCGAACTCCTCGCCCGGACCAAGGGATTGCAGCTTGTCAGCTTTCTCGTCTTGGCGCTCGCGCTGACGCCGCGGATGGGACCGTTGGGAACCGCGATTGCCCTCGTCGCGACCGACCTGCTGGTCCAATTCGGCTTACTGGCGCTTATCGTTATCCGGCAAACGCTGCAGCGACCCGTTCGCCACGTGATTTTCCTGGCCGGGCTGATGGCGCTGGTGACGGCTTTCGGGTGGGCCTTGGGGCTCGCGATCGGCTCAGCCGTGCCCTGGAGCGGGCTTCCACGATTCGTCGCCGAGTGCAGCCTGTGGCTTGTGGTGATGGCGCTTGCGGTTGCTCCGCTGCGGAGCGGCCGGCTCCGCGACAGGTTGTCCGATCTTATTCCAAGCTAGCCCGAAGCGCTTGACTTGCGCTTGACTTGGACTATCCAGCGCTCCAGACGTAAAGGCGATGATGTCCGACCCCTTCATTCCGATTTCGAAGCCGCTGGTTGGAGCGCGCGAGAAGGAACTCGTACTGGAAGCGCTGGACTCGGGATGGGTATCCTCGATCGGAAAATACATCGACGAGTTCGAGGCGAATTTCGCGCGCTACTGCGGAACCGAATACGCCCTGGCGGTGAGCAATGGCACCACCGGCCTTCACCTCGCCCTCGCCACGCTCGGATTGGGTCCCGGCGATGAGGTGATCATTCCCGATTTGACGTTCGTTGCGACGGCAAATGCCGTCGCCTATACCGGCGCGAAACCCGTGCTGGCCGACATCGACGCGGACACGCTGTGCCTCGATCCCGCATCGGTGAAATCGCTGCTGTCGCCGCGAACCAAGGCGATCATGCCGGTGCATCTCT
This sequence comes from Alphaproteobacteria bacterium, assembly GCA_005884765.1. Classification (GTDB taxonomy): domain Bacteria; phylum Pseudomonadota; class Alphaproteobacteria; order Rhizobiales; family Xanthobacteraceae; genus Bradyrhizobium. The sequence continues at coordinate 13,893 of VAZV01000168.1, forward strand.
ACGGCCATCCGGCGGATATGGATGCTTTGACGGAGATTGCCGACGCGCACGGCGTGATCATCGTCGAGGATGCCGCCGAAGCCCATGGCGCGCAGTACAAAGGGCGTCGCGTCGGAGGCCTCGGCAGATGCGGCGTGTTCAGCTTCTACGGCAACAAGGTCATCACGACCGGTGAAGGCGGTATGCTGACCACCAATGATCGGGAATTGTATCAGCGCGCGCGGCGACTGCGCGATCATGCGATGAGCCGAGAGCGCCGGTATTTTCACGAAGAACGCGGCTTCAATTACCGGATTACCAATCTGCAGGCGGCGCTCGGCGTTGCCCAGCTCGAGCGTATCGACGATTTTCTCGAACGCCGCGCCGAGATCATGGGCTGGTACGCCTCGGAGATTGCAACCACCGAGCGTGTCCGGCTCAATCGGGTGAAGAACTGGGCCAAGAGCGCGTTCTGGATGGTTTGCCTGGAGGTGGACTGGTTTGGGGAATCCGGCAGGGACGCGTTCATGCACGCGCTCAAGAGCCGCGGTATTGATTCCCGTCCCTACTTTTGGACGATGTCGTCCCTTCCAATGTACCGGCAGGCACCCCTTCCGGTCGCGGCCAGGAAAGCGCAGATCGGCGTGAATCTGCCGTCCTTTTACGAACTGACGAAATCCGACGTTCGACGGATCGCGGCCGACGTGAACGAGATACTCAAAGAGATGTGCCCTGCGTGACGACGAAGCTGGGCGTTGTTGCGCTCGCCGGACCGGACAACGGCGGCACCTACCAATATACGCTGTCGATGTTGCAGGGCCTGCAACATATAACGGGCTTCGAAATCACCCTCTACGGCGATCCCGCGAACCCGGATTTCACGAAGTTCGGCTATCCGATCCAGCGTTTCGCGGAGTCCCATGCATGGCAATTGGCGGCTCTGGCCGCCTATCGCCTGCAACTCAAGCTGCCCGACCCGTTGAGATCGCAAGACGTGCTGCTCGCGCCGATTTATTCGCTGGCGCTGTTGCACACGGCAACGCCGTTTGCCTATTCGCTGCACGATCTGCAGGAGAGCCATTATCCCGAAAATTTTTCGCTATGGCAGAGAATATGGCGCCATCAGATCCACTCCTGCCTGCTGAAGCGGGCCCGGCGCGTCATCTGCGAATCTCAATATGTGAAGGCTGATATCGTATCTTCCTTTTCCTTGCCCGAACAGCGCATCGTCGTGATGCCGGCTCCGCCGCAGCGGCAATTCCGGTCGGAGCAAAGCGACGAATATCTCCAGGCCGCTCGCCTCCGGCTGCGGCTGCCGCCAAGATTCCTGTTTTATCCGGCCCAGTTCTGGGCGCACAAGAATCATCTGCGGTTGATTGAAGCGTTTCGCGGTGTCGTAGGCGAAGTGCCGGACCTGCAGCTGGTTCTTACCGGGAAAAAACGCGACGACTACCGGACGGTTATGAACGCGATCGAAAAGTTCGGCTTGAACGAACAGGTTCGTCATCTCGGCTATATCGAGCAGGGCGACCTTCAGGCGGTTTATCGGCTGGCGAGCGCATTGGTGATGCCGTCGCTGTTCGAGAGCGTCAGCATTCCGATCTATGAAGCGTTTCAGCTCGGGACCCCCGTTGTCGCGTCCGCGATCCTGGCGATCCCCGAACAAGTCGGTGACGCCGCGCTATTGTTCGATCCAACCTCTGTGACGTCGATCAAGGACGCCATTCTGAACGTCGTCAGGAATCCCGAGGCCGCTGCGCTGCGCGCAAAGCGCGGCCGCGACAAGATGTTGGCAATGACGCCGCAGCACTACGGCAATCAATTGCAAGCCTTGCTGAGCGAGTTGAAGGCTTGCTGAGTGATTTGCGTGGCGACGCGGCAATCTCCGGCTAGAACTCGAATTTGAATTCTGGAAATCCGGGATGGTTCGGGCTGTCGAGTTCCGGAACCGGGTATTTCAAGGCGGACGGCGACGGGGGCTGTTCGAAGAAGCGCCTATTGAGAAAAGTAATCTCCGGCGAGATCGGAAAATGGAACGGCGCCAAGCCGCCCAGATTGTTGCCGTGGATATGCACAATATAGAAATCGCGCTTGATTCTATCGATCAGTGAATTGAATAGCTCGGGGCGGACGTCGATCTCGTGGAATTCGATCGCCAACGCGACAATGCTTGCCGAGCGTCGGAGCACGTCATCCAGGATGCGATATTCGCTTCCTTCGATGTCCACTTTCACAAAGATCTGGCATCCCGGCGGCAGTCGAGCAAATGCATCGTCAACGGTGGCGCTGTTGTCCTCGCGGTCATTCCAAATCCTTTGCCTGAAATGGATGTTGTCTCCACGAAAGAACCAGGGATAGTCGATCCAGGTGAAGGCCTTGCGCAAGTGGCTTGCCTTCAATCGCGCGGAGAAACGCAGCAACTGACCGATCGAGTACCGTAATGCCGTCAGGCTTGTTACGGTGTGGTCGTAGCAGTGCACGGCGGCGCGCGGATTGTGCTTCTTGAAGTCGCGCTCGAACGTCCAGTCATGCGAAAGGCCGAATGAAAGCAGGGCATCGGCGGCTTTCACCGCGTGGAGCGGCACGACATATCCACCGTCATTCGGGCTTCCGATACGTGCAAGGGATTCGCAGGCAACAGGACGAAAATCGGAGAGCTGGACGGGATCTCCGGCTTCGGATTTCACTGTTATAAATGAGTTTGAAGTGCTCACCGCCTCAAAGGCCTTTCTGCCTGCCATTCCGATCAAAAACGACCGGTAACGACGGCACCCCAGTAGCCCCCCGCGCACGAACATGCAATTCGCTGAAAACGGCTGTCGGCCGGGCGCGACGTTTGGTTCGGCTTGGGCTTGACCACCGGGAAATTCGCCGGTTTGGTCCTTTTCGAAAGATGCTGACAGACCCCGGGGTGCTTGGTTGTGAGGCTGTTCCAGAACTCCAGATACTATCCTGCGCTGCGTCCGAAGATTCGTGAACTGACCAGGGATTGCTCGACCTTTACAAGCAAGATCGATGCATTTGTGCGTTTTCGAGAAGCGGGGTGTCATATCCTGTTGCCCGTTGACCAGCAAGCAGAATGGGCCTTCTTCACCAACGGCGACGACGCGGACATTCAAAGGATCTGGGCGCGCGAACAAGGCATGAGTTCGCGCGTTTCGCTGGCTGATATCTTGAGGGCACAGATCGAGGCGCACCGTGCAGACGTTTTCTACAATCTGGACGTGACGGGCTGGCCGGGCGATTTTGTCAGGACCCTTCCCGGTTGCGTAAAGCGCGTCATCGGTTGGCACGCGCTGCCGTTTCAGAACGTATCGTTCTCCGGTTACGACCTTATCGTCTGCAATTTTCCGTCGACCCTTGCAGGGTTGAAGGCACAAGGATACCGGACGGATTATTTCTTTCCCGCATACGATGCGGAGTTGGCGCCATCCGCCCTTCGTCAGGACCGTCCGCTGGACGTGTTGTTCGTTGGCGGTTATTCGCGCCATCACAAGCAGCGGGCGGCGGTTTTGGAAGCCGTGGCGAGCATGGCCCACGAATACAACGTTGTTTTTCATCTGGATCGTTCGCGCTTATGCAGGCTGGCTGAATCGCCGTTGGGACGGCTTTTGCCGTTGGCAAAGCACAGAAGACCTTCCCCAATCAGGGCGGTTACAAGGGAGCCGATTTTCGGCCGGGACTATTACGGGGTGCTCTCGTCCGCCAAGATTGTGCTTAACGGCTCTATCGATATGCCAAGCGCCGATCGCGGAAACATGCGCTGCTTCGAGGCGCTGGCGAGCGGCTCGCTGCTGCTCACGGACGAGGGGAACTATCCGGACGGGATGAGTAACGGAAGTACCATGGTTACTTATCATTCGCCGAAGCACGCGGTTGCGCTGGTCAAGATGCTGCTTGAGGCACCCGAGCAGCTATCGGGCATTGCCCGTGCGGGCCACGAGATGCTATCGACCCGCTATTCCAAGGAAGTTCAATGGAAGCGCTTCGAGGCGCTGGTGGCTTCGATCTAGAAGGGTGAAGCAGTTTTAGCGCGCGCGGCGCCAGGAAAAGGAAACGACTTTGACGAAACTCGACAAAGATGCTTCGGCGCCATTTGTCCATCCAACAGCGATTGTAGAGGAGGGCGCGAAGGTCGGGAAATATACGAAAATATGGTTCTTTTCGCACGTCGCGCCCGGCGCCGTGATCGGTGAAAATTGCAGTCTCGGCCAGAACACCTACGTTGAGTGGAACGCTATTGTGGGCAACGGATGCAGGCTGGGAAATTCCGTATCGATCTATTCCCATGTCGAGCTCGAAGACTTCGTTTTCTGCGCCCCCTACATGGTCTTTACTCATATTTCCTTTCCCCGCGCCGCCGTCAATCGACATGCAGTCTTCAGGAAGACTCTCGTGAAAACGGGAACGACGCTTGGCGCAAACTCAACTGTCGTTCCCGACGTCACCTGCGGCGTTGGGACATTTCTGGCCGCCGGCGCGACCCTCACCAAGAGCTCGAAAGATTGGTCAATGATGGTTGGCACGCCGGCCCGCCAGGTCGGTTGGGTGAGCGCGTTCGGAGAGAAGATCGACTTGCCGTTGCTTGGCGAGGGAGAATGGCGCTGCGCGCACACGGGGGATATCTACGTTCTAAGTGGTGCCGAACTCACCAGGCATCCCGGCCCGCGGGATATCCTCAAATATGTTCCAGGCGAGCGACTGGAGCGAATGCAAGTTCGCTGAAGTTTGCATGAGTCGAAAACGGCGCGGTTCAGCGTTCGTCCGAGATGACCTTGCCGTCATTCGGCAATGAGCCGAGGGCAACGAGTTCAACGTTACCGCTGAGCTTGGTCACCGCGCGCAGCGTCGCCGAAAGCTCGCCCTTGAGCGCCTCGTTCGGTGACGCGCATGCCGCCTTCAGCGTCATCACATCGCTCTCGCCTTCGCGCGTGACGACAAGACGCAAGTGGTCAAGCCCAGGATGTCGTTTGCCGATCTCGGCGATTTGTTCGGGCCGCACGAACATGCCCTTGACCTTGGTGGTCTGGTCGGCGCGGCCCATCCAGCCCTTGATGCGCATATTGGTGCGTCCGCACGGGCTTAAGCCCGGCAGTGCCGAGGTCAAATCGCCGAGCGCGAGCCGGATCCAGGGATGCTCGGGATCGAGCGAGGTGACGACGATCTCGCCGACGTCGCCCGGGGCAACCGGATCGCCGGTGCCCGGGCGGACGATTTCCAGGATCAGGTCCTCGTTGACCACCATGCCCTCGCGCGCCGGTGTCTCGAACGCCACCATGCCGAGATCGGCGGTTCCGAACGCCTGGTAGGCATCGATGCCGCGCGCCTTGATTTCGTCCTGCAGTGATTTCGGGAATGCCGCGCCCGACACCAGCGCGCGCCGGATCGAGGAGACGTCGCGCCCCGCGCCTGCTGCCGCGTCGAGCAGGATTTTCAGGAAGTCTGGCGTGCCGCTATAGCCGCGCGGGCGATAGGCCTCGATCAATTCGAATTGCGCCTCGGTGTTACCGGGGCCGGCCGGAATGACGGCGCAGCCGAGCGCGCGCGCGGAAGTATCGAAGATGAAGCCGCCGGGGGTCAGGTGGTAGCTGAAGGTGTTGAGCACGACGTCGCCGCCCCGGAAGCCTGCGGCAAATAGCGCCCGCGCGCCGCGCCAGGGATCAACATGGGCGGGCTCAGGCTCGAAGATCGGGCCGGGCGAGGTATACAGCCGCCCAAACAAGCCCAGCGGCCCCGCAACGAAGCCTCCGAACGGCGGGGCAGCCTTGTGCAAGGCGGGCAGCTCTGACTTCCGCAGCACCGGTAAGCGGGCCAGTGCGGCCCGGCAGGTAACTTCGGCGGGATCGGTGCCCCTCAAGCGTTCGGCATAGGCCGGGGCCGCCATGGCCTTACGCAGCACGTCCGGCAGCCGGGCGAACAGGTCGGCCTCGCGTGCCGCCGGATCGCGCGTTTCTAGAGCGTCGTAATGGCTGGTTGCTCTCGTCACAGCCATCGCTTCCGCCGCTTGAAGCTTTTCAGGTTCTTGAAGCTCTTGCGCTGGTCGCCGGCGCCACCGAGGTAGAACTCCTTGACGTCCTCGTTGTCGCGCAACTCGTTGGCCGTGCCGTCGAGCACGACCTTGCCCTGTTCCATGATATAGCCGTGGCTTGCGACCGAAAGTGCCGCGCGCGCGTTCTGTTCCACCAGCAGAATGGTGACGCCGAGGTCGCGGTTGATCTCGTTGATGATCGAAAACACTTCCTTGACCAGCAGCGGCGACAATCCCATCGACGGCTCGTCCATCAGGATCATCTTCGGGCGCGCCATCAGCGCGCGACCGATCGCGAGCATCTGCTGTTCGCCGCCGGAAAGATAGCCGGCCAAGCCGGTGCGCTCCTTCAGCCGCGGGAAATATTTGTACACCATGTCGATATCGGCATCGACCTCGCGATCTCTGCGCGTGAACGCGCCGAGCCGCAGATTTTCCAGCGACGTCATGTCGGCGACGATGCGCCGTCCCTCCATGACCTGAAAAATGCCGCGGCGGACGATCTTGTCGGGATCGATGCCATTGATACGCTCACCGTTGAAGAGGATTTCGCCACGCGTAACTTCGCCGTCTTCGGTCTTGAGCAGGCCCGAGATCGCCTTCAGCGTCGTTGACTTGCCGGCGCCGTTGGCGCCGAGCAGCGCGACGATTGCGCCCTTCGGCACCTCGAGGCTTAAGCCGCGCAGCACCAGAATGACGTCGTCATACACCACCTCGATGTTGCGTACGCCGAGGAGCGGCGCGGGGGCGGGTGTCGATGCGATTGGTGGGCGATCGATTTGCGTCGTTTGCGTCATGTTGGGACCACCTTCGCTGTCGTCACCCGCGAAAGCGGGTGACCCAGTATTTCCAGAGACGCCTGCGATAAATTTGAGAAGCCGCGGCGTACTGCATCCCCCGCTTTCGCGGGGAATGACGGCTGCCTTTGGAGCGATCCGCTACCTCACCACCCAAACCATTCCGGCTTGCGCGGCAGTTCCACCGTCTTGACCTTCTCGAGCTTGATCGTGCCCTTGGCCATGAGGTCGTTGAGGTCGCCATCGGTTGGACCTGCGATCTTCGAGCGGTAGAGATCGACCTTGAGCGTGCCGCGATGATCCTTCTCGGTCCAGGTCGAGGGATTGCAGACCCCGTCCATGCCGGCCGGTACCCAGTCCTTTTTCTGATAGAAGCCCTTCGCAACGTTCTCACCGGTCGTGCCGCCGTTCTTGGCGGCCCAGTCGAGCGCTTCCTTCAAATACAGCGCCGAGCAGACGGCGGCGATGTAATGCACGGGGCGATAGACCTTGCCCGATGGGTCGGACATCTTGGAGATTTCCATCACCGTCTTCATGCCCGGCGCGCTTCCGTTCCACGCCACCGCGGTGCGCAGCGGGAAGATCACGCCGTCGGCGGCATTGCCGGCCGTCTTGGCGGCGTTCTCATCCATGCCCCAGACGTTACCGAGGAACTGTACATCGACACCGGCCGCCTTGCAGGCCTTCAGCACCGAGATGTTGGAAGCCGCGGTATTGCCCAAGTACGCGTAGCTGGCGCCCGAGCTCTTCAGGCTCAGGCACTGCGCGCTGTAGTCGCCTGGGGTCAGCGCAAACACCAGCGGCGGCAGCACTTCGAAGCCGAGGTCGGTGGCGAGCGCTTCGCCGGCCGCCTTCGGGGCGTTGGGATAGGGGTGGTTGGCGCCCATATGGACGAATTTCGGTTTGCCCGGCTTGCCCTTCGCTTTCCAATCTTCCGCGGCCCATGTCAGCATCGCGCGCATCGCATCGGAGTAGGTCGGACCGTAGAAGAAATTATACGGTGCAGGCTTGGCCTTGCCGCTGGTGCCTTCGGGATCGCTCAACGCCGCGGCGTAGGAGCCGGAAATATCCGGGATCTTGTCCTGGGCGAGGAAGCCGGTCAGCGCCTCGGTGTCCGCCGTGCCCCAGCCCATGATCGCAGCGACCTTGCTGTCGGGTGCGGACCATTTCTTGTAGAGCGCAATCGCGCGCGGCACCTGATAGCCGTAATCGTTGGTGTCGACGTTGAGCTGCTTGCCGGCGACGCCGCCGTTCTTGTTGACCCAGGCAAAGGTATCCGCGACCGCCTGGCCGTAAGGCGTGCCGACATCGGACGTGCCGCCGGAATAGTCCGCAAGATGTCCGATCGCGATCTGAGCCTGCGCGGCGGGGCAAGCGCAGCCGATCAAAAGCGCCAGCGAAACCGTGCTCAAAAGGGATTTCATCGTCATAGGTTGTTTCCTCCTGTTATTCGTTGACACCAATTGTAACCAGTCCCGTCCCAACCTCAATGCGAAAACGGGTAGAGCTTCCAGTAAGTCTTGATCTGCCGCCAGCGATGCGCGAGCCCATCGGGTTCGAACATCAGAAACGCAATGATGATCAGCCCGATCGCGATCTCGCGTAAGAACGTGATGTTGTTGTTGAGCGAGAGCGCCTTGTCGATGGCGCCGCCTTTCAGGCTCGCGCTGATCCACTCCATCGATTCCGGGAGCAGCACCACGAAGGCGGTACCCATCAGCGTGCCCATGATCGAGCCGGTGCCGCCGATGATGACCATCGCCAGGAACAGGATCGAGCGCTCGATGCCAAAACCCTCGTTGGATACGACCAGTTGATAATGTGCATAGAGCGCGCCCGCGATGCCCGCGAAGAATGCCGCAAGCCCGAATGACAGCGTGCGGTACTTGGTAAGGTTGATGCCCATGATCTCGGCGGACAGATAATGGTCGCGGATCGCGACCAGCGCGCGGCCGTCGCGGGTGCGCATCAGGTTGGTGACGAGGATGTAGCTGATCAAAAGGTAGGCCAGCACCACATAGAAATATTGGCGGTCGCCGCGAAAGGTGTAGCGGAAGATCGAGAACGGGTTGGCACTCGCGGGAACCGAGCCGCCGGAAAACCAGTCGGCGCGGGAGAAGAAGTCGAGCAGGATGTACTGCGCGGCGAGCGTCGCGATGACGAGGTAAAGCCCCTTCAAACGCGCCGCCGGCACGCCGAAGATCAGCCCGACCAGCGCGGTGACAACGCCGGCCAGGGGAATCGCGAAGAATACCGGGATCGGCGCATTGTTGGAGATATAGGCCGAGGTGAAGGCGCCGAGCAGGAAGAACGCCGCATGACCGATCGAGATCTGTCCGGTGAAGCCGACCAGGATGTTCAGCCCAAGTGCTGCAATCGCGAAGATCCCGATCTGGATCGAGATCGAAAGCCAGTAGGCGCTGAAGATCTGGGGCGCAAAGCAGAGCAGGATGACGCCGGCAATCGCGGTGTTGCGGCTGGTCCTGGTCGGAAAGATCGTGGTGTCCGCCGCATAACTGGTGCGGAAATCGCCGGAGGGAATGAGCGAGGCGCCTGCCATGAATTATACCCGCTCGATGTCTTTGGTGCCGAACAGGCCATAGGGCTTGATCATCAGGATGATGATCAAGACGTAGAACGGCGCGATCTCATAGAGATTGCCCCAGTGCAGATATTCGCTGTCGACATATTGCGCGACGTTTTCAAGCAGCCCGATGATGATGCCGCCAAGCACCGCGCCGCCGACGCTGTCGAGGCCACCGAGGATCGCCGCGGGAAAAACCTTGATGCCGTACCCTGATAGTCCCGACGACACGCCGTTGACGACAGCGACGACGACGCCTGCGACCGCGGAAACCGTCGCCGAGATCGCCCAGGCCATGGCGAACACGCTTTTGACGGAAATTCCGAGTGACTGCGCCACCTGCTGATTGAACGCCGTGGCGCGCATCGCAAGGCCGTATTTCGAGGCGCGGAAGAACCAGGCCATGCCGATCATCATCAAGACCGACACGACGAGGCTCATCACATAGACGGCCTGGATCTGCAAGCCGAACAGGCTCACCGACTGGCTTTCGAACACGCGCGGAAACGGCTGCGGGTTGACGCCGAATATCCATTTCAGCGCCGCCTGGAACACAGTCGAAAGCCCAATGGTGACCATGATGACCGAGATGATCGGCTCGCCGATCATCGGGCGCAGGATCACGACCTGGATCGCGATGCCGAAGACGAACATGAACACCAGCGTCAGCGGCATGCCGAGCCAGAACGGCACTTCGTATTTCGCCAGCAGCGCCCAGCACACCCAGGCGCCGATCAAGAGCAATTCGCCTTGTGCAAAATTGACGACCTGCGTGGCCTTGTAGATCAGCACGAACGACATCGCGACCACGCCATAAAGCGTGCCGACCACGAGACCGTTGACCAGAAGCTGGATCAGGAACTGGAGGTTCATGGTGTTTGACGCCGTCGGATTGTGGGCCTTTTCCCCTCTCCCCTTGTGGGAGAGGGTGGCTCCGCGAAGCGGAGACGGGTGAGGGGTCGCCTCCGTATCGCAGCCTGGGAGACACAACCCCTCACCCCACCGCGTCTTGGTTGACCGGCGGTGATGCCCTCTCCCACAGGGGGAGAGGGCGCATCAACGCGCACCGCGAAGTATTTTTCCGACAGCCTCATTCCGCGGCCTCCGCGATCGCATTCTCACGCCCGAGATCGACCACGGCGAGCGTGGTGCGGACGCGCTGGGTGGTGCCGTCCTGGAAGCGGATCACGGTATCGACCGGAATGTTGCGCTCGCCGCAATAGATGGCATCGATGATGCCGGCGTATTTCTCGTTGATGACGCCGCGGCGCACTTTTCGCGTCCGGGTCAACTCGCCGTCGTCGGCATCGAGCTCCTTATAGAGCAGAAGAAATCGCGAGATGCGCTGCGCCGGCGGCAGCGTCGCGTTGACGGTTTCCACCTCCTTGCGCAACAGCGCATACACTTCGGGGCGCGAGGCGAGGTCGGTGTAGGTGGTGAACGAGAGGCGGTTCTTCTCCGCCCATTTCGAGATGATCGAGTAGCGGATGCAGATCATGGCCGCGAGCGCGTCGCGGCCCGCGCCGAGCACCACGGCTTCCGCAATGTAGGGCGAGAATTTCAGCTTGTTCTCGATAAATTGCGGCGAGAAACGTTCGCCGCGCGAGGTTTCGGCGAGGTCCTTGATACGATCGATCACGACGAGCTGCTTATTGTCGTTGAAATAGCCGGCATCGCCCGAACAGAGCCAGCCGTCCTTCATGTCGGCGGCGGAAGCTTGGGGGTTCTTGTAGTATCCGAGGAACATATTGGGGTGGCGCACCACGATCTCGCCGACGCCGTGGATATCCGGATTGTCGATGCGGATCTCGATATCCTCGGCCATGGCGATGCCGGTGGTGTCGGGATCGACTTCGCCGGGGGGATGCAGCGTATAGGCGCCGAGCAGCTCGGTCTGGCCGTAGAGCGTGCGCAGCGGCACACCCATCGCCTGGAAGAACTTGAAGGTGTCCGGTCCGAGCGCGGCACCGCCGGTCGCGGCCGAGCGCAGCCGCGTAAACCCCAAGCGGTCGCGCAACGCGCGAAACAAGAGCGCGTCCGCGATTACCGAGTGCTTGCCCTTGGCGAGCGCCGACAGGCCGGTCTTCATGCCGAGCCCATAGAGGCTTTGCTTGAGCGGCGAAGCGTCCATCACACCGGCGCGCACGTCGGCTGAGATCTGCTCCCAGACCCTGGGCGCGAACAGCACAAAGGTCGGCGCGATCTCGCGAAAATCGTTCATCATGGTCTCTGCCTGTTCGACGAAGTTGACCTTCATCCGGCATAGCAGGCCTTTGCCGAGCACATAGACCTGTTCCATGATCCAGGGCAGCGGCAATACCGAAACATATTCGTCGTCGGGTCCCTTCGGATCGAAGGCGAGATAGGTCGCGCAATGCTTGAGCACGCGGCCGGGCGCGAGCATCGCGAGCTTCGGATTGGCTGTCGTGCCCGAGGTGGTGCAAAGGATCGCGGCGTCCTCGCCGCTGATGGCGTCGACGAGTTTGTCGTAGAGACCTGGCTCCCGAGCCGCGCGCTCGCGTCCCATCGCGGCGAGCTTGTCGGCTTCCATCAGCCTGATGTCGTCGTATTTGCGCATCCCCCGCGGATCGGAATAGACGATGTGCTTGAGGGCGGGCACGCGATCGGCAAGCGTGAGCAGCTTGTCGACCTGCTCTTCGTCCTCGGCAAACACCAGCTTGGCTTCGCCGTAGTTGAGCAGATAAGCCGCCTCCTCATCCAAGACATCGCGATAGAGGCCGAGGCTTAAGGCGGCGATGGCGTGGGTTGCGATCTCGGCCGCCACCCAGTCCGGCCGGTTGTCGCCGATGATGCCGACGACGTCGCCGCGCCCAAGCCCCAGTTCGACCATGCCGAGCGCGAAGTCGTGCACCCGGCTCTGATAGTCGGCCCAGGTGAACAGCCGCCACAGCCCGAAATCCTTTTCGCGCAACGCAATCTCGTCGCCATATTCTTTTGCGTTGAGGCGCAACAGCTTCGGATAGGTGTCGGCCTTTCCGACGCGTGCGGCGTAATCCATCATGCCGCGCTCTCCGCCGGTGCGGGGATATCGTCGGGATCGACCAGCACTTCATCCTCTTCGCCGAGATAGGCGCGCTTGACGTGCGGATCGGAGAGCACCGAAGCTGGATCGCCTTCGGCGATCTTGCGGCCGAAATCGAGCACCATGACGCGATGGGAAATGTCCATCACCACGCCCATGTCGTGCTCGATCATCATGACGGTCATGCCGAACTCTTCGTTGAGGTCGACGATGTAGCGCGCCATGTCTTCCTTTTCCTCGAAGTTCATCCCGGCCATGGGCTCGTCGAGCAGGATCAGCCGCGGCTCGAGCGCCATGGCGCGGGCGAGCTCGACGCGTTTGCGCAGGCCGTAAGGAAGGGTGCCGGCGGTCGCCTTGCGCACCGACTGCAGGTCGAGGAAGTCGATAATCTCCTCGACCTTGCGGCGATGCTCGAGCTCCTCGCGCCGCGCGCCGGTCAGCCAGTACAACGATCCCGTGATGAAGTTGTTTTTCAGCAAGTGATGCCGCCCGACCATGATGTTGTCGAGCACGCTCATGTGGTGGAACAATGCCAGGTTCTGGAAGGTGCGGCCGATGCCGAGCGACGGCCGCGCATTGGGATTGAGCGCGGTGATATCCTTGTCGCGATAGATCAACTGGCCTTCGGTCGGGGTGTAGCGGCCCGAGATGCAATTGACGATCGAGGTCTTGCCGGCGCCGTTCGGTCCGATGATCGAATATAGTTCACCGTCGTTGACGCCGAAAGAGACCTCGGTCAGCGCGCGAACGCCACCAAAGCGCAGCGACACCCCGCGCACTTCCAACGTGTAAGCCACTCATTCCTCCAGATACGGCGCTTGTCGCGCTCTTTATCCATTGTTCGTCACCCTAATGCCGACCTTACATCGCTCACCGCAGCTAAGCCATCCGCCTATCGATGCCCGGTGCTGCGAAGCGCGCGATGCGCCCGCGCCTGCGAGGCGTGGGGTGGCCCTCAATAGGGGAAAGCGATACTTTGAAATGTCTTGCGTCTGACAATTGGGCGGCAAATTTCGTTCGCGCGATCGTCAGGCCTTGGTTCCGGCTCGGAGGGCCGGCGCATTATTGCAAATCATTGTTGCATCGCAATAGGTTAATGGGGAGTGTTGAGTGCGCGGACGAGCGTCAAGCAGATCATGATTGCTCCGGATTACCTCAAGCGCATCGCGTCCTGGTCGCGCGGATTGAACGACCGCGAGATCGAACTCGCGCGTGCGGGTATCGTCGAGAAAACCTATCGCGCCGACGAATTCATCTTCATGCGCGGCGATCAGTTCGAGTACTGGACCGGCGTTGTCACCGGCTTGGCGCGGATGGGCATCGTGTCCCGCGGCGGCAAGGCGACGAGCTTCGCAGGCCTGACCGCCGGGGCGTGGTTCGGCGAGGGCACGGTGCTCAAAAACGAGGCCCGGCGCTATGACGTGGTGGCGTTGCGCGATACGCGTCTGGCGTTGATGGACCGCTCTACCTTCCTCTGGCTGTTCGAGAACAGTGTCGGGTTCAATCGTTTCCTGGTCGGGCAGCTTAACGAACGTCTTGGCCAGTTCATCGGGTTACTCGAATATGGCCGCACGCTGGATGCGACCGCGCGCCTCGCGCGCTCGATCGCCTCATTGTTCAATCCCATCCTCTACCCCGACCTGACGCGTCACCTGGAGATCACGCAGGAGGAAATCGGCGCGTTGTCCGGGATCTCCCGGCAGAACGCCAACCAGTGCCTGAAGCGGCTGGAAAAGGAGGGTCTCCTGCGGCTCGAATATGGCGGCGTGACGATTGTCGATCTCGAGCGGCTGCGCAGCTACGGCGAGTAACCGAAGGGCCGGATTTCCGCCCGCCCAAGGCTCTCAGAAGGCTTCTCAATCTCGCCGGCTTTGGCGTTAGACTTGCCCGGGGTCGAATGCTAAGGCGGGCGCCGCGGCGGGCCCAGTGGAAGGGGCGCGATCTGGCGTCGAGCGCGAAGCCTTCCGAGGCGGGCTTGGGCGCGTTACTTGGGCAAGTTACTTGGGCACGTTACTTGGGCGCGTTATTGGAGAAGATATGGCGGTTCAAGATTCGAAACGGCGCGTGGCGCTTCTGACCGGCGTTACCGGCCAGGACGGTGCGTACCTGGCGGAATATCTGCTCGGCCTCGGCTATACCGTGCACGGCATCAAGCGGCGGTCGTCCTCGTTCAACACCGCGCGCATCGATCACCTCTACGAGGACCCGCACGCCGGCAATGTGCCGTTCCTGCTGCACTACGGCGACATGACGGATTCGACCAATCTGATCCGGCTTATGCAGCAGATCAAGCCGACCGAAATCTACAATCTCGCGGCGCAAAGCCATGTCGGCGTCAGCTTCGAGAGCCCGGAATATACCGCCAATGCCGATGCGCTCGGCGTGCTGCGCCTTCTGGAAGCGATCCGCATTCTCGGCATGGAGAAGGAGACGCGGTTCTATCAGGCGTCCACTTCCGAACTCTACGGTCTGGCCCAGGAAGTGCCGCAGCGGGAGACCACGCCGTTCTATCCGCGCTCTCCTTACGGCGTTGCCAAGCTTTACGGCTACTGGATCACGGTGAACTACCGCGAGGCCTACGGGATGTTTGCTTCCAACGGTATCCTGTTCAATCATGAAAGCCCGATCCGCGGCGAAACCTTCGTGACGCGCAAGATCACCCGCGGCGTTGCCCGCATCGAGGTCGGTCTTGAGAACACGCTCTACCTCGGCAACCTCGAGGCCAAGCGCGACTGGGGTCATGCGCGCGACTATATTGAGGGTATGCACAAGATCCTGCAGGCGGACGCGCCCGACGATTTCGTGCTGGCAACCGGCGAGACGCGCTCGGTGCGCGAATTCGTCGAGCTTTCATTCGCCGAAGTCGGCCGCAGGATCGAATGGCGCGGCAAGGGCGTGGAGGAAACCGGCGTCGACAAGAAAACCGGCAAGACATTGGTGCGCATCGATCCGGTTTATTTCCGCCCGACAGAAGTGGATCTCTTGATCGGCGATGCCAGCAAGGCGCGCGAGAAACTCGGCTGGAAGCCGAAGACGACGCTCGCCCAACTGGTCAGCGAAATGGTGGCCGGCGACCTAGAGATCGCCAAACGGGAGATTGCCAATGGCAGGAACTCCCTTTGACCTGAAGGGTAAAACGGTCGTCGTCGCGGGGCATCGCGGCATGGTAGGCTCCGCGCTGGTGCGCCGGCTTGCGCGCGAAAACGTCGAGCTATTGACGATCGATCGCGACGAACTCGATCTGCGCGATCAGTCAGCCGTGTTCCGCTGGTTTGCCGAGGTGCGCCCGGAAGTCGTGTTTCTCGCGGCGGCCAAGGTCGGCGGCATCGTCGCCAACAACACGCTGCGCGGCGAATTCATCTACGACAATCTGGTCATCGCCGCGAACGTCATCCATGCCGCGCACATGAACCGCACGGAAAAGCTGATGTTCCTCGGCTCATCGTGCATCTATCCCAAACTGGCGCCGCAGCCGCTGCGCGAGGATTCCGTGCTGACCGGGCCGCTTGAAGAGACCAACGAGCCCTATGCGATCGCCAAGATCGCGGGGATCAAAATGGCCGAGGCCTATCGCAGCCAATATGGCTGCGACTTCATCAATGTGATGCCGACCAATCTGTACGGGCCGGGCGACAACTATCACCCCGAGTACAGTCACGTCGTCGCAGCCCTGATCCGCCGGTTTCACGAAGCAAAACTTTCAGGCAGCCCCCGCGTCGCCGTCTGGGGCACCGGCACGCCGCGCCGCGAATTTCTCTATGTCGACGACATGGCGGATGCCTGCGTCCACCTGATGAAGACCTATTCGGACAGCGAATTGGTCAATATCGGTATCGGCGAGGACGTCACGATCGCCGACTTCGCGCGGCTGGTCGCCACCGTGACGGGATATCGCGGCGAGATCAGTTTCGATCCCTCGCGGCCGGATGGTACGCCGCGAAAATTGCTCGACGTCTCCAGGCTCGCCAAACTCGGCTGGCGCGCGCGCACGTCGCTGGAAGACGGACTGCGGCTCGCGTATCAGGCGTATCTGACCGAGACCAAGCAGGCGGCGGAATAGTCTTTCGTCATTGCGAGCCAATGGGTCGCGCGAATGCGCGCCCGATGACAAGCTCCGCGAAGCAATCCAGAAAATCCCGTTGCGGAAATAGTCCTGGATTGCTTCGTCGCTTTGCTCCTCGGAAATGACGGCTTACCTATCTCGCCGCCGCGCGTGGCGGGCTGTTCGCCAGCGCCTCCGCCATCGCCGTAATCAGCGGCCTCATGAAATAGGCGTCGTTGGCGGGCGAGATGTCGGTGCGCAGCCCGTGCGCCTTCAATTCATCAGACACCACCGGCCCGACAGAGGCAATCGGCGTATGGGCCAGTCCCTCGCGCAACCGCGCTTCGCATCCACGCGCCTGCGCAACTTGGAACAGCCGGCGGACCTGACCCAGGTTGGTCAGCGCGATGGCATCGATGCGCCCTTGCGCCATCTCCTCGATCGCGGTGACGATATTGGCGTCGGCAGCCTGTGCGTCATAGGCATAGGGCAGCACGGTATCGACCTCGGCGCCCTGCGCCGTGATGGCGCTGATCAACGCGCTGTGGTCCTTCTCGGGATAAAGCTGGCTCCAGCCCGATCTCGCGCAAGGCCCGGCCGGGTTTTGGGCCGCGCGCGAACTTTCTGGTTTTAGCGAGGGCGGCGATAAAATCCTTCTCCACGCCGATCCGCCGCACCACTTTCATCAAACGACGCAACCCTTCGCCCGTCATCAGCACCAGATCGTCGAAAGGGTTTTCGACAAAGCGCCCGATCCAGGCTTCGATCGGCGCGGGATCGGGCGCATCATGGATGGTGAACATCGGACACTGCAGCACGTCCGCGCCCTGTTCAGTGAGCAGGCGGGAAAACTGCGCTTCCTCGCGCGTTTCCAGGATCAGGATGCGGTAGCCGGTGAGCCTGTCAGCCATGGTCTTGCTCTAACTGATATCATCCATCGTTTGTTCATCCTGACTCTTCCTTAGGCGTTGGCGCAAGGGTACCGGCAGTGATAGAGCAGGGCCGCGAAGGCTCTCGTTCCATCCGCCCAAATTCTAATCAACGAGCCCTCAAGCCGAGTTTCCATGTCCGATCGCCAATACGTGCTAACCCTCTCCTGTCCGGATCGTCCCGGCATCGTCTCGGCCGTGTCGACCTTTCTTGCCCACAACGGACAGAACATCCTCGATGCCCAGCAGTTCAACGACGTCGAAACCAAGCACTTCTTCATGCGGGTGGTATTCACGGCGGCCGACCTCGCGGTCGAACTGTCGGCATTGCAGACCGGCTTTGCTGCAATCGCCGAGCGCTTCGGCATGGCCTGGCAGATGCGCGACCGGGCTAACCGCCGCCGGGTGATGCTGCTGGTCTCCAAATCCGATCACTGCCTCGCCGATATCCTCTACCGCTGGCGTACCGGCGAGTTGGAAATGATCCCGACCGCGATCGTCTCCAATCACCCGCGCGAGACCTATAACAATCTCGATTTCGGCGAGATCCCCTTTCATCACCTGCCGGTGACGAAACAG
The DNA here is from genome assembly GCA_005884765.1 of Alphaproteobacteria bacterium. GTDB lineage: Bacteria > Pseudomonadota > Alphaproteobacteria > Rhizobiales > Xanthobacteraceae > Bradyrhizobium. Next base: position 31,874 of record VAZV01000168.1, read on the forward strand.
ACCAAGCACGAACAGGAAGCGGCGATCTGGAACCTGGTTGGGCAGACCAGGACCGATCTCGTCGTGCTCGCGCGCTACATGCAGATCCTGTCCGACGAGATCTCAGCCAAACTTTCGGGGATGTGCATCAACATCCACCACTCCTTCCTGCCCGGATTCAAAGGCGCACGGCCTTATCACCAGGCCCATGAGCGCGGCGTCAAACTGATCGGCGCCACCGCGCATTACGTCACCAGCGACCTCGACGAGGGGCCGATCATCGACCAGGACGTCGAACGCATCAGTCATCGTGACACGCCCGAGGATCTCGTCCGCAAAGGACGCGATATCGAGCGGCGCGTGCTGGCGCGCGCGATCCGCTATCATTTGGCCGACCGCGTGATCCTCAACGGCCGCAAGACCGTGGTGTTCATGGATTGACGGAGGGCTCGTCGAACACCGGGTGGAAGGCGCGAGGGTTCCAGCCGAAATCTGTGATGGCGGGGCCGGCGTCGAAGGTCATGTCCTGCATCATACGCAGGCCCATTGCGACGTTCGTGCCGGGAAACAGCGGCTTTGCCACGAAAAACGCAGCTCGCCACAATGCCGGCGGAACGGACACCGTGCGCCGCGGCAACCGCAGCCCGTCAAATATCCGCCCGATCATTTCGCGATAGGACAGCGTCTCTCCACCGGGCAAGCAATAGAACTTGTTGACTGCGGCTGGGCTAGCCGCGGCTGCGATCGCGCCGATGGCAAGATCTTCGGCATGGACCGGCTGGCGCATGCCCTGTGCGCCGCCGACCAGCGGCATGAAGCCGAAGCGGCGGATCAACCGTGACAGCGGCGTGATGTTGATGTCGCGTCCCTCGGCATAGATCAGGGTCGGTCGCAGGATCGTCCAACCGATGTTGCCGTCGTGGCAGGCCTCGACGATTTTCTGTTCGGCCTCTGCAAGCGCGTGTAGCATCTCCCGCTCCGCCGCGACTTCGCTGTCCAGCTTTGTGATCACGCTAGTGGAGCTGAAAACGACCACTCGCTTTAATGCGGGATTGAAGAAATGATGAAGCGCCGGCGCCACCAGAATGGCGTCAGTGGTGCAGTACAGCGTAACGAAGGGCGGAAAGTTGAGGGTCTCCGGCTTTTCGAGATCGCCGCGGAGCCAGTCCACATCAGGTCTGTCCTGGGCGGATCGCGAGAGCACCAGCGGCCGCTCGCCGCGTTGCAAGAGATGGTCCAGGATATAGGTGCCGACAAGCCCGGTGCCGCCGATAACCAGACTGCTCCGCTCCGCCGTTTCGGTCTTGCCGTCCACCTAATGCACCGCCGGCAACGATGACGTATCGGACTTGCCGTCCTCGCCGCGTTCGGCCGCGGGAAGCAGGCGCTTTCGTTCGCGTTCCTTCATGTACTCTTCGTATTTTGCCGTTCCGGGACGGGGCGGAGCGTCAGGCGGCAAGCCCCCGGCCCATTGCGGGATGTAGTCGCCCATGCCGGAAGAAAGTTTTTCATTGATGCTCGCGCAGCCCCCAGCGCCGCACACGAGCAGCGCGGCGGCAAGCAGGATCGCAAATTGGCGTGGGCTGAAGGGCATCGCTCCGGGCGTCCAAACCTTGTGGGTCCGATAGATAGGTCTTGTTGGCGGCGCTACGCCTACCAGGGAAACTACGTCCTGACAGGTAAGAATGGCTTATTCCGTCCAAGGTATCAAAATACCAATCACCTTTGGCTCAGATTGTCCCCATCATGACGCGCGCGCCGCTTCGATCGTCCGGATTGACAATACCGCGCGAAACGGACGCCATGCCCCGCCGCTACACGGCGCAAAAATCTGGGCTATGGTGAGGCAAGGGCCGGGGACTCGGTTCGAAGCCGGAGAGGGGAGAAAGCGTTTATGTTCATTCGCACCAAAATGCTGTTGCCGATTGCGACCGTAGCCGCCGTTGCAGGCATGGTTGCGCTGACGCCGGCGCGAGCCGATGAGGCCGTCAAGATCGGCCTGATCCTGCCGATGACGGGCGGGCAGGCCTCGACCGGCAAGCAGATCGACAATGCGGTCAAGCTCTACATGCAGCAGCATGGCGATACCGTCGCCGGCAAGAAGGTCGAGGTGATCCTGAAAGATGACGCCGCGGTGCCCGACAACACCAAGCGGCTTGCACAGGAACTGATCGTCAACGACAAGGTCGGTTTCATCGCGGGCTTCGGCGTTACGCCGGCTGCGCTCGCCGCAGCACCGCTTGCCACGCAGGCTAAAATTCCCGAGATCGTGATGGCGGCGGGCACGTCGATCATCACCGAGCGTTCGCCCTATATCGTGCGCACCAGCTTCACGCTGGCGCAGTCCTCCACCATTATCGGCGATTGGGCGGTCAAGAATGGCATCAAGAAGGTCGCGACGCTAACCTCCGACTACGCGCCCGGCAACGACGCGCTGAACTTCTTCAAACAGAATTTCACTGCAGGTGGCGGCGAGATCGTCGAAGAGGTCAAGGTGCCCCTGGCCAACCCCGATTTCGCGCCGTTCCTGCAACGCATGAAGGATGCCAAGCCCGACGCCATGTTCGTGTTCGTGCCGGCTGGCCAAGGCGGCAACTTCATGAAGCAATATGCAGAGCGCGGGTTGGACAAGGCCGGCATCAGGGTGATCGGCCCCGGCGACGTCATGGACGACGACCTCTTGAACGGCATGGGCGATGCCGCGCTCGGCACCGTCACCGCGCATCTCTATTCCGCAGCGCATCCATCGGCGATGAACAAGGAGTTCGTGGCGGCCTACAAGAAGGCCTTCGGCAATCGTCCCGGCTTCATGGCGGTGAGCGGCTATGACGGCATCCACTTGATCTATGAAGCGCTGAAGAAGACCGGCGGCAAGACGGACGGCGATGCCCTTGTCGGAGCCATGAAGGGGATGAAGTGGGAAAGCCCGCGCGGCCCGATCTCGATTGACCCGGAAACCCGCGATATCGTGCAGAACATCTACATCCGCAAGGTCGAGAAGGTCGACGGCGAACTCTACAACGTCGAGTTCGCAACCTTTGAGGCCGTCAAGGATTCCGGCAAGACGAAGAAGTGAGGTCAACTTCGACGTCGTTTCCTGGTGTGAGTTCCATACTCTCCACGTCATGCCCGGGCGTGACCCGGGCATCCACGTCTTTCTTCGTTGCGATCCGAGGCAAGGACGTGGATGGCCGGGACAGGCCCGGCCATGACGATTTATAGTTTGTGGTGTTGCGACTCGGGCTAAGCCGATCCCATGACCTCTGCCCTCACTAATCTGTTCGACGGCGTTGCTTACGGCATGTTGCTGTTCGTGCTGGCCTGCGGGCTTGCGGTGACGCTCGGGCTGATGAATTTCGTCAACCTCGCGCACGGCGCGTTCGCGATGGCGGGCGGCTATGTCTGCGCGGTGCTGGTCAATCAGGCCGGCTGGCCGTTTTTCTTGGGGCTGCCGCTGGCGTTTGTCGCAAGTGCCGCGATCGGCGCGGTGCTGGAACGGCTATTGTATCGCCACCTCTATGCCAGGAGCCATCTCGATCAGGTGCTGTTCTCCGTCGGCCTCGTCTTCATGTCGGTGGCAGCGGTCGACTACATCATGGGCTCGTCGCGCATCTTCATCAAATTGCCGGCAGCGCTCGAGGGCCAGATCGATTTTTTTGGGGTCGGCATCGGCCGCTACCGGCTGATGATCATCGTGATCTGCGGCCTGTTGACCGCGGTGCTGCAACTCATTCTGGCGCGCACGCGCTTTGGCAGTCGCCTGCGCGCGGCAGTGGACGATCCGCGTGCCGCAAGCGGGCTCGGGATCAATGTGCCGCAGGTGTTCGCCTTCACCTTTGCATTCGGCTGCGGGCTTGCGGGTTTGGGCGGCGCGCTCAGCGCGGAAATCCTTGGGCTTGATCCGTACTTCCCGCTGAAGTTCATGATCTACTTCTTGATCGTGGTAACGGTGGGCGGCTCCTCCAGCATGACCGGGCCGTTTCTGGCATCGCTCTTGCTCGGCATCGCCGACGTCGCCGGCAAATATTACGTCCCGAAGATGGGACCGTTCGTGATCTACACCCTCATGATCGTGATCCTGCTTTGGCGCCCCAACGGCCTGTTCGGCCGCACGGCGGCGCGGTGAGTGCGGCGATGTCAGCGCAGGCCGAAGTTAGCCGCCACGCCATCCGCGGAGCGCGCTGGCGCTGGAGCGAGGCCGCGTTCTGGCTTGTCGTGCTCGCCTGCGCATTCGCCTTTCCGTCCCGCTATCTCATCATGGCCGACATCGCGCGGCTCGCGCTATTTGCGCTGTCGCTCGATTTGATCCTGGGTTATGCCGGCATCGTCTCGCTCGGCCATGCCGCGTTTTTCGGCGTCGGCGCCTATTCCGCGGGATTGATGGCGTTGCATGGCATCATCACCGAGCCGGTGGCGGCGCTGATCGCAGCCGGCCTCGTCGCCATGGCGCTCGGCTTTCTCACCAGTTTCCTCGTGATCCGCGGCGCCGACCTGACACGGTTGATGGTGACGCTCGGGATCGCGCTGTTACTGGAGGCGCTGGCGGAACGCTTCTCCGACATCACCGGCGGCACCGACGGCCTGCAAGGCATCGAGATGCAGCCGATCCTCAAGTTGTTTGCATTCGACATCTTCGGCAAGGTCGGGCTGTTCTATTCGCTCGCCGTGCTGTTTCTGCTGTTCCTGCTAGCGCGCAGGATCGTGCATTCGCCGTTCGGGCTGTCGCTGCGGGCGATCAAGAACAACCCGCTGCGGGCGGCCGCGATCGGCATTCCCGTCAACCGCCGGCTGATCGCGATCTACACGCTTTCGGCGTTCTATGCGGGCATTGCCGGCGCGCTGTTCACCCAGACCACGGCGCTGGCCTCGCTCGATGTGTTTTCGTTCGAGCGTTCCGCCGATTTGATGCTGGTGCTCGTCATCGGCGGCGCCGGCTATCTCTATGGCGGGCTGATCGGCGCGGTCGTCTTCAGGATGCTGCAGGAAGTGTTCTCGACCATCACGCCGCAATACTGGCAGTTCTGGATTGGGCTGGTGCTGGTCGTGATCGTGCTGGTCGGCCGGCCGCGAATGCATCGCTGGGCGCTGTGGGCGCCGAACCTCATCATCAAGCAGATCGCCGGCCGCAAGGCCGTCGTCGCGGTCCCCGAGAGCGACGCATGACGATCGCGCTGCAAACAAAAGGGTTGGAGAAATCGTTCGGGGGCTTGCGCGTCACGCGCGACCTTTCGCTTGTTGTCGAGCAGGGCGCGCGCCACGCGCTGATCGGCCCGAATGGTGCCGGCAAGACCACCGTGATCAATCTCTTGACCGGCGTGCTCCGCCCCAATGCCGGGCGCATCCTGCTCGAAGATAGCGACATCACCGATCTGCCGGTGCACAGCCGCGTGCTGCGGGGCCTGTCGCGCACCTTCCAGATCAACCAGCTCTACCCGGACCTGACGCCGCTCGAGACCATCGGCCTTGCGGTATCGGAGCGGATGGGCCGCGGCGGCGACTGGTGGCGGCGGATGGGCACGCGCGATGACGTCAACGCCGAGATCGCCGAAACACTTTCGCGCTTCCGTCTGCTCGACGTCATGAACGAGCTGACGGCGACACTGCCCTATGGCAAGCAGCGACTTTTGGAGATCGCGGTCGCGATCGCCGCCCGCCCGCGCGTCTTGCTGCTCGATGAACCCGCCGCCGGCGTGCCCGAAAGTGAGCGCCACGACATTCTGGCGGCGGTGGCGGCCCTGCCGCGCGACGTCACCGTGCTCCTGATCGAGCACGACATGGACCTGGTGTTTTCGTTTGCCGACCGCATTTCGGTATTGGTCAACGGCGCCATGCTGGTCGAGGGACCACCGGAACAAGTGGCGCGCGACCCGCAGGTCAAAGCGGTCTATCTCGGCGAGGGCGCCGATGCCTGATCTGCTCGCGATCGAAGGCCTGCGCGCGGGCTATGGCGAGGCGGTGGTGCTGTCCGACATGTCGCTGCGGCTTGCCGATGGCGAGGTGCTGGCGCTGCTCGGACGCAACGGCACCGGCAAGACCACGCTGATCAATTCGATTGTCGGCATCACCCGCCGCTTCAGCGGCACGCTCGCGCTTGCCGATGCTGACATCACGACAATGCGGCCGGACCAGCGCGCGCGCGCCGGTATCGGCTGGGTGCCGCAGGAGCGCAACATTTTCCGCTCGCTGACGGTTGAGGAGAATATGACGGCGGTGGCGCAGCCGGGGCCGTGGACGCTCGCCAGGGTCTACCAGATGTTTCCGCGCCTGCAGGAGCGGCGTCACCATTTCGGCAACCAGCTTTCCGGCGGCGAACAGCAGATGCTGGCGATCGGGCGGGCACTCACACTCAATCCGAAAGTGCTGCTATTGGACGAACCGACCGAGGGGTTAGCTCCGATCATCGTCGAGGAATTGCTGGTAGCGCTTGGGACCATCACCCGCTCGGGCGGCATCTGCGCCATCATCGTCGAGCAGAATGCACAAAAGATTCTGGGGCTGGCGGACCGCGTTGTGATATTGGAGCGCGGTGCGATCGTGCATGATGCGGCAAGCAGCGCCCTGAAAGCCGATCCCGCGGTGCTCGAGCGCTATCTCGGCGTTGCCGGTGCCGCGGCGCATTAAGAAAATTCGGGAGTTGAAGACCATGCAGAGAATCAAACCCCCATTCCGTGCCGACGAGGTCGGTAGCTTGTTGCGGCCACAGCGCATCAAGGAAGCGCGGGCCAAGCTCGAGAAGGGCGAGATATCCGCGGAGGATTTGCGCAAGGCCGAAGACCTCGAGATCGAAAAGGTCGTGCACAAGCAGGCATCGATCGGTTTGAAGCTCGCGACCGACGGCGAATTCCGCCGTTCCTGGTGGCACTTTGACTTTCTCGCGAAGTTGACGGGCTGCGAATTGTTTCACCCTGAGACGGGCATCAAGTTCGCGGGCGTCGAGACCCGGCATGACGCGGTGCGCGTGATCGGCAAGCTCGACTTCCCGGCCGATCATCCGATGCTCGATCATTTCAAGTTCTTGAAAAAACACGCCGACATCGCCCATGTCGCGCCGAAGATGACGATCCCGTCGCCCGCTGTGCTGCATTTCCGCGGCGGCCGCAAGTCGATCTCGAAAGATGTCTATCCCGACCTCGACGCCTTCTACGAGGATCTCGCGAAGACCTATCGCAAGGCGGTGAAGGCATTTTACGACGCCGGCTGCCGCTACCTGCAATTCGACGACACGGTCTGGGCCTACCTCTGCTCGCAGGAGGAATTGCAGAAAGCGCGCGAGCGCGGCGACAATCCCGACGGCCTGCAGGAGATCTACGCCCGCATCATCAACTACGCGATATCGGAACGGCCCGCCGACATGGTGATCACGACCCATGTCTGCCGCGGCAATTTCCGCTCCACCTGGATTTCGTCGGGCGGCTACGAGCCGGTGGCGGAAACCATGCTCGGGGGCACCAATTACGACGGCTACTTCCTCGAATATGATTCCGACCGCGCCGGCGGCTTCGAGCCGCTGCGCTTCCTGCCGCACGGCAACAAGGTCGTGGTGGTCGGCGTCATCACCTCGAAGTTCGGCGAGCTCGAGAACAAGGATGACGTCAAGCGGCGGCTAGAGGAGGCGGCCAAATTCGTGCCGCTGGAACAGCTCGCAGTATCGCCGCAATGCGGCTTCGCCTCGACGGAAGAAGGCAACCTCCTCAGTGAGGAAGAGCAGTGGGCGAAGCTGAAACTCGCGGTCGATGTGGCCAACGAGGTGTGGGGGAAGAAGTAGACGTCATTGCGAGGAGCGATAGCGACGAAGCAATCCAGGTTGCCTCCGCGGTCGAATTTCTGGATTGCTTCGCTCCGCTCGCAATGACGGCTTCAGCGAGCGTCACTTTCTCCGCGAGACAAACTTCCCCGAGCCGCGACGAGTTTCGACCACGATGCCTGCCTGTTCTTGTCATGGCGACGACTTCGGCGCGCACGGTCGCGCCGCACGCGAGGGCGCACCGCCGCATTCCCCCGTTGGGCAGATGGTGGTAGGACATCCGTCCGATCCGCTCCTGCCCACGGCTGTCCCAAGCCCATCACGCGATGAAAAATGACCAGATTCTGAGCCAGATTTCGGAATTCTGCCGCCAGGCCGACATGGCGGAATCGACATTCGGCCGGCGCGCGGTGAACGACGGCAAGCTGGTGCATCGCTTGCGCGAGGGCAAGCGCATCACCATCGATACGCTCGACCGCATCCAGGCCTATATCGCAACCTCGACGCCCGGCGGTGTGGCCCCGCCGCGTGGCCTGGTGGTCCCGCCCGAGAAGCGCGACCCCAGGAGCAATTTCCGCTTCTTCGAGAACCGCCAGAAATACCTCTTGTTCGTCCACACCTGCAGCGAGAAGCGGGTGATCGCCGATCGCGTGGCGCTGGAGTTGTCCGCCATCCATCCCCGTCCGCCGGCTTTAAGGGTATTCGACGCCGGTGTCGGCGACGGCACGGTGCTGGCGCGGGTGATGCGCTCGATGCACGTCCGCTTCCCCCATATGCCGTTCTATATCGCCGGCAAGGAATTGAGCCTGGAGGACGTCCGGCTGACGCTCGAAAAGGTGCCGGACCGTCTGTTCGAGCACCCGGCGACCGTTTTTGTCCTCACCAACATGCACTATGCCGAGGCGCCTTGGCTGACGCCGGCCTCGCCCGCGGCGGCGGCCGGCATGATCTGGCATGAGGTGCCGCTACGCGGGGCCTCGTCGGGTGAATTCGAGGTCCAGATCGCCGATCTGAGGCCGTTTTTAGAACAGAACTGGCGGGCCAGCGTCAGCCCCCGCACCGGGATGCCGCTCTATGAGCGGCCGGTGGCGCTGGTGATCTACCGGGAGGACCAGAGGTTCCTGCTCGACCAGATCATCCCCCGGGCCGGCCGTTCCGAGGCCAATTTCGACCTGGTCATCGCTTCCCAGCCCTATCGGGCCAAATCTTCTGTGAATTTCCGGGCCAAACGGATCATTGCGCCGTTAGGCCGCGCCTTGCGGGCCGGGGGCCGGCTGATTGGGATTCACTCCCATGGGCAGGATCCGGGCATGGAGATTATCCAGGCGATCTGGCCTGGAGAAAATCCTTTCTCGGTGAGCCGTCATGAGCTATTGCGCGCGGTGAAATACGAGCTCGGATCGGCCGGGCGCGATCTTAATCTTAACGCTTATGCCGATAACCGTTCGATCTTCCGCTATGATATGGAAGCGCTGCCCAACGAGGTCACCGGCTCGATCGGAACTTCCACGGCCTTTGCAGCTTGGAACGCGGCAGTGTATGTCGCCCAGATCGAGGACGACCGGTTGACGGAAATGACGCAAGGCGGCCGTTACCTCGATGCTGCCAGAGAGGTTCTGCGCAAGCATAACGGGCTTTGGTTCTACGACGAATCCTACGTCATCTCGCGCCGTCGCGACTGACATTTCAGGACACATTCGAAACGACCGCTGGTCACAGGCGGAAAAGGGGTTGCTTGATGCGCGCGTCTTATCTGTTCACTTCAGAATCGGTTTCCGAGGGCCATCCGGACAAGGTTTCGGACCAGATTTCCGATGCGATCCTCGACGCCTTCATCGAGAAGGACGTCAAGCTCGGCATCGCCGACGACAGCCTGGTCAACACCCGTCTGGGCTGCGAGACGCTGTGCACGACCAACAAGATCGTGATCGCGGGCGAGGGCAGGGGCCAGTTGTTCCGCACCATCCACGGCAAGTCTGTGGTCGACCGCGAATTGATCAGCGAGATCGCACGCAACGTGGTGAAGGATATCGGCTACGACCAGAACGGCTTCTCCTATCACGGCGCCGACGTCGAAGTGCTGCTGCACGGCCAATCGCCCGACATCGCCATGGGCGTCGATGCCAAGAAAAAGAAGAGCGGTGACGAGGAAGGCGCGGGCGACCAGGGCATGATGTTCGGCTACGCCTGCACCGAGAGCGAGGTGTATGAGAAGGGCTCCTACATGCCGGCGCCGATCTATTTCGCCCACAAGATCCTCAAGGTGCTGGCCGAAAAACGCCGCAACGGCCAGCTCGCCGATTTGCAACCCGATGCCAAGAGCCAGGTGACGGTGAAATATGTCGAGGGCAAGCCGACCGGCTGCACCAAGGTCGTGGTCTCGACCCAGCACAACGAGAAAAGCCGCAACAACAAGAAGTACACGCCGGGCCTGATCAAGGACATGATCTCGACCGCGGTCGAATCCGCGCTGCCAAAGGGCTGGATGCCGCAGCGGCCATCCGACTTCCTGGTCAACCCGACCGGCAATTTCGTGGTCGGTGGTCCCGACGGCGACTGCGGTCTCACCGGCCGCAAGATCATCGTTGACACCTATGGCGGCTACGCCCCGCATGGCGGTGGCGCTTTTTCCGGCAAGGACCCGACCAAGGTCGACCGTTCGGCCGCCTATGCTGCGCGCTACCTCGCCAAGAACGTGGTGGCGGCAGGCCTTGCCGAACGCTGCACCATCCAGGTCGCCTATGCGATCGGTGTCGCCGATCCGATGTCGCTGTTGGTCGACACCCACGGCACCGGCAAGGTCGATGAGAAGAAGCTTGAGAAAGTGCTGCCGGAACTGTTCCGCCTGACGCCGACCAATATCCGCCGCTCGCTCAAACTCAACCGGCCGATCTATCGCCGCACCGCCGCCTATGGCCATTTCGGCCGCGCGGCCGAGAAGGATGGCGGCTTCTCCTGGGAGAGGACCGACCTCGTCGACGAGTTGAGACGCGCCGTGTGAGTTCTTTCTTACCTCGCCCCGCTTGCGGGGAGAGGTCGCCGCTTCTTTGCGGCGGGTGAGGGGGAGGTTCCGCGTACGTCGCTTTCTCGGTATTTGCGGATGGCAGCCCTCACCCCAACCCTCCCCCCGCGAAGAGC